>NZ_FXUB01000003.1 GCF_900182835.1 Desulfurobacterium pacificum
TGTAGCTATAGAAGAAGGGTTAAGATTTGCTATTCGTGAAGGTGGAAGGACGGTAGGTGCTGGAGTAGTTACAGAAATTCTTGATTAATAAGGGGAGACAAAGATGGCTAAGAAAGGACCTCGTGAGATAATACAGCTTGCTTGTACTGAGTGTAAGAGAAGAAACTATTCAACTACAAAGAATAAAAGGAATACACCGGATAGACTTGAGTTAAGAAAGTATTGTCCGTGGTGTAACAAACATACCTTGCATAGAGAGGTGAAATAGTTTATATTTCACCTCGCAGGTAGGCCAGTAGCCCAATTGGCAGGGCACCGGACTCCAAATCCGGCGGTTGGGGGTTCGAGTCCCTCCTGGCCTGCCATTTATTTTTGTTCCTTTTCCTTATAAAATCCCCAAACAATAAATTGATATTTTTGTTATTTGCCCTGTTAAGGGTAAACTGGAGGGAGAATGTCACCTCTGCAATTTTTAAAGGAAGTAAAAGAGGAATTAGACAAGGTCACTTGGCCTTCTAAAGAAGAAGTTGTTGAAGCCACTATAGGTGTTGTCTTTTTCTGTGCAGTAGTAGCTGTTTACTTCTGGATATTGGATTTTATATTTGCTCAGGGGCTTCAACTGATAATCGCTAAATAAGGGAGATAAAGTAATGGGTGATAAGAAGTGGTATTCGCTTCACGTTCAGTCTGGATTTGAACATAGAGTGAAAGCTAACATTATGAAAGCTTTAAAAGAAGAAGGGCTTGACGATAAAGTTGAAGAGATATTCGTACCTGCCGTTGAGAAAGTTGTTTTCAAGGTTAAAGGAAAGGAAAAGGGGGAATTACCGTTAAGGTCTGAAGAGCCTAAGGTTTATGAGTTGGAAGGAGAAGAAGGAAAAAAAGTTGTTTTTAGAATAGAAGGTGGAAAAGTTTGGGTAGAGTCTTGTGAGTGTGAGAAAAAGAAATGCATTCCAGACAAACCCATAGAAAAAGTAGGACAAAAGATAAAATGTCCCGAAAACAAAGTAGAAGCTAAAATAGAGTTAAGAGATAGATTATATCCAGGCTATATCTTCATAAAGGCTGACCTTGATAAAAATCTTCAAAGCGTTATCAGAAGAGTTCCAAGAGTGTTGGGCTTTGTAAGTGCTGCAGGTAAGCCAGTTGTGGTTCCTGAATCAGAAGTGGCAGCAATAAAAGATAGGCTTAAGAAAGGAATTCCTAAGGTCAAGAAGTTTAAGTTTGAAGTCGGTGATAAAGTCAAGATTAAAGAGGGACCGTTTATTGGATTTGAAGGTGCAATTTCTGAGATTGACGCCGAACGCGAAAAGGTTATAGTTTTGGTTAACATTTTTGATAGACAAACTCCAGTTGAATTGGAGTTTGACCAGATTGAAAAAATAAGCTAAAGATACGGCGGAGGATATTATGGCTAAAAAGGTCGTGGCGGAAGTTAAGTTGCAACTTCCTGCTGGTGAAGCAACGCCAGCACCACCTGTTGGTCCTGCTTTAGGTCAGCATGGTGTTAACATTATGGAGTTTGTAAAAGCCTTTAACGCTGCAACAGCAGACAAGAAGGGACTAATTATTCCAGTTATCATTACTATTTATGCTGATAGGTCTTTTACTTTTGTTCTTAAGACCCCACCAGCTTCTGTTCTTATTAAGAAGGCAGCTGGAATTGAGAAAGGTGCTCATCAGCCTAAAAAAGAGTGGGTTGGTCAAATTACGAAGGAACAACTCAGACAGATTGCTGAGCAAAAGATGCAAGACCTGAACTGCTACGATATAGAAGCAGCGATGAGAATTATCGCTGGAACAGCGGAAAACATGGGTGTAAAAGTAGTTGATTAACTTTTATTTTTACCACCTTTTAGGTGGGAGGCAATAAAAAGCCGAAGGAGGAAAAGATGCCGAAGCATGGAAAAAAGTACATGAACGCCCTTGCGTTGGTGGATAGGAACAAGCTCTATCCACTTGATGAAGCCATTTCTCTCGTCAAGAAGATGGCTGATGTAACTAAGAGGAATTTTGACCAGACAGTAGAAATGGCGGTCAGACTGAACGTTGACCCTAAATACCAAGACCAGATGGTTAGGGGAAGCGTTGTTCTACCTCACGGTTTAGGGAAGGAAAGAGTAGTTGCCGTTATTGCTCAAGGAGAGAAGCTGAAGGAAGCTCAAGAAGCTGGTGCAGATTACGTTGGCGGTGACGACCTTATTCAAAAAATTCAGCAGGGCTGGCTTGACTTTGATGTTCTGATTGCTACTCCTGATATGATGAGTAAAGTTGGTAGGTTGGGAAGAATCTTAGGTCCGCGCGGGCTTATGCCTAACCCTAAAACTGGAACAGTTACTTTTGATATAGCGAAAGCTGTAAAAGAAGCAAAAAGTGGTAAGGTTGACTTTAAAGTTGAAAAGGCAGGTATCGTTCACGCTCCTATAGGAAAAGTTTCTTTTGATGAACAAAAACTGCTTGAGAACGCTGTTGCTTTGATGAAAGCGATTTTGGCTGCTAAGCCTTCAGGTGCTAAGGGGCAGTATGTAAAGAGCGTTGCCGTTTCTGCTACTATGGACCCAAGCGTAAAAGTTGATATTTTTGATGCCATTAATAGAGCACAGACTGCTGAGTAAGGTTGACAATTTTTAAATTTTGAATAAGATTAGCGCTGCAGTTTTACGTAAGCGGTCGTAGAGGGTAGGTGCGGAAAGCTTAAATGCCGACAGGCAGCCTACTTGAGACCGGAGAGTCCATCTTTCCGTCCAATCCCTCCCTCTACGTCCCGCCTTAAAACCTTCAGGAGGTAACTCCGTTGAAAACGAGAAAACATAAAGAACAGATAGTTAAGGAATTAAAAGAGAAATTTGAAAAAGCTCCTTTAGTAATCCTTACCAACTTTCAAGGAATGACGGTAGCTGAAAGTAACGCTCTCAGACGCAAACTTAGAGAGGCTGGTGCCGAATATAAGGTTGTAAAGAACACGCTTATGAGGTATGCGTATCCGGGTACTCCTGTTGAACAAATTAAGGATGCCTTTGTAGGTCCTACCGGAATTGTGTTTGCCTTTGAAGACATCGTTGCAGCTGCTAAAGCCTTAAAAGAGTTCATGAGTGGTGATGATTCTAAATTACAGTTTAAAGCTGCCGTTGTAGAGGGTAAAGTTGCTGATTATGAAATGATTAAGCAACTTGCAGAGCTTCCATCAAGAGAAGAGCTTCTTGGTCAACTTGCGTTCACTCTTAAATATCCTGTTAACGCTATTGCTTGGTCTCTTGAGAACCTATTTACAAAACTCGTTACAGTTCTTGAAAACGTTAAGGCTGAGAAAGAAGGAGCTAACGCTTAAAAATTTAGAATTAACCATAGGAGGAGTAAAATGGCTGAAATCACAAAGGAGCAGATTATTGAAGCTATCAAAAACATGACAGTTCTTGAGCTTGTTGACCTCATCAACACAATTAAAGAAGAGTTTGGTGTTTCTGACATGCCTGTTGTAGCTGCTGCTGGTCCTGTAGCTGCTGGTGGTGCCGCTGGAGCTGCTGCTGAGGAGAAAACTGAGTTTGATGTAATCCTTAAAGCTCCAGGTGCTAAGAAAATTAACGTAATTAAGGTAGTTAGAGAAATTACAGGACTTGGACTTAAGGAAGCAAAAGAGCTTGTTGACAATGCTCCAAAGCCTGTTAAGGAAGGAGTTTCAAAAGAGGAAGCTGAGGAAATCAAGAAGAAGCTTGAAGAAGCCGGTGCTGAAGTAGAAATCAAGTAAGCTTGCACTTTACAGCAGACAGGAATATAATTTACCTGCCGGGAGACTGCCTATGGGGGTAGTCTCCCTTCTGCTATTTAGCCCACCAAAAACCTTAAACAAAGACGAGGTCAAGTATGGGAAAAGTTAAAAAAACTGCTCCTTCCAAAGAAAAAATCTCTATAAAATCTTTACCAAGAAAGAGTTTTGCTAAAAGGGAAGAAAAGTTCCCAATTCCTGACTTACTTCAATTCCCTTTTGAATCTTACGAGAGATTCCTGCAACTTAACAAAGCTCCTCATGAAAGGGAAAATGTAGGGTTGGAATCTGCGTTTAGACAGGCATTTCCTATTGTGGATGAGGCGACAGGCGTTGAGATACATTATAAAGGTTATGAAATAGGTGACTGGTACTGTAAGTGTGGAAGATTTCAGGGACTTGGTGGTAAGGGAGTAGTTTGTCCGAAATGTGGAATGGAAGTTGTTTTCCGTCCTAAATATTCTCCCGATGAATGTAAAGAAAGAGGAATAGATTATTCTGCTCCTTTAAGAGTTCTCTTTGAGCTTCACGTATGGCAGAAAGACCCAAAAACCGGTGGGAAGATAGCTCCTATTATTAAAGAAAATAAAATGTACTTTGGTGAGGTTCCCCTTATGACTGAAAGGGGAACTTTTATTATAAATGGTACTGAAAAAGTTGTTGTTAGTCAGCTTCATAGGTCTCCGGGTCTTTTCTTTAAGAATGAAGTTTCTAAAACCACTCAAGTCGCTCGTATTATTGATATTGCGAGTATTATTCCTGCAATGGGTTCATGGCTTGAGTTTGAAATACCCCATAACGAAGTTCTCTACGCCAAGATAGATAGAAAGAGAAGGTTTATTGGAACTTACCTTTTAAGAGCTTTTGGTATCAGAACTGATGAAGAGATTTTAGATATATTCTACGGCGATAAGATAGAAACGTTTAGAGTAGAGAACGGTGAGATAGTAAACGTTGAAACCGGGGAAGTTAAGTCTCAAGAAGAACTTACTGGATATTATTTAGTTTCCGATATTATTGACCCTGAAACGGGAGAAGTTATACAGGAAGCTTATGAAGAACTTTCTACAAGTTCCAGAAAACTTCCGGAAGGAGCAGAGTTTAAGGCTATAAATAAAAAATCCACCCCCTACGGCGCCGTCATTGTCAACACTCTCAGAAAAGAGAAGAGAGACAGAGTTAGAGAGAAGATAGAAGACCCTCTCATTGCTGCCTACGTCGAAATATTTAGAAAGGTAAGACCAGGTGATACGGCAACTGTTGAGGGCGCCAAAAAGCTATTTGAATCCATGTTCTTTAGCACTAAAAACTACGACCTTTCCCGCGTTGGAAGGGCAAAAATCAACGAGAAAGTCTATCCGAAAGAGAAACTTGAAAAAATTACAAAGGAAGACCTCAAAAACATAGATTGGCTACCACCTTTAAGAGTTGCAAAGGATATCTGCAACGAAGAAGGGGATATCGTTGTTCCAGCCGGTACTTTGATAAACGCAGAAACTGCTTTAAAGCTTTCTGCTCTTCCTAACGTAGAAGAAATTCCGGTAGAACCTGACTACGACGATGCCGGAAGGATTCTTCACAAGGCAGATATTGTAGGCGCCATTAAAGCTCTCCTTGAAGTTCACGCAGGTATTAGAGAATACGATGATATAGACCATTTAGGTAACAGAAGGGTTAGAGGCGTTGGCGAACTTGCCGAGATAGCCTTTAAGTCCGGTCTTTTCAAACTTGAAAAGGCTGTTAAGGAAAAGCTTGCCGTTGCAGATATAGATTCTGTAATGCCTCAAGACCTTATCAATCCAAGAACAGCTTTAAATCCGCTAAAAGAATTCTTTACATTAACTTCTCTCTGTCAGTTTATGGACCAAACTAACCCACTGGCAGAAACCACTCATAAAAGACGTCTATCCGCTTTAGGTCCCGGCGGTTTAACGAGGGAAAGGGCTGGATTTGAAGTTCGTGACGTTCACCCGTCCCACTACGGTCGTATCTGTCCTATTGAAACGCCAGAAGGACAGAACATCGGTCTTATCAACTCTTTAACAACTTACGGAAGGATAAACTGGCTCGGATTCCTTGAAACTCCTTACAGGAAAGTTGTTGATGGAAAAGTTACAGATGAAATCGTTTATATGACTGCAGATGAAGAGGAAAACTACGTTATAGCCCAGGCTAACGCGCCTCTTGATGAGAACGGCTACATTGCTGCCGATACAGTAATGGCACGTCATAAGGCAGAGTTTAAACTGGTTCGCAGAGAAGAAGTTCAGTTTATGGACGTTTCACCAAAACAGGTCTTTTCCGTTTCTGCTTCTCTCATTCCGTTCCTTGAACACGACGACGCTAACCGTGCCCTCATGGGTTCAAACATGCAGCGTCAGGCTGTTCCTCTTATAAAGACGGAAGCTCCGTTTATCGGAACGGGAATGGAGGAAGAAGTTGCACTCTACAGCCGTTCTGCAGTTGTAGCTAAAAGGTCTGGCGTTGTTGAAAGCGTAACTGCCGATAAAATCATTGTAAGGGTTGATCCGGAAGAGATAGAAGAAGGCGGAATCTCCGTTGATACAGGGTTTGACGTTTATGAACTTAAGAAATTCCAGAAATCCAACCAGAAAACCTGTATTAACCAGAGACCTATCGTTAGAAAAGGTGATAGAGTTAAGAGAGGACAGATAATTGCTGACGGTCCCTCAATGGATAACGGCGAATTAGCTTTGGGTAAAAACGTTTTAGTTGCCTTTATGCCCTGGAGAGGTTACAACTTTGAGGACGCCATTTTGGTTAGTGAAAGGCTCTTAAAAGACGATGTCTATACTTCTATTCATATACAGGAATTTGAGTGTGAAGCAGTTGAAACTAAGCTTGGTAGGGAAGAGATAACAAGAGACATTCCAAACGTTCCTGAATCTCTTCTCAGAAACCTTGATGAATCTGGAATTGTAAGAATAGGAACGTACGTTAAACCTGGAGACATTTTAGTTGGAAAGGTTACACCGAAAGGAGAACAGGTTCTCACACCTGAAGAGAAACTCCTTCAGGCGATTTTCGGTGAGAAAGCTAAAGGCGTTAAAGATTCCTCCCTTTACGTTCCTCACGGCGTAGAAGGTGTAGTAATTGACGTTAAGATTCTTTCCAGAAAGGGTGAGAAGAAAGACCCAAGAACTCAGCTTATAGAAGCCGAAGAAAAGGCTAAGTTAGAAAGAGAGAAGCAGGAAGAAATCGCTTTAATCAAGAAAGATAGAGACAGAAAGGCTGCAGAAGTCATTTTGGGTAAGAGGGTAAAAGAAGACGTAAGAGATGCTTCCGGTAACCTTCTGATTTCTGCCGGTGAAGAAATCACAGAAGACAACGTTGAACAGCTTGTGTTCTTCGCCCTCAGAAAGCCTTCCATTATAGACGACGACAAAGTTGCAGAAGAACTCAAGAAGATTCGTCTCAAAGCAGTAGATAAGATTGCTTTAATTGAGAACATCTATGAAGAGAAAAAAGCTGCCCTTGAAATGGGACACGACCTTCCTGCCGGCGTTAACAAGAAGGTTAAGGTTTACATAGCTACAAAACGTAAGCTCACTATCGGTGATAAGATGTCCGGTCGTCACGGTAACAAGGGTGTTATCTCTCAGATTAGACCGGTTGAGGATATGCCGTTCCTTGAAGACGGAACACCTGTTGACATAGTTCTTAACCCACTTGGTGTTCCTTCCCGTATGAACGTTGGACAGATTCTTGAAGTTCACCTTGGTCTTGCTGCTAAAGAGCTTGGTAAGAAGATTGAACGTCTTATGAAAGCAGGACTTGACAAGGTAAGAGAGGAGATTAAGGCAATCTACAACGATGAAAGAATCAGTAAGCTTATAGATTCTCTTTCTGATGATGAGTTGAGAGAAGTTGCCAAGAAACTTTCTAAAGGCATTAAGTTTGAGTCTCCAATCTTTAACGGTGCTAAAGAAGAGGAAATTAAAGAGCTCTTGAGAAGAGCTGGACTTCCTGAAACCGGACAGCTTACGGTTTACGACGGTTTAACAGGTGAACCGTTTGACCAGAACGTGACTGTTGGTTACATGTATATGCTTAAACTCATTCACCTTGCTGACGATAAGATTCACGCTCGTTCAACTGGTCCTTACTCTCTCATTACTCAGCAGCCTCTTGGCGGTAAGGCTCAGTTCGGTGGACAGAGATTTGGTGAAATGGAAGTTTGGGCGCTTGAAGCTTACGGTGCTGCTTATACACTTCAGGAAATGCTCACCGTTAAGTCTGACGACGTTGAGGGTCGTTCAAGAGTTTATGAAGCAATCGTTAAAGGTAAATACTCCTTTGAGCCAGGACTTCCGGAGTCGTTCAACGTTCTCGTGAGAGAACTCAAGGCTCTTGCTCTTGACGTAAGGTTCATCAAAGAGATGGAAGAGGAAGAAGGTACTGAAAATTAATTGTAGCGGGTAGGTTTCCTGCCCGCTTTTTAAACCATTATTGATACAGGAGGTTCCTGTGAGCAAAAGAGAAATCGTGTTTTCTGAAGAACCCAAAACCTTTGATTTTGATGCGATTGAAATTGGTCTTGCATCTCCGGAAAAGATTAAGGAATGGTCTTACGGCGAAGTTAAGCTTCCGGAGACGCTTAACTATAGAACTTTAAAGCCTGAAAGGGACGGTCTTTTCTGTGCCAGAATTTTCGGTCCTGTTCGTGACTGGGAGTGTTTGTGCGGTAAGTACAGAGGTTCTAAATATGCCGGCGTTGTTTGTGATAGATGTGGTGTTGAAGTAACGCTTTCTAAAGAGAGACGTAGAAGGTTTGGGCATATAGAGCTTGCTGCTCCGTGTACGCATATCTGGTACGTTAAGTCTGTTCCGAGTAAGATAGGTGCGTTATTAGGACTTTCTGTTAGAGAAGTGGAAAGGGTTGTTTACTTTGAAAGCTATATCGTTTTAGACCCGGGAGATGAAGAAGAAACAGGACTTGAAAGATTCCAGATTCTTACAGAAGAAGAGTACAGGGAAAAAGTAGAAGAGTTGGGCGAAGAAGCTTTTGAAGTAGGTATTGGAGCAGCGGGTATAAAAGAAGCTTTGAAAAGAGTTGACCTTGAGGAGCTTGCAGAAGAGCTCCGCGAAGAAATTAAAATGTACTCCGGTGAGATTTCTTCTATTAACGCTGACCTACAGAAGCGTCTTCCTAACGTTTTTAAGGCTGCTGTAGATACTCTTGCTTATTATACAGGACTTTCTGAAGATACGATTGTTGGAATTGTAAAGAACGTTTTGGTTGTTGTTACTGACCCAGGAGATTCAGGCTTAGATAAAGGACAGATTATTGACTATAACGAATATAAGAAACTCAGAGAAAAGTTCTCAATAGAAGTAGAAAAAGGTGGAAAAGCTTTAGAGTGGTACGTTGACTTCTTGGTTGAGCAGGGCAAGATACAGAGTAAGGAACTTGTAAAGGAAGAAATCAGAAGAGCTACAAGAAAAGATACAACAGAAGCTAAACTTAAAAAACTTGTTAGAAGATTGAAGATTGTTGAAGCTTTCTTGAAATCCAACAACAAACCTGAGTGGATGGTTCTTGAAGTTTTACCCGTTCTTCCACCAGAACTCCGTCCACTTGTTCCACTTGAAGGTGGAAGGTTTGCAACTTCTGACCTTAACGACCTCTATAGGCGCGTAATTAACAGAAACAATAGACTTAAAAGGCTTATAGAGCTTGATGCTCCTGACATTATTATTAGAAACGAAAAGCGTATGCTTCAAGAAGCTGTTGACACTTTGATTGATAACGGAAGAAGAGGAAGACCGGTTAAGTCTTCTAAGGGACATCCTCTAAAGTCCCTTTCTGACGTTTTAAGAGGTAAGCAGGGTAGATTTAGACAGAACTTATTAGGTAAGAGAGTTGACTACTCCGGTCGTGCCGTTATCGTTATTGGTCCTGAACTTCAGATGCACCAGTGCGGTCTTCCAAAGATAATGGCGCTTGAACTCTTCAAGCCGTTTATTTACAGAAGGCTTGAAGAGAAAGGTTACGCCAACACGGTTAAACAAGCCAAGAAAATGGTTGAAAGGCAGGAGCCTGAGGTTTGGGAGTGCCTTGAAGAAGTGATTAAGGAGCATCCAGTTCTTCTCAACCGTGCGCCGACGCTTCACAGGGTTTCCATTCAGGCGTTTGAACCTGTCTTGGTTGAAGGTAAAGCTATTAAGCTTCACCCGCTTGTTTGTACGGCGTTCAACGCAGACTTTGACGGTGACCAGATGGCGGTTCACGTTCCGCTTTCCTTGGAGGCACAGCTTGAAGCCTATACTTTGATGCTTTCTACTCAGAACATTCTCTCACCTGCACACGGTAAGCCGTTAGCTGTTCCATCTCAGGATATGGTTTTAGGTCTCTACTATATGACTCTTGAAAAACCTGGAGCTAAAGGAGAAGGAAAGGTATTCTCTTCTATAGATGAAGTTCTTAAAGCTCTTGATTTGGGCGAAGTTGAGCTTCACGCGCGCATAAAGGTTAAGATACCTGCCGAAAAGAGTGCTTCTGGAAAACCTGAAGTCGTTACTACTACTGTAGGTAGAGTGAAGTTCAATACGTTGCTTCCTGAAAACTATCCTTTCATCAATAAGGTTATGACCAAGAAAGCGGTTGCTGAGCTTATCGCCGACATTCATAAGAAGATGGGTAACGAAGTAACAGTTGATATGCTTGATAGAATCAAAGAAGCTGGATTTATTCAGGCTACTTTAGGTGGACTTTCCATTGGAATAGATGACCTTCACATTCCGCCTTCTAAGAAAGAGCTTATTGAAAGAGCCAAGAAAGAAGTTGCTGAGATTGAGGAAGGATACAGAAAAGGACTTCTTTCTAAAGATGAGCGTTACAACAAGATAGTTGATATATGGACAAGAGTTACTGAACAGCTTACTCGCGATATGATGGATTACATGAAAACCCACGACCTTAACTCCCGTGGAAGATTGCCTAACGACGGTAGGTTTAACCCTGTGTTTATGATGCTTCAGTCTGGTGCTCGTGGTAGCCAGACACAGATTCGTCAGCTTGCCGGTATGAGAGGTCTTATGGCTAAGCCTTCCGGTGAGATTATTGAAACGCCGATTATTTCTAACTTCCGTGAAGGGCTGACAGTTCTTGAGTACTTTATCTCAACTCACGGTGCGAGAAAAGGTCTTGCAGATACTGCTCTTAAAACTGCAGATGCTGGTTACCTTACAAGAAGGTTGGCAGACGTTGCTCAGGATGTAATCGTTACTATGGAAGATTGTGGATGTGATGACGGTATAGAAGTTTCTGCTCTCATGGAAGCTGGTGAAATCGTTATTCCACTTGCCAAGAGGATTGCCGGAAGGTATGCAGCGGAAGATATCGTTGACCCTGTAACTGGCGAAATTTTGGTTAAGAAGGATGAAGAGATTACAGATGAAGTTGCTCAGAGAATAGAGGACTTAGGTATAGATACGGTTAAGATTAGGTCTGTTCTTACCTGCCGTGCTCCGTTTGGTGTTTGTGCTAAATGTTACGGTAGAGACCTTGCGAGAAGAAGACCAGTTCAACTTGGAGAGTCTGTCGGTATTATTGCTGCTCAATCTATCGGTGAACCGGGAACGCAGCTTACGATGCGTACGTTCCACATTGGTGGTATTGCTATGCGCGGTGCTGAAGCATCTGAATACAGAGCCAAGCATGCTGGCGTTGTAAGGATATTTGACGTCAATACAATTACAGATAAAGAAGGCAGAGTAATTGTTATCAACAGAGCAGGTAAGATTGCGGTTGTTGATGAGAAAACAGGTAAACATTTAGAGCGTTATGACCTTCCTTACGCTGCTATTTTGAGAGTTAAAGATGGAGACAAGGTTGAGCCTGGGCAGATTTTAGCTGAGTGGGACCCTCACGCTATTCCTATCTTGGCACTCAGGAAAGGCATTGTTAGATATAAAGACATCATTCCTGGTGTTACTGTTTCTGAAACAGAACCAGTAGTTCTTGAATACAGAACTCTTCCTTACGAACCAACGATAGAACTTGTAGATGAAAATGGTGAAGTAGTTGACTTCTATCCGCTCCCTGTTGGTGCTCGTATAATGGTTAAGGAAGGGCAGAAAGTTGATATCGGTGAACAGCTTGCAAGACTTCCGAGAAAGATTGGCGGAACTAAAGACATTACAGGTGGTCTTCCAAGAGTTGCAGAGCTCTTTGAAGCGAGAAGACCGAAAGATACAGCTATTTTAGCTGAGATTAGCGGTAAGGTTTACATAGAAACGGAAAGAAACAAGAAGATTATTACGATTCTTGACCCTGAAACGGGAGTTAAGAGAGAGTACGAAGTTCCGAAAGGAAAATACATTTACGTTAGAACTGGTGACTACGTTAAGGCTGGAGAACCTCTTACAGACGGGCAACTTAATCCTCACGATATCTTGAACATTTTAGGTGAGCGTGCAGTTGCAAGGTTCTTGCTTGATGAAGTTCAGTCTGTTTACCGCGCTCAGGGTGTTGATATCAACGATAAGCACTTTGAAGTGATTATCAGGAAGATGCTCTCTAAAGTAAGGATTGAGGATACTGGTGATTCCGATTTCTTAGTTGAAGAGGTTGTTGACAGGGAAGAGTTTGAAAGAGTAAGAGAGCAGTTGTTTAAAGAAGGTAAGAGACCGCCTAAGGCGAGACCTGTTCTTACAGGTATTACAAAGGCAGCCCTTTCTACAGATTCCTTTATCTCTGCTGCTTCATTCCAGGAAACTACAAGAGTTCTTTCTGAAGCTGCTATAGCTGGTAAAAGGGATTACTTGAGAGGATTGAAGGAGAACGTAATTATTGGAAGACTTATCCCTGCTGGAACTGGTAGAAAGGAATACAGGAAGGTTACGTGGCAGTACTGTGAAGAAGCTAAAGAGTAGGTTCCTAAAGAATTTGAGTTTTCAAGGGGGAGTTATCTCCCCCTTTTTTTATTGTTATAATGAAATTGTAAAACTGAGTTGGAGGTGGTAGTTGCTTTTTAAAATTTTCGTTCTTTTAGTTGTGGTTGGCGTAATTTTTGGTTGGGATAAAATTATTAACCTTGTAAAAGCTTTCTTTAAAGCCAAGGAGGAGTTTAAGAGAGGTTTGGAAGAGGAAGTGGAGGAGGAGAAAAAGGAAGAGAAACCGGTTATAAAAGTCGTGAAGTAATTACTTTAAAACCTCAAGAGGATTAATGGGATATACCTTGTTCTTATAGACTTTACTTATTTCAAAATATACACCAGGTTTTCCCCAGTCTCCTGAGGTTCCCGCAGTACCTATAACTTCTCCTCTTTTTACAACCTGCTTCGGTTTTACGAAAATCTGGTCAAGGTTGCTGTAGACTGTTCTATAACCTTCCGGGTGCTGAATAATTACGGTTTTTCCGTAGGCTTTAAGGAAATGGTCTTCTTTGCCGGCAAATTTAACTATGCCTGTTTCTGCAGCTCTGACTTTTTGCCCTACTTTTCCAATTATGAATATACCAGGATACCCTTTTTCTCTGACGGTTGGGTCAACCCTTCCATCAAGGGGGAAATGAAACTCTATAGGTCTGTTGAGTTTAATCACGTCTCTGTAGCCTACTAAAATTTTCAATTTTTGTCCCGGTCTGATGATGTAAGGTTTTCTTAGGTGGTTAAGTCTAATAATCATTCTTGGAGATACGCGGAACTTCTTGGCTATTTTAAGGATAGAGTCTCCTCTCCTTACCCGATAATATTTGTAAACTGGAACTTTCATTAAGCCGTTAGGGGAGTACTTTACTTCATTTTTGGATGAAGAAATTTTTTGAGATTTGTAGGTGGGGTGTGGTGTTTTGGTGGGGATTTTTAGTTTTTGCCCTACATAAATGACGTTTTTTTTCAGGTGGTTTATCCTTTTTATTTCGCTTACGGTAGTTCCAAAGCGTTTTGCTAACTTTTTGAGTGAGTCTCCTCTTTTGACCTTGTAGATTATGTATCTCTGTTTGTTTTTTTCACTGCTTGAAGGAATTTTAAGTTTTTGCCCTGGATATATAACGTTGCTTTTCAGGTGATTTATTTTTTTTAACGACGTTACCGTTGTATGGAATCTCTTTGCTATTTTTCCTAACGAGTCGCCTTTTCTGACGGTATAGGTAAGTGCATTAGCAGTTGATACTGTTATTAGAAACGCGCTAATAAAGGATAATAAAGTCCTCATACTGACCTCTTGGTTCTGAAAATGTGTATTCTACGTTCTTAACGTCTGCAAAATAAGGTCCTTCGTAGAGTTTTTCTAAGAGTTCTTTAAGTTTTTCTTCTTCTCCTTCGGCGTAAACTTCAACTCTACTGTCTGGTAGATTCCTTACAAAACCTTTTAAACCTAAGGAACGTGCTACTCTTTTTGTAAAAGCTCTGTATCCAACTCCTTGAACTCTACCTGATACGAATGCGTGTAAAGCTTTTACAGCCATTTTTCAAAACCCTCTATTGCTTTTAGGGTTTTTCTATAGCCTTCGTAGAAAAACTCTTCAACTTTTGAAAAGTCAAACTGTGAGTAATTAAACTTATAAGAAACCATGATATCACAATATCTATGCCTTGATTCTTGATTTTCAAGTATTCCAGCCAAAGACGCTCGCAAAGATACATCTAAAATGGAATTCGGGTTAAATTTTTTGGAAGGAGTGTTAGCGTTGGAACATATGTTCAGAGAGCAACCGTAAGCTTTTGGTGCTTCGGCGGGAAGGCAATTTCTTATACCACCATCAGCGTAAAAATTTTTTCCTATTTTGACAGGAGCAAAGAGAGGGGGAACGCTGCAAGAAGCTACAGTTGGTTTAATGACTTTTCCGTAGTTTATGAATTCAACTTTTAGTGTCTTAAGGTTGATTACTGTAACGGTAAGAGGAATCTTTAGCTCGTTAAAAGTTATGTCACCGATTAGCTCTTTGAGTTTTGCTTCTAATCCGGAAAGCTTGAAAAATCCTCCCCTCAAACACGGCTTTGCTAATTCTCTCCACTTTGTAGTTTTCGCTATTTCAAGAATCTCTTCTGGCGAGAAACCTGCGCAGTACAAAAGACCCACTACTGCACCGGCGCTTGCACCGCTGACTACCGATGGAACAATTCCTTTCTCTTCAAGGGCTTTTAAAAAACCGATGTGGGCGACTCCCTTAACGAAGCCGCCCGATAGAGTAACGCCGATTTTCATTTAAAATTCCAGTTCTTTACCTGGATTGAGGACTAACGATTTAATACCCCTGCTTTCAACTAACTCTTTGAACTTTTCAGGGTCTGCATCAATTATAGGCCAGGTTTTAAAGTGCATTGGAACAGCCACTTCAGGTTTCACCAACTCTGCAGCTATTACTGCATCTCTTATATCCATCGTAAAGTTTCCGCCTATTGGGAGCAAAGCGATAGAAACTTTTTCGTACTTTCCAATAAGTTCCATATCAGCTATAAGACCTGTATCGCCTGCGTGGTAAATGGTTTTTCCTTCCACTTCTATGAGCATTCCGCATGGGCAACCGAGGGTTTTAACTTCTCCGTCCTCTATTACGGAGCTGCCGTGGGCTGCGGGAACTAACTTAACCCTCCCGAACGGAAAAGTATAGCTTCCGCCGATGTGCATTGGGTGAATGTTTTCAACGCCTTTCAGGTTGCAGTACTGACATACTTCAAATATGGAAACTACCGTTGCGCCTGTCCTTTTAGCGATTTCTATCGTATCACCTAAATGGTCTCCGTGGGCGTGGGTAACGAAAATGTAATTTAAGTCGCTGAAATCTTCAGGTTTTGCAATGTTCCAAGGGTTACCGTTTAAAAATGGGTCTATAAGTGCTTTTATACCTTCACCTTCAACATAAAAGGCTGAGTGTCCTAAATACCAGAGCTTTGCCATGGCACCCTCCTTAGTGGTTGGGAAAAAGTTCAGACAAAAGGAACGATTATTGTTCTATAGGACTCAGTGCGTAAAGCATTGCAAAAATTGCGAAGAGAGCTACAATGGTAAATGATGCAAACATCAATATATCCAAGTTCATGTAAGCCTCCTGAATTATACTCCTTCAAGAACCCTCCTACAGCGCTTCAACGATTTCAGGGAGCTTGGAGCGAACCCTGAACCTCACTTTGCCGTAAAGGGCATCCTTTTTAGCTAATACAACTAAGTACGTTTCATTCACCAATTTGTAAGCGAATAAAACGTGATTGGTTGTAAACATAATAAGTTCTTCGAGGTCTTCCTTCTCATCTGAGACGTCCTGAATTAGCTCTATAAGCCTGTTTAGTGGATGAACTAACTGAACGGCTATTTCTTCAGCATCTATGCTGTCGCCCTCTTTTACATAGTTATAAACGATTATGCCCTCTTCATCTATTACTGAGAGGGCGACAATTTCAGGGTTCGCATCCGCAATGTTTTTTAAAAGTTCCTCCATTTTCCCCTCTAAACAAGTCCTTTTTCAACGAGCAGCTCGGCTATTTGAACAGCGTTGAGAGCTGCTCCTTTCCTCAGGTTGTCCCCCACAACCCAGAGGTTGAGTCCGTTTTCTATTGTATCATCTTTCCTTATTCTACCAACTAAAACGTCGTCCTTGCCTGCAACATCTATCGGCGTTGGATACTGCAGGTTTTCAAAGTCATCAATGACTGTTACACCTGGAGCTTTTGAGAGAACCTCTCTTGCTGTTTCAACGGATATCGGAGATTCAAATTCAATATTTATGGCTTCTGAATGACCAATAAATACTGGAACTCTTACACACGTTGGAGAAACTTTTATTTCGTCGTCGTGCATGATTTTCTTCGTTTCGTTTATCATCTTTATCTCTTCTCTCGTGTAGCCGTCAGGGAAGAACTTATCTATATGGGGAACGCAGTTGAACGCTATCTGTTTTGGTATTTTGTTTGGAGGCGGAACGGGTTTTCCTTCAAGAACAGCTCTTGACTGTTCTTTTAATTCTTCAATTGCCTGTGCGCCAGCGCCGGAAACGGCTTGGTAAGTAGCAACAACAACTCTTTTTATTCTTGAAACGTCGTACAGCGGTTTTAAAACTACTACCATTTGGATTGTAGAACAGTTGGGGTTAGCGATTATTCCCTTATGCCACTCAACGTCTTCTGGATTAACTTCAGGAACAACGAGGGGAACGTCAGGCTCCATTCTAAAGGCAGAGCTGTTGTCTATTACTACTGCTCCCCTTTTAACAGCTTCTGGTGCGAACTGCTTGCTCCTGTCACCGCCGGCAGAAAAGAGGGCGATATCTATTCCTTCAAAGCTTTCCGGCTTTAGTTCTTCTACCGTTATTTCTTCTCCTTTAAACTTCAGCTTCTTTCCTGCTGAACGGGCAGACGCTAAAAGCTTTATTTCAGAAACGGGAAAGTTTCTCTGCTCAAGAGTTTTTATCATTTCCTGTCCGACTGCCCCGGTTGCACCGACAACGGCTACTCTGTAACCTTTCATCTTAAACTCCTACATCTTCTTAATTTCTTCAGCTATGAGGTCTCCCATCTCTTCAGTTGATACCAGCTTTGTTCCTTCGGAGTAGATATCTCTTGTTCTGTAGCCTTTTGCTAAAACGTTCTTAACTGCTGTATCTATTGCCTTTTCAACTTCCGGCATGTCAAAGGAATAGGTAAACATCATTCCAACGGAGTTAATTGTGGCTATTGGGTTTGCGATGTTCTGTCCTGCGATGTCTGGCGCTGAACCGTGAATTGGTTCGTAGAGTCCTATCTTGCCGCCGATGGACGCAGAAGGCAGCATTCCTAGCGAACCTGTGAGCATTGCGCAGGCGTCGGAAAGAATGTCGCCGAATATGTTGGTTGTGACGATTACATCAAACTGCTTTGGATATCTGATTATCTGCATTGCTGCGTTGTCAACGTACATGTGCTCAAGTTCAACGTCTTCGTAATCTTTGTGGACTCTTTCAACTACTTCTCTCCAGAGGACTGTTGCCTCTAAAACGTTTGCCTTGTCAACGCTCGTTACTTTTTTGTTTCTCTTTCTTGCAACTTCAAAAGCAACTTTTGCGATTCTTTCAACTTCGTGCTCGTAGTAACGAAGCGTGTTTATTCCAACCTTTTCATCTCCATCGACGAAAATTCCCCTGGGGATGCCGAAGTAAACGCCGCTTGTAAGCTCTCTAACTACCATTATGTCAACGCCTTTTACCACTTCTGGCTTTAGTGTAGAGGCGTCTATCAATTCATCGTAAAGTTTAGCTGGTCTTAGATTAGCAAATGCGTTGAGGAGCTTTCTCATTCCAAGGAGCGCTCTTTCGGGGCGAATCTCAAATGGGAGGTTATCCCACTTCGGTCCTCCTACTGCACCTAAGAGAACGGCGTCGGAAGATAGGATTATCTCTTTTGTTTCTTCGGGAAACGGGATACCTGTTTCATCTATTGCTGCACCGCCGATTAAAGCGTATTCGTATTTGAGCTTTACGCCGAACTTTTCTGAAACGGCGTCCATAACTTTTACTGCCTGCTTGACTATTTCTGGTCCTATCCCATCGCCCGGTAAGACCGCTATTTTGAACTCTTTCAACTTGCCCTCCTTACTTGAGACCTAACTTTTGTTTTGCGTATTCCATAAGTCCGCCTGCTTCCATGATTTTTCTTATGTCCGGCGGAATTGGGTTGGCTTTGAATTCTGTTCCTTTTGTTACGTTTTTGATTACGCCGGTTTCCGGGTTTATTTCAACGATGTCTCCTTCTTCTATTCCTTCTACAGCTTCTGGAGATTCAAATATTGGAAGACCGATGTTGATACAGTTTCTGTAAAAGATTCTTGCAAAGGATTTTGCTATTACTGCAGAAACGCCTGCTGCTTTTATGGCTATTGGAGCGTGCTCTCTTGAAGAACCGCAGCCGAAGTTCTTGCCGGCAACGATGATGTCGCCTTTTTGAACTTTATTGGGAAATTCCGGGTCTGCGTCTTCCATTACGTGTTTTGCTAATTCTTGAGGGTCTGAGGTGTTTAGGTATCTTGCGGGAATGATTTCGTCTGTGTTGATATCGTCACCGAATTTAAATGCTCTTCCTTTTAAGGTTTCGGACATTTGTTCCTCCTGAGATAAACTTGTTAGGGGAATTATAGCTTGTGAAGGAGGGAAGGTAAATGGTGGGGATTTTAGGAGGGGAAAATAAAATGGAGCGGGCGACGGGATTCGAACCCGCGACCCTCAGCTTGGAAGGCTGATGCTCTAGCCAGCTGAGCTACGCCCGCTCATTGGTTGCGGGGGCGGGATTTGAACCCGCGACCTTCGGGTTATGAGCCCGACGAGCTACCGGACTGCTCTACCCCGCGTCAGTGGTGGAGGGGGCAGGATTCGAACCTGCGTAGGCGTAAGCCGGCGGATTTACAGTCCGCTGCCTTTGACCACTCGGCCACCCCTCCACGTATGGTGCCGGCTGAGGGAGTCGAACCCCCGACCTGGTGATTACAAGTCACCCGCTCTAGCCAGCTGAGCTAAGCCGGCACATCGTGGACGCAGAATAATATAGGTTTCAGCTTGTGGCTGTCAAGAGGTCTATTGCCGTTTTTACGGCTAACTGGAAGCTTTCAGGGTTTGCTATGCCTTTGCCTGCTATGTCGTAGGCTGTTCCGTGGTCAACGGAAGTTCTGATTACGGGAAGTCCTAACGTTACGTTTACCGAGTTTCCGAACCCCAAAAGTTTTATTGGAATTAGTCCCTGGTCGTGATACATGCAGAGGACTACGTCAAACTCTCCTTTTACGGCTCTTACAAAGACGGTATCTGAGGAGATGGGTCCTACGGCGTTTATTCCTTCACTTTTTGCCTTTTCTACTGCCGGCGCGATTATTTTTATTTCTTCGTCTCCGAACAGTCCACCTTCGCCTGCGTGGGGGTTGAGAGCTGCAACGGCGATTTTTGGGTTTTTGAGGGTTTTGTGGATGAGGTGGAGGGTGGTGAGGATTTTTTCTTCGGTGATGAGTTTAGGAACGTCTTTTAGAGCTACGTGGGTGGTTACTAAAACGACTTTCAGCTTTTCGTTTGCCAGCATCATTGCAAAGTTTTTTGTGCCAAAGAGGTGAGCTAAAAATTCTGTGTGGCCGGGGAATTTAAATCCGCCCTTTGCTGCGGTTTCTTTGTTTATGGGGAGGGTAACGATTGCGCTTATTTTTCCTTTTTTAGCGTCTTCAACTGCTTTTTTTATGTACTCTATCTGTGCTTTGGCTGCGTCAAAGTCTGGTTTTCCAGGAACTGTTGTTTTAAGCGGATAGGTTTCTATTAAGCTGGCGTTTGGGGGTAGATTGAAAGGAAGATTTAACGCTTTAGCGTAGTATGAAAGGGCGCTTTTAGAGCCGTAGATAAGGAATTTATAGGGAAGGGAGCGAAGGAAGTTTAGAGATTTTAATAGTATTTCGCTCCCTACGCCTGAAGGGTCACCTAACGTTATGCCTATTGCTGTTGGTTGTTGTATTTTTCTACCTCCTGAAGGGTTTCCTCTGCTCTTCTTAAGAATTCAGAAGCTATTTTTTCGCTTAGGTTTTTGAGGTCGTTGCTGAGCTGACGGAGTTTGTATTTTAGCTCTATGTTTTCCTGTTCTAACTCTTCTACTCTGTTTTCAAGGTTTGCGATTTTTTCTTCATACTGCTGGACGAGCCCTGTTACGAAGCTGTTTATGTAGCTGTTAAGTTTTTCAAGTTCGTTTTTAACTTCCTGATTTATGTTTACGTTATCCATTGTTTCCCTCCTTTAGGTTTAATAGGTGTCCTAACTTTTCTTTTTTTGTTTTAAGATAATTTATGTTGTGTTCGCAAATTCCAACTTCTAACGGAACTCTTTCAACGATTTCAAGACCGTAACCTTCAAGCCCGATGAGTTTTTTGGGGTTGTTTGTCATCAGGCGCATCTTTCTGACGCCTAAATCTCTTAATATCTGCGCGCCTATGCCGAAATCTCTCATATCGGCTGGGAAGCCTAACTTTTCATTCGCTTCTACCGTGTCAAAGCCGTGGTCTTGAAGATGGTAAGCTTTGATTTTGTTGACGAGCCCTATGCCCCTGCCTTCCTGCCTTAGGTAAACGATAACGCCTTTGCCTTCTTTTGAAATCATTTCCATTGCCTTGTGAAGCTGGGAGCGGCAGTCGCACTTTAAAGAGCCGAAGACGTCGCCTGTGAGGCATTCAGAGTGGACTCTTACCAAAACGGGTTCGTCCCCTTTTATTTCACCCATTGTAAGGGCTACGTGTTCTTTGCCGTCAACGAGGGAGGTGTAGGCGTGGATTTTCCAGGTGCCGTAAGGTGTTGGGAGGTTCGCTTCAGCTTCTTTCCTTACTAAGCTTTCGCTTTTCATTCTGTATTCTATAAGGTCGGCGATGGAGATGATTTTTAGGTTGTGCTTGCGGGCGTAATCTATCAATTTGGGAAGGCGCATCATAGTGCCGTCTTCATCCATAATTTCGCAGATAACGCCTGCCGGGTAGAGCCCTGCGAGTCTTGCAAGGTCAACGGCTGCTTCTGTATGTCCTGAGCGTTTAAGAACTCCTCCCTTTCTTGCGCGCAAGGGGAAGACGTGACCGGGCTTCACGAAATCTTCTGGTTTGGCGTCTGGAGAAACTGCTCTTTTTATAGTTATTGCTCTATCGTGTGCAGAAATACCGGTAGTAGTTCCAAACTTGGGGTGAGCGTCAACAGAAACACAAAAGGCTGTTTCTTTAGGGTCTGTTGGTTTAGGAGTCATGGGTTCAAAGCCTAATTCGTCACACCTTTCTTCTGGAAGAGCAAGGCAGATTAATCCCCTTCCGAACTTTGCCATAAAGTTTATGGCTTCTGGCGTTACTTTTTCTGCTGCTATTACCAAGTCGCCTTCATTTTCTCTATTAGGGTCATCAACGACTATAACAATATTTCCTTTCCTAATTTCTTCTATTGCTTCTTCCACTCTGTCTAAGGGGAATCTGCCCTTTACCATTTATTCTCCTCTCTTTGTGAGGACTTTGTCTATTATGCCGTATTCTTTTGCTTCTTCAGCGCTCATAAAGAAGTCTCTGTCTGTATCTTTTTCTATTTTTCTCAGGGATTGTCCTGTGTGTTTTGAAAGTATTTCGTTGAGCATTTTCTTAAGTCTTAAGATTTCTTTAGCGTGAATTTCTATGTCTTTTGCCTGTCCTTGAAATCCACCTAATGGCTGGTGAATCATTATGCGGGCGTGAGGCAGAGCAAATCTTTTACCTTTAGCCCCTGCTGCTAAAAGGACTGCACCCATGCTTGCTGCCTGTCCCATGCATATCGTTACAACGTCCGGTTTAATGTATTGCATGGTGTCGTATATGGCGAGTCCTGCAGTTACCACTCCACCGGGGCTGTTTATGTAAAGGTAAATGTCTTTTTCAGGGTCTTCTGCCTCTAAAAAGAGGAGTTGAGCTACTATAAGGTTTGCGATGTGGTCATCTATTGGCGTTCCGAGCATTATGATTCTGTCTTTTAAAAGTCTTGAATAGATATCGTAAGCTCTTTCGCCTCTACCTGTTTGTTCAATAACTATGGGAACGAACTGATTTAAGATTTCTTCCATCTGATTCCTCCAGTGTGCTTTTTGAATTAATAAATCTATGCAAATTTTTAGGTTGTGGTTTCTCTGTAACTTAAAGCTTCTGCTATGTGTTTTAATTCTATCGTGTCGCAGCTATCAAGGTCTGCTATTGTTCGCGATAACTTCAGAATTCTGTTAAAACTTCTTGCAGAAAGTCCGAAGGATTTGACAGCCTGAAGGAGCATATTTTCTGCTTCCTGCGTTAGTTTGCAGAACTGCTTTATCTCTTTTCTTCCCATTTGACTGTTGAATTTGATTTTTGAGTTTTGAAAGCGTTTCTTTTGAATTTCGTGAGCTTTGATTACTCTTTCCCTTATCTTTTCTGATGATTCTCCTTCTCTTTTGTCTTTTAACTCTTCTGGTTTAACTGCTGGAACAGTTATGTGAATGTCTATCCTGTCCATAATAGGACCCGAGATTTTTGACATGTATTTCTTTATTTGATGGGGGGAACAGGTGCATTGGTGGACAGAGTCGGGGAAACCGTAGTATCCGCACGGGCAAGGGTTGGAGGCGCCGACCAGTGAAAAGCGGGCAGGGAAAGTGTAGGTGCCGGAAGCCCTTGAAATTGTGACAAAACCGTCTTCTAACGGTTGTCTTAAGGATTCTAAAGCTGAGCGTTTAAATTCTGCCATTTCGTCTAAAAATAAAACGCCGTTATGTGCAAGGCTCACTTCACCAGGTTTTACAGAGTTACCGCCACCAATCAGAGAAACGTCAGAGCATAGTGCGTGAGGGCTGCGGAAAGGTCTTGAAGCAACGGGGATTTCTGACGTTAACCCTGCCACGCTGTATATTTTACTAGTTTCTACGATTTCTTCTTCTGTCATTGGAGGAAGTATTGTGGGGAGTCTTCTTGCTAACATCGTTTTTCCAGAACCAGGAGGACCCACCATAAATACGTTGTGATGTCCTGCTGCAGCTATTTCCAGAGCCCTTTTAGCCTGATACTGTCCTACAATTTCTGACATATCAACGTTAAAAGAAAAGCGGTTGTATATTTCCTTTTTCTCTGCTGGTGGTATTTGGATGTCGCCGTTTAAGAAGGCAGCAGTTTCTACTAAATTTTTTACGGGGATAATTTCTATTCCTTCAATGAGCAAAGCTTCTTCAACGTTTTCCGGCGGGACGATGAGTCCTTTAAATCCTTCCTTTTTTGCCATTATGGCGGCAGGCAATACGCCTTTGACTCTGTTTACCTCCCCTTTTAAACCCAATTCTCCAGCTATTACGTATTCGTTTAGTTTATCCTGAGAGAGAATGCTGGAGCTGGCAAGAATTGCAAGGGCTATGGGGAGGTCGTACAGCGTTCCTTCTTTCTTTAGGTCTGCCGGTGCGAGGTTAACGACGATTCTTTTTGTGGGGTATGGATAGCCGGAATTTATTATTGCTGCACGGACTCTTTCTCTGCTTTCTTTTACTGCTGAATCTGGTAAGCCCACTACGGTTGTGCCGGGAAGCCCTCTGCTTGCGTCAACTTCAACGGTGACTTTAACGGCTTCAACTCCTAAAGTAGTAAAGCTCCAGGTTTTTGAAACCATTAACGCTCCCTTACGTTGCTCTGGTTGATTTTCCCTTCTTTGATAAATTCCAGCGAGAATGGCGGAGAAAGCTTTATCACGGTGTAGATAACTTCAATGGAATTATCCGGAAACTTTTTTGTGGGAGTAACAATTTGGGAATGCTTTAGTTTTCTTCCCTTATAAACTTTTCCGTCAGGTGTAAAGAAGAAAACTTTAACGTTTTTACTTTTAGTTTTTAGCGTTATGAAAGGGCGGAAGTAGATAATGCCGTTTTTTTGAAATCTTAACCATCCTGTTTCGTTGGCTAATGCGGGCAGTGAGAGTAGTAAAGTTAGTAGAATGAGAAAACTTTTCACATCCCACCTTTGTTTTTATGTTTAAATGGTCGGGGCGACCCGACTTGAACGGGCGACCTCTGGCCCCCCATGCCAGCGCGCTACCAGGCTACGCCACGCCCCGACGCAAGCTATAAATATAGCGTGTTTATATTGTGTTGCAAGTTATTCTATAGTCATTATTGCTTCATCTGGGTTAACGTTGTCACCTACCTGAACGTAGATTGCTTTAACCGTTCCGCTGATTGGAGCGTGAAGTTCGTTCTGCATTTTCATCGCTTCTACAACTGCAACGACGTCACCTTCGTTTACCTTATCTCCTTCTTTTACCTTTATGTCAACTACTTTTGCAGGCATTGGTGATGTTACGTCTCCTTCTTTCGTTGCCCTTGGACGCTTGGAAGAGCTTGTGAGTTCTCCTTTAATTTCAACCTCTTCGCCGGTTGGAACGACTTCAACTAACGGTTCAACCATAACTTCTTCAAGCCTTCCGTCAATCTTAATGAAGTAAGGTTTTTTGCCGTCTTTTCTGTGTCCTACACCTGCAATCTTTACGTGGTAGCTTTCGCCGTGAACGTTGACTATAAACTCTGTTGGAGCAAGCCTTTGAGGACATCTAGATTGTTCTTCTTCTTCCATATCGTGAAGGTCTTCTTCGGAAATTGCCGGGATTTCTCCTTTTTCAACCTTTTCTCTCCATTCAAAGAACTCTTTTGCAACTTTCGGGAACAGGCAGTAGGAAAGAACGTCTTCCTCGCTTCTTGCAAGGTCTTTTATCTCTTCTCTGCACTTATCAAGTTCAGGCTGTAAGAGGTCTGCCGGTCTGCAAGTGATAGGTTCTTCGTCTCCTAACACTTTCTTTATGATTTCTTCTTTTATAGGTGCCGGCGGTCTTCCGTATAAGCCTTTTACGTAGTTTTTGGTTTCTTGAGTAATCATCTTGTAACGTTCGCCTGCTAAGACGTTTAAAACTGCTTGAGTTCCAACTATCTGGCTTGTTGGCGTAACGAGTGGCGGGTATCCTAGGTCTTCTCTTACTCTTGGGACTTCTTCTAAAACTTCTTCTAACTTGTCTAAAGCGCCCTGCTCTTTTAGCTGGTTGACGAGGTTTGAAATCATGCCGCCAGGTATCTGGTGTTCAAGAACGGCTGCATCTATACCTTTAAAGTCTATGTCGTATTTCTTGTATTTCTTGCGGACTTCTTTAAAGTGGGCTGCCATTTTTTTCAGGGCTTCTTTGCTGAGGTCAACGCCGTAGCCGAACTCTTTTAGGACGTAAGCCATAGTTTCTGTTGCTGGATGGGAAGTATCAGAAGCAAGAGGTGAAATGGCAACGTCTATCATATCTGCGCCGGCTTCTATTGCTTTAAGCTGAGCCATTTCTGCCATTCCGCTGGTGCAGTGAGTATGTATGTGAACGGGAAGTCCGACTTCTTTTTTCAGCGCTTTAACCAAAGAGTAAGCCTTTTCGGGTGAAAGAAGTCCTGCCATGTCTTTTATGGCTATGATGTCGGCGCCCATCTCTTTATATTCAAGGGCTAACTCTATGTAAAGGTCTTCGGTGTGGACAGGGCTTATCGTGTAAGAGATTGCACCTTCTACGATTTTGCCCATCTCTTTTGCCGTTTCTACGGCAACTTCTACGTTTCTTAAGTCGTTTAGGGCGTCAAAGATTCTGAAAACGTCTATACCGTTTTCCGCGGCTTTTCTGACGAAAGCTTTTACTACATCATCGGGATAGTGTCTGTAACCAACTAAGTTTTGCCCTCTTAAAAGCATTTGCAGGCGGGAGTTCGGCATGAGTTTTCTTAAAGTTCTCAGCCTTTCCCAGGGGTCTTCTCTTAAAAATCTCAGGCATACATCAAAGGTAGCACCGCCCCAGCATTCAACAGACCAAAAGCCCGCTTTGTCTATTACGGGGGCGATTTCTACCATATCTTTCGTTTTCATTCTCGTTGCAAAGAGCGACTGGTGGGCGTCTCTTAAGGTTACGTCTGTAAATTCTATCTTTCTTCCCATTCTTTCCTCCGTTTAAAGTCCATGGTGGGCAGCGATTGCTGCCGAGATTGCAAGCGCGAGGACTTCTGGGTCTGTTTCTTTGATGAATGTGAAGTCCTTGATTTTTCTATCTATGAATGAAGTGTCAAATTGTCCTTTGACGAATTCTGGGTCATTGAGAATCTTTTTGAAGAACGGTATTGTTGTTGGAACGCCTCTTATTACGAATTCCCCCAATGCTCTGCGGGAACGCCTTATGGTTTCGTCCCAGTTTCTTCCCCAGACTATCAGTTTTGCGACCATTGAGTCGTAGTAGGGGGGAATCTTGTAGCCTTTGTAAACGACGCCGTCTATACGGACGCCGATTCCGCCGGGGGAGTAGTAGGCTGTTATAGTTCCCGGGCATGGGACGAAGTCTCTTGTTGGGTCTTCTGCGTTTATTCTGAACTGCATTGCAAAGCCGTATATGTTAACGTTTTTCTGTGAGAAGGATAGTCCCATTCCGGCGGCGATTCTTATCTGTTCCTGGACGATGTCTATACCTGTTATTTCTTCTGTTATCGTGTGTTCTACCTGAAGTCTTGGGTTTACTTCCATAAAGTAGAAGTTGCCGTATTTGTCCATCAAGAATTCCCACGTTCCTGCGCCGTAGTAACCTATGGCTTTTGCCGCTTCTACGCATATTCTTCCGAGCCTTTCCCTCTGCCTTTTGGTTAGCACGGGAGAAGGTGCTATTTCAAGAACTTTCTGGTGTCTTCTCTGAAGGGAACAATCTCTTTCGCCTAAGTGGACGACGTTTCCGTGCTTGTCGGCTAATATCTGGATTTCGATGTGGCGGGGATTTTCTATGTATTTCTCTATAAATACTTCGCCTTTACCGAAAGCTGCTTCTGCTTCTTTTACGGCTATTGTGAACTGGTTTTCCAACTCCTTTTCGTTTCTTGCAACTCTCAATCCTCTACCGCCGCCGCCGTGCGCAGCTTTTATCATTACCGGGTAGCCTATCTTTTCGGCTATCTTCTTTGCTTCGCTTAAGTTTTCTATCGGCTCTTCGCTTCCTTCTGCAACGGGAACGCCTAATTCTTTCATTAGCTTTTTGGCTTCTATTTTTGAACCAAACATTTCAAGGTGTTTTGCGTCTGGTCCTATAAATTCAACGCCGTGCTTTCTCGCGTAACGGGCAAAGTCTGCCCTTTCTGATAGAAATCCGTATCCGGGGTGGATTGCATCTGCGCCAGCTCTTTTTGCGATATCCACTATTCTGTAATAGTTTAGGTAGGCTTTTATTGGGTCACCGTGAATCAGGTAGGATTCGTCTGCTTTTTTAACGTGGAGAGAGTTTACGTCTGCTTCTGAATAGATTGCTACGGTTTTTATTCCTAATTCCTTGCAGGCTCTTATTATTCTCGTTGCTACTTCGCCTCTGTTGGCTATGAGAACTTTTTTAAACATTAAAGTAGCCCTCCGATTGCTCTTAATATTAGTGCGGCAATAATACCGGCTATTGCGTCGTCTATTGTGATTCCCCATCCGCCTGGGAGTTTTTCAAAGTAGCGGATAGGAGGAGGTTTCATTATATCAATTACTCTGAATAGAATGAGTCCTAAAAAGACGAGTTTAAGGTTGTGGTAGGCGTTAAGCCCTAAAAAGGTTATTTCCATTCCCAAGACTTCGTCTATTACTACTTCGTCCGGGTCTTTGTTGCCTAACTTTTTTGCTAAATAGTCGGAGGAAATTACGCTGAGGATGAACGTTATTGCGATGATTAGAAGTTGTGCTTTCAGGTTTGGAATCCAGAATAAATAAATTAAAATTGCTGCAAATATTGAGCCCCACGTTCCTGGCATTTTGGGAAGTTTGCCTGTAAAGCAGGCAGTTGCAATGAATTCCATTAGCCAGTTCATTAGAACTCCTTTGTGGTAATTAGTTGAAGTATTATACTTTATAGTGTTAGTAAAACATGGAGGGAGGTTTGAAGATGAGGAAACTTTTAACAGTTGCTACATTGTTGGTCTTTTTGGGTTCCTGTGGTGGAGGAGGAAGTAGTGAGAGTTCTGTTAATAGTGCTTCTATAACGGGGGTTGCTGTTGATGGATATTTAGAAAATGCCACAGTTTGTTTTGACTTGAATGATAACAACAAGTGCGATGAGGGCGAGCCTGTAGCGTACACTGATGAAAATGGAAAATTTTTATTAAAGGTTCCAGGTTCAGAAATTGGTAAGCATAGAGTTGTAGTTGAAGCGATAGAAAATGTAACGAAAGACAATGGGACGGCAGTGCTCGGAAATTTTACTTTGCTTTCTTTAACGGGTAACTACACGGTAGTTTCTCCTTTAACTACAGTTGCTGCTTACCTTGAAGAAAATGGAACAGTTTCTGGAGATGTAGCAGGAGAAATACTTCAATCTTTTGCCCCAGGGCTTCTTGGTGATAGTTCTATGGTTGTTGAAGATTACATTAAAACGGGACAAATGCAAGTTGCCGGTCTGGCAAGGAATTTAGCAAGACTTATGATTCAGTTGAGAAAATTGGGGCTTGATGAAAATCAAATTTATGCTTATGCCGTTTTAAAATTTCCGCAGATTGCTGTTTTAAGTGAGAATGATACAGCTTTTGAAAATTGGTTAAATAGCCTTGATAATAAGACGATGATTGAGTCTGAGCTTGAGTTTGCGGAAGAAGCGAAAATGGGGAAAGTTTTTTCTAACGGCACTTTTTATAATTTTGTGGTTGATTGGGATAATAATACCGGTATTAATTTTATTTCTTTAAGGAAGTCTGTTTTTTCAGATTTGAGTAGTGGCAGTGGGGAAGTTGTTTTCTACGGCTCTGATATTGATGGTAATGATACTGAGTATCCTGATATTTTGGTTAATTCAACTTCCGATGTCAGTAACTGGAGCAGAAAATACAGTTTTAGCTTAGAGCTTGATAATGGAAGTTTGGTTTTTGATAACGTAACATCTTTTGATAATGAAGGGCTGGTTTCTGATAACGAAACGTTTAGAGTAGTAGCTGTTTCGAAAATAAACCTTTCCGGGATTACACTGAATTATAAGTATATATTTCCCGACGATAGAGATACAGAGATTTATAGATTAGGGCTTAATGATTTTAAGGTAACTTTTAGTAACGGAACGGCATATTTGCTGTCTCTTGTAAGTGATAGGGGAGTTAAAGATATGTATCTGTTTGATGAGACTGCAGCCAATCAGATTATAAAAGCTTTGAGAAACTGGTATTCGCCTGCTGAGAATCTATATGGAAAAACTTTGTATCATTTTGTTATAGACTGGGATAATTCAACGGGTAATCATTTTGTAAGTCTTAGAAAAGATGTCTTTCAGATTAACATTGACAGTGGTAACGGAACTTACGATGTTTACAGGTTTGATATTGATGACAATGCTACTTCGTATATAGATCTTGTAGTAAATAATGTTGATGATGTGACTAACTATGATTGGTTACCTGACTATGATTTTAACGCCACCATTTACGATGATGGAGAAATCGGGCTTAATGGAACTAACGGGAACTATAAAGTTATAAGCGTGGTTAAACGTAATCTTGAAGGTGAGCAATTGCCTGCTTATGAAATATTTATTGATGAAAAACAAGATTCAGCGGATCTTGAGGATTTAAATCTTCAGAACTGGGGTGCGACGTTTAGCAGAGGGTATGAGTATATTGTATGGATTGATAACGGGACATCTGTGATTCCAAGGTATCTTTTTGACGAGAATGCCACCAATCAGATTATTCAGCAGTTACCTCACCAATAGAATTTTTCTGGGGGGGGTCCCCCTTTCTTTGAGGAATTTTAATGCTTTTGTTTGAAAGGTATTTTCAGGATAAAGAGTTTATCTGGAAGCCTGGGCTGGAGAGGATAAAGCGGGCTGTTAGAGAGATTGGAGGAAAGAGTTATCCATCAATTATCGTTGCGGGGACGAACGGTAAGGGTTCTACCTGTCATTTTATTGCCGAAATCTTGAAAAAGCACGGTTTAAGAGTTGGTTTGTTTACATCGCCTCACCTTTTCAGGTTTAGCGAGAGAATTAAGGTAGATTTAAAGGAAGTTAACGATGAGGCTTTAGATAAAGCTTTTTATGAGGTTAAAGGTGTTGTTGAGAAGCATGAGTTAACTTATTTTGAGGCTTCGCTGATTTTGGCTTTAAGGGTTTTTGAGGAATTTAAGGTTGACTGTGCCGTTTTTGAGGTGGGGCTTGGCGGAAGGCTTGATGCTACTAACGTTTTAGACCATGAAGTTGGAGTTATAACGACTGTGGGATTAGACCATCAAAGTTATTTAGGTGACACTCTTGAGGAGATTTTTGCCGAAAAGCTGGCGGTTTTGAAGCCTGGTATGGTGGGGGTGGTGTCTAGAAACGACTTGGGCGTTTTGAAAAAGTTTTCTGATAGGTTTCCTGAAGAAACTTACTTTTATGGAGCTGATTTCTGGGAAGATGAGGTTTCTGTTTCTCTTTCAGGGACGAGCTTTTATTACATGAGTCAGGTGCCTGTTTCTTTGAAGGTTGTAGGAAAGCATCAGTCTGTTAACGCTGCCTGTGCGCTAAAAGCGTCTCACGTTTTTGTTGAAAGGTTTTTGGAAAGGAAGTTTTTTATACCTCAATCTATTGATGTTACTTTGAATGGAAGGTTTGAGGTTTTGAGGCAAAATCCCCCCCTCCTCTTCGATGTCGCCCACAACGAAGACGCTTTAAAATCCCTCTTTTCTACGCTTAAAGAGCTGAACGTTCGCGCTTCTGTTTTCTACGGCGGGTTAAGGGATAAAAATCAATTAGTCAACTTGCGAGTGGTGAAGGAGTATTTAGACTGGAGCGGCGGAGAGTTTTACGCCGTTTCAATTGACAATGAGAGGGGACTGAAGGCGGAAGAAATCCTTGAAATTGCAAAGAGTTTGGGAATTAAGGGTGAAAAGGTTGAAAGGATTGAGGTGGGGAGGGTGGATTTTCCTGCCGTTGTTACGGGTTCTTTTTACCTTATAGATAAAATTAAGAGTGAACGGGAATTGCAGGAATAGAAAATGAAATACCTTACAGACTTTGAAGCGTTGAACTATCACGGATACGACTGGCACTCTTTTGCTTTTGAAAAAGAGCGGGAATATCCGCAAGAGGTAAGAGAGTGGGCAGGAGACTACGGTATAGAAAAGCGGGGGGAAAGGGAAATAGCATCACCTATCAGAGCCTTCCTTGACCACCTTTTCTATACGATACGGTTTATGAAGTTAGTTCCTACTTACCGAATAGAAGACCTGCTGTTTAGTGATGAAGAAGAGAAAGAGATACTTCAAAAGGTAGAAGAGCTGCTTGAACCGGTCTTGAACGACGAAGAAAGGGAACTTTTGCACAGGTGGAAGAGGTTTAACGCAGGGGGAAATTATGAACCTGTCAATAGATTCCTCTCTCAAAGAGAAGCTTGGAGAAAAAAGTTTAGAAAGAATAGAAGTAATGATGAAGATTTTAGAGAGCGTCTCAGAAAAGCCTTTGGTCTTTAAAGGCGGAAGTGCCTTGATGCTCTTTTATAGACTTGACCGTTTTTCAGAAGACTTGGATTTTGATTCGCCTTACCCTGTAAGTGTAAACAGTCTGGTGAAATTTTTGGAAAAGTTGGGAGAGGTTTCTGTTAAAAAGGATACTTCTACCGTAAAACGCCTGATGTTAAAACCTTTTGGTAAAGATTTTTCTATAAAGGTAGAAGTTTCTTTGAGAGATTACTCTCCTGTAGATAAACCTATAAGAATTGGAAAGGAGCTGTCGGTTTACAGTATTAATGACTTTTTCCTGCAAAAGCTTTCAGCTCTTATTCACAGAAGGAGGGCAAGAGACCTTTACGATTTGGGATTTATCGTGAAAGAATACGGAGAATATTTAAGTCCGCAGAACAAAGAGAAATTCCTGTCTGCCTTTCGGGATAAGATGGAAATTTACGACCTGATACCTTTATTCGTTGAGGAATTTCAAACGGATAGATTTTTATCCGATAGCGACCTTTTGAAATCTGTGGAAAGATTGATGTCTTTTTACGAAAGAGAGCGGGAAAATTTGTGAGCAATTTCTAACAGGGAGAGGGAGACTTGCTGTTTTTGTGGAAAAGAGAAAAACCTGAAGACTTTATAGTAAGAGAGATTTCTGATATACCGCTTGAGGAAAACGGCGGCTTCTACATTTACCTTCTTGCAAAGCGCGGGATTTCAACCAAAGAGCTGGCGAAAGAGCTAAAGTTTTCCTACGCAGGTTTGAAAGATGCCTTTGCCTTAACGTTCCAAAAAGTTTGCTTTGATGCTTATCAGGGGGACTTTGTAAGAAAGGGGCTTGAAGGCGGAAAGTGGTTTATCCTGAAGTTCTTGGGGAAAGCGAAGAGGAAATTGAAAATCGGTCAGCTTAAAGGAAATAAGTTTGCCGTTAACGTTTCAGGCTTTCCTTACGAGCTTAAAACTTCTTTTATCAACTACTACGACGTTCAGAGAATTGCAAACAACCACGATAGAGGGAAAAGGGTAATCCTTGCCGTTTTAGAGGGAAAAAAGAAAAGGCTAAAATGGCTGGAAAACTTTTTAGTTGACGCCTACCTTTCTTACCTGTGGAATAAAAGCCTTGAACTTTGCTTAAAAGAGCTGACTGATGGAATTTATATTGAAGAGAAGGGCGAAAAGTTTTTCATTCCCTCTCAGATTGATGAAGAGAAGCTGCCGAAATTCTGGACAATTTTGGGATACAAGAAGAAATTGCTTCATTCACAACCTTATTACGAGAAAGTTTTGAAAGAAGAAGGTTTTGAGCTGGAAGAGTTTATTTCCATTTTGAGGCTGATGAAAATCAAGGGTGACTATCGGATGACTTACGTCAGGGTGAGAGAGCTTAAAGAGGTGGCGGGGAGGATTTTTTTCTTTCTGCCTAAAGGCGCTTACGGGACGATGTATTTAAAGCACATTCAAGCGGAGATGAGATGAAAGAATTTCTTTCGCCGTGCGTTTTGTGTCCGAGAGAGTGCAGGGCGTTGAGAGATAGAGGGGAAGTTGGTGTTTGCGGGGTTAAAGATAAACCTATGGTTTCTTCTGCCTTCCCTCATTTTGGTGAAGAGCCGGTTTTGGTTGGCTGGGGCGGTTCGGGGACGATTTTCTTTACAGGTTGCAACCTAAAGTGCGTTTTCTGTCAGAACTACGAGATTTCCCACCTTCTTGAAGGTGAATACATAGAGGTTGAAGAGCTTGCTGCGATAATGCTGAAGCTTCAGGAAATGGGATGCCACAATATCAACTTGGTTACGCCTACCCATCAGGTTCCTTCTATATTTGAGGCGGTTGAAATGGCAAAGAGCAGGGGGCTTAAACTACCGATAGTTTATAACTGCGGCGGTTACGAAAGTGTTGAGGTTTTAAAGGAGTTAAGCGGACTGGTTGATATTTACATGCCCGATATAAAGACGTTTAGCGGAGAGTTTGCAACAAAATACCTGAAAGCGCCGGACTATCCAGAAGTTGTCAAAGAAGCCGTTCTTGAAATGTTCAGTCAGGTTGGGCATTTAAAGGTTAACGAATTCGGGCTGGCAGAAAAAGGGTTAATGATAAGACACCTGGTAATGCCCGGCTGGACGGAAGACAGCAAAGAGATTTTGCTCTGGATAAGGGACAATTTGGGCGCTGAAACTTACGTTAACGTTATGGAGCAATACTTTCCAGCCTACAAAGCTTGTGACTATCCGGAAATCTGCAGGCGCGTTACGAAAGAAGAGTTTGAGGAAGTTTACTCTTTTGCCAAGAACCTTGGTTTGAGGTTGGCGGTTTGAAAATAGAGAGAGAAGTTATCCTTGCTCCTATGGCGGGCTACACTCACTCTGCTTTTAGAAGGCTTTGCAGAAGGCTTGGTGCCGACAGGGTTTATTCAGAGCTTATGAACGCAACGGGGATAGTGTTTAAGGGTGAAGAGAAAGAACTTATCTACTTTGTGGATGAGGAAAGACCGATACACCTTCAAATTTACGGCAGGAACGCCGAGGAAATAGCAGAGGCATCTTTCAAGATTGCTGAAAAATATAAGCCGGAAGCGATAGACATTAACTTTGGCTGTTCTGTTAAAAAGGTTTTAAAGGCCAAGGCTGCCGGTTATCTCTTGCAGTTTCCGAAAGTTATGGGGGAAATAGTTAAAGAAACGGTAAAAGCCTTAAAACCTTTAGGTATTCCCGTTACTGCGAAAATCAGGCTGGGCTTTTACGAGGATACGTTAGAGGAGATAGCTGAAGAGCTTTTAAGTGCCGGCGTTTCTGCCATTGCCCTCCATCCAAGGCGTGCCGTTGATGGATTTTCCGGCGTTGCAAACTGGGACAGAGTGAGGGATTTAAAGAGGATTGCCGACAGCGTGCCTGTGATAGGCAGCGGAGATGTAAGGCACTGGCGGGAGATTGACCAGAAGTTTGAAGAAACCGGTTGCAACGGCGTAATGCTTGGCAGGGCTGCCGTTTCTAATCCCTGGATTTTTAAAGAGTATAGAGAGAAAAGGGATTTGGAAGTTGGATTAAAGGAGAGAGTAGAGTTTGTTCTGGAAGAGCTTGAAATGATGTGGGAATACTTTGATAGAGAAAGAGCCTGTAAGGTTATAAAGGCGCAGATAAGCCAGATATTTAAAGGAATAAGAGGAAAGGCGCGCCTTAACGACCTCGTAATGAGGAGCAAAAGCTGTGAGGAGCTTACTTCTCGCCTGAAAGAGATAGCATCTCTTTAATTTTTTCTTTTAACTCGTCAAGCCCTTCCTTCTTTAAAGCAGAGATGCACACAAGCGGTGAATCTTCGGGGATTATTCCTGCCGTCTTTTCTCTTAAAGCTTCTATATCAAAGTTTTTAACCTTGTCTATCTTGTTTGCAACAAAGATTTTGGGCTTGTCCCAGCTATTGAGTTTTTTAAGAACCGCTTTGACGGATTTTAGTTCTTCTTCAATCTTTTCCGATGAGACGTCAAAAACGATTAGAAGGAGGTCTGCTTCTTTTACTTCTGAAAGGGTTGCGTGGAATGAAGCTACAAGTTCGTGGGGCAGGTTTTTTATAAATCCTACCGTGTCTGAGATGAGAACTTTTTCACCGTCTAAAAAGAGTGAGCCGGTTTTAACGTCTAACGTGGCAAAGGGCATGTCTTTTATGAAAACATCTTTGCGGGTGAGGGAGCGGAGGAGGGTGGATTTTCCGGCGTTTGTGTAACCTACGATTGAAACGGTTTTGAACCCTTTACGTTTTCTGCCTTCTCTGACTAGTTCCTGTCTTCTTATCAGGTTGTTTATTTCCTGGCGGAGTTTGTGGATTTTTCTTCTCAGCGCTCTTGCTTCCTTTTCTGTCTGGGTTTCACCGGGTCCTCTCGTTCCAACGCCACCACCGAGTCTTGACATTGCCTTTCCCATTCCTCTTATGTGAGAGAGCTTGTAGTAAGATTTAGCTAACTCTACCTGTAGCTTTGCCTCTTTCGTTTTTGCCCTTCTTGCAAAGATTTCCAGGATAACTTCCGTTCTGTCCATTACAGGAATGCCGGTTATCTCTTCAATGTTCCTTTTTTGCGAATAGGTTAACGGATGGTATGCGACAATTAGCGTGGCGTTCTTATCTACTTCTTCCAATTTTCCTTTGCCTATGTAGGTTGAAGGAGAAAAAGACCTTCTCTTCTGGATGACTGTCTGAATTACTTCTCCGCCTAACGCTTCAATTAAACCTTTCAATTCTTCTGTATCTATTTCTTCACCTTTTCTTTGAACGGCAACTATTGCTACTCTTTCCTTTTCCATTGTATTAACTCCAATTAAAACGTTTAATCATTATTTATAATGGGCTTTTTATAAGAAGCAAGTTGTGATTTATTTACAAATTTTTTACAATTAAGCCAAATCTGACGTTCGGAGGAAAATTTAATGTTTAAAGGTGGAATGGGTAATTTAAACCAATTGATGAAAGTTGCCAAACAACTGCAAGCTCAAGCTGCTAAGATAAAAGAAGAGATTGAGAATAAGGAGTTTGTAGGAACTGCCGGCGGTGGCGCCGTTAAAGTTGTTGCAAAGGGTTCTGGCGATATCGTTTCTGTTGAAATATCTGATGATTTGATAAAGAGCGGTGACAAAGAGATGATTCAAGACCTTATAGTTGTTGCCGCCAATCAGGCTTTGAAGGAAGGTAGAGAAGAGCTTGCAAGAGAGTTAGGCAAAGTAACAGGTGGTCTGGGAATAGATATTGGAGGTCTTTTTTGATATATCCCGAAGCCCTTGAGTATTTGATAAAGTTTTTCTCTGAAGTGCCTGGAATAAGCGAGAGGGCAGCAGAAAGGGCTGTTCTTTACTTGTCTAAGGCTGATGAGGAAAAGAGGAAACTGGTTATAAATGCCTTAAGGGAAGTTGAATCTTTGAGAAGATGTGCTGAGTGTGGTCTTCCAACTACTGACGTTTTATGTGAAGTTTGTAAAGATGAAAGTAGAGATAGAGAAACTGTTTGCGTTGTAGAGCAACCGCGTGATGCAGCTATAATTGAGAAGCAGGTTGGATATAAAGGACTTTATCATGTTTTGGGTGGTGTTATTTCACCTCTTGAAGATATAGGACCAGAAGAACTTAACGTTAATTCTCTGGTCAGGAGGATAAAGGAGAAAGGGATAAAGACGGTAATAATAGCCTTAAATCCAACAGTTGAAGGTGAAGCTACAGCTAAGTTCCTTCTTAATAAGTTGGATGGTCTGGGAGTAAACGTTTACAGGATAGCTTACGGTCTGCCTTATGGTGCAACAATGGATATGGCTGATGAGTTAACCATAAAGAAGGCTTTTGAAGATAGGAAACTATTATGCGGAGGAAAGTAATGATAGAAATCAGATGGCACGCCCGTGGAGGTCAGGGTGCTGTAACTGCTTCTAAGATTCTTGCCAGTGCTGTTATAAGGGAAGGGAAGTATGCTCAGAGTAACCCAGATTACGGAGCTGAGCGTTCAGGTGCTCCTTTGAGAACTTACAACAGAGTTTCTGAAAAGCCAATAACCCTACACTGCATGGTTTTAAATCCTGATATTGTTGTTGTGGTTGACCCAACGTTGCTTAGAAGCGTTCCGATTTTAGAAGGAACCGATGAAAATGCAGTTTTGGTTATAAATACCAACAAATCTCCTTCAGAAATAAGAGAGAAGTTGGGAATTGAGGGAAGGAAAATCTATACGGTTGATGCCACAAAGATTGCTATGGAAGAGCTTAAAAGACCGCTTATGAACATACCTATGCTTGGTGCTCTTGTTAAGGCTTTAAACGGCATTGTTGATATAAAAACGGTTGAGGAAGATATAAAGAAAACTTTCGGAAAGAAGGTTTCAGAAGAAATTCTTAGCGCTAACATCAAAGCACTTTACAGAGCTTATGAGGAGGTAAAGTCAGAATGATTAAAGGATGGAAAGATTTACCTATAGGTGGCGTTCTTCCAGAGCCGGGCACCAGTGAAAAGTACAATACTGGTGAGTGGAGAGCGTGGAGACCGGTTTTTGAAAAAGATAAGTGTGTTAACTGTATGATTTGCTGGGTTTTTTGTCCTGATTCTTGTATTTTAGTGGAAAACGAGCAAATGGTTGGTGTTGATTACGACCACTGTAAAGGATGTGGTATTTGTGCCCATGAATGTCCAACAAAAGCTCTTGAAATGAAACCTGAATATCTCTTCCGTGAGGAGGACTGATTATGAAACCTGAACTTATAAAGGAAGTAACTTATGTTCCATATTCGGGTAACATGGCAGCAGCGGAAGCTATGAGGCAGATAAATCCAGATGTTGTTGCTGCGTATCCTATTACTCCGCAAACCGAACTTATGCAGTTTTTTGCGGATTTTGTAGCTAACGGACTTGTAGATACTGAGTATATACCTGTTGAGAGTGAACACTCGGCTATGTCTGCCTGTGTTGGTGCAGCTGCAGCAGGTAGTAGATCTATGACGGCGACGGCAGGTCCAGGGCTTGCCTACATGTGGGAGATTCTTGGAATAGCTTCTGGTATGAGACTTCCTATTACAATGACTGTTGTTAACAGAGCGCTTTCTGCTCCTATCAACATTCACGGCGACCAGTCTGATATGATGGGAGCAAGAGATCAGGGCTGGATTATGCTTTTCTCTGAAAACGCCGAAGAACAGTATGATAACTTGATTCAGGCAATAAAGATAGCGGAAGACGAAAGGACAAGATTACCGGTTATGGTTGGAATGGATGGTTTCGTTATATCTCACGCTATTGAAAGAGTTAGGCTTTTGCCCGATAAAGCAGTAGAGGAATTTGTGGGTGAACCTAAAGTGATGTATTCCCTTTTGGACGTTGATAATCCTGTAACTCACGGTGCTGTTGCTATGACCGATTCTTATATGGAGTTTAAACGCCAGCAAAGAGATGCTATGGAAAAGGCTTACAAAGTGATAAGAGAAGTTGGAGAAGCTTTTGAAGAAGCGTTTGGAAAGAGGTATGAACATATAGAAACTTACAAGATAGATGATGCCGATTACGTTTTAATTGTTATAGGTTCTGCAGCTGGAACGGCTAAGTTTGTAATAGACAGGATGAGAGAAAAGGGTGATAAGGTGGGGCTTATCAAGATTAGAACCTACCGTCCGTTCCCTTACTATGATGTTATGGATGCAATAGAAAGCTCTAACTGCAAGGCTATTGGCGTTTTTGATAGAGCTGAAACTTTTGGAGCAGTTGGAGGTCCTCTCTTTAGCGATATAGCTGCTGCAATGTACTTGAGAGGAAAGAGCTATCCTATGATTGATTTTATCTACGGTTTAGGTGGAAGGGATACTAACGTTAATCATATAGAGGAAGCTATAGATAAAGTTAAAAAGTTGGCAGCAGGTGAAGAAGTTCCGCTTACTAACTACCTTAACCTAAAAGAGTAATGGAGGAAATAATGGCTCAGGTTAACGCTTCTGAAGTTAAGATACCGCCTTTGAAGAAACTTACAAACTATCCGGAAAAACTTGCTCCGGGTCATAGGCTTTGTGCCGGATGCGGTGCTTCCATAATAATAAGACAGATGTTTATGGTAGCTAACGCTTTAGGCTATGAACTTGTTATAGCTAACGCTACTGGTTGCGTGGAAGTTTGTACAACTATCTATCCTTACACTGCGTGGCGTTCTCCGTGGATACACAACGCTTTTGAGAATGCAGCTTCAACTATTGCGGGAGTTGAGGCTGCCTATAAGGCTTTAAAGAGAAAAGGAAAGCTTCCTACTGATAAGAAAATCAAGTTTGTAGCTTTAGGCGGTGATGGCGGAACGTACGATATCGGTTTCCAGGCTCTTTCCGGAGCTTTAGAGAGAGGGCATGACTTTATCTACGTTTGCTACGACAACGAAGCTTACATGAATACAGGAATTCAGCGTTCTTCAGCTACTCCTAAATACGCCAATACCACGACTCAGCCTGTTGGAAAGTGTAGTTTAGGTAAACCTCAACATAAGAAGTGGATGCCTGAAGTCGCAGCAGCTCACGGCATTCCTTACGTTGCTCAGGTTTCACCTTCTCACTGGAAAGACTTCTTTGAGAAATTTAAGAAAGCTTTGCTGACTGAAGGACCTTCTTACGTTAACGCTTTTTGTGTTTGTCCGAGAGGATGGCGTTCAAAAGAAGAGGAAGGAATGACTATAGCCAAGTTAGCTGTTGAAACTAACTACTGGCCCCTATTTGAAGTTGAGAACGGTAAGTGGAGAATAACTCATAGACCAAGAAATCCAAAACCGGTTGCAGAGTTTTTGAGAAAACAGGGTAGGTTTAAGCACTTGTTCAAGCCGGGAAATGAGGATAGAATAGAGGAAATTCAAAGAGAAGTTGATAAAAGATGGGACTGGCTTAACAAGATGGAAGAACTTACTAATAGGGAAGAGTGATGCTGAGTTTAAAGCCGGAAGAAGATAAAGAATTAAGAGAACTGCTTACGAAGTTGGCGAACGATAGTAAGTCAAAGATAGTGTTTTTTATAGACAAAGCAGGGCAACTTATAAGCCGGAGTGAATCTCCGGCTTTTTCTTCAGATGATATTACGTTTGCATCTTTAACTGCGGGAAACGTTGCTGCTTCGGAAGCGCTTTCTAAGCTTTTGGGTGAAAAGAATTTAAGTCATATGTTTACCGAGACTGAAGATGAAGGTATCTACATGATAGTTGTTAAAGAGAAGTATATTTTAGTTGTTATCTTTGACAAAAACGTCTCCAATTTGGGTATTGTAAGGGTAAAGATTAAGAAATACTATGACAAGATTGCAGAAATTATGGAGAGAGTGGAGCGAAGAATTAAAGAAGAAACTATGGTTTCTGAAACGATAGATGTTGATGACATAGATTTAGATGCTTTATTTGAGTAAGGGGTTAATTAATGCCATTCGTTAATTTTGCCACTAAAGAGATAAACTGCAAAATAGTTTACTACGGTCCTGGTTTGTCCGGAAAGACCACCAATATTAAGTGGATTTACGACCATATAAAGCCTGAAAATAAAGGAGAAATGATTACTCTTGCGACAGAAACGGAAAGAACTCTTTTCTTTGATTTCGTTCCAATAGAAGTTTCTAACGTAAGAGGATTTAAGGTAAGATTTCACCTGTATACTACGCCTGGACAAATTATCTATCAGGCAAGCAGGAAGTTAATTTTAAAGGGCGTTGATGGTATAGTCTTCGTGGCTGATTCTCAGGAAGAAAGGCATGATGCTAATCTTGATACTCTTGACGATATGATAGAAAACTTGAGAGAGTACGATATAGATATAGCTTCAATTCCTTTGGTCTTTCAGTACAATAAGAGAGATTTGCCGAATATACTTCCTGTTGATGTTTTGCGTAGGGATTTGAATAGGTGGGATAGACCCGATTTTGAAGCTATTGCTAACAAGGGTATAGGCGTTTTAGAAACTTTTAAAGAGATAACAAAACAAGTTTTGAAAACCTTGAAGAAGAATACGTAGGTGGAAAGAGATATCATTCTTGACGTTCTAAATGCGTCTAATTTTAGGTTCTGGGAGTTTTTCTTTGCAGCGTTTAATCTTAGAAGGATTTTCTTTAAGGATTTTGTTGAAACGTGTGCCATTCTAAATGCAAAAAGCGGTAGATGTCCTTCTGATTGTAAGTTCTGTGCTCAGTCTGTTAAGTATAACGTTCCTATTAAAACTTATTCTTTACTTTCAAAAGGGGAGCTTGTTGCTCATGCCTTAAAAGTTTTTGAAAAGGGTATAGATAGATTCAGCTTTGTGACGAGTGGTGTTTCTCTGTCGCAAAGAGATATAAAGGTAATTGGTGAAGCGATAGAAGAGATTCTTTCCGTTGTTCCTTCTGCAAAGATATGTGCTTCTTTGGGACAGTTGACAGAGGAGGATTTGAAATTTTTGAAATCGTGTGGTTTGAGACGATACCACCATAATTTAGAAACTTCAAAAGAGTTTTATCCTAAAATTTCTTCCTATCAGAGGTGGGAGGATAGGTTTAGAACTGTTTTGATGGCGAAAGAGGTGGGGCTTGAGGTGTGTTGTGGGGGGATTTTTGGATTGGGAGAGTCTGAAGAAGATGTAGTTTCTTTTGTTAAGAGTTTAAAGGAACTTGAAGTTGATTCTGTACCTGTGAACTTCCTTAAACCTATAAAAGGGACACCTTTGGAAAATGTAAATTTTCTGACGCCTTTGAAGTGTTTAAAAATACTCGTGTCTTTAAGATTGGCGATGCCTTCCACGTCCATCAGAGTTTGCGGTGGAAGGGAATACAACCTTAGAGATTTACAAGCCTTTTCTATTTTAACAGCTGATGCTTTGATGGTGGGCAACTATTTGACAACGAAAGGTAGGAACCTTCAAGATGATGAACTAATGATAAAAGATGTAGGATTGAAAAGCCATTTGAAAGTTTGAGATGGCGGGCCCGGGAGGATTCGAACCTCCGACCTACGGATTAGAAGTCCGTTGCTCTATCCAGCTGAGCTACGGGCCCTTGAGTTGAATGGTCGGGGCAGCCCGATTTGAACGGGCGACCTCGTGCTCCCAAGGCACGCGCTCTAACCAAGCTGAGCTATGCCCCGAATTTGACAGTGCAAAATATAGGAAATTAAAAAAGATTTGGCAAGGGGAATTAGACTTCTAAACTTCTTCCGCTGTTTCTAAATACTTCTACTGGTTTATTGTTTTCATCAACTAAAACAACAGTAGGAGAGAATCCATCTATTTCATCTTCTTCAAGCTCGCAGTAGCTCACAATGATTACTAAATCTCCTTTTTGGACTTTCCGTGCAGCTGCTCCGTTTAAGCATATTTCTCCGCTGTTTGGCGCTCCAGGGATTACGTAAGTGGAGAATCTTTCTCCGTTGTTGATATTGTAAATATCAACCTTTTCATAGGGTAGTATATCTGCTAATTCCAAAAGCTTGCTATCTATTGTTATACTGCCCTCGTAGTTTAAATCTGCGCCTGTTACTGTTGCCCGGTGGATTTTGGATTTGAACATAATTCTTTTCATTCCACCTTCTCCTATCTGGTCTGTTCGCAGCTAAATATATTTCAATGTGTGATTTATGTAAACTGTGGAAGATTATCAATTGGTGCTAAAGGAAGAAAATAGCCTAAATTAAGGAAGTGAAGCTATTAAAAGGGGGAGGATATGGTTAGGTATCCGGCTGTTGCAGGTCAATTTTACCCTGCTGATAGAACGGAACTTGAGCAGTATATGAAAAGTTTCTGTAGGAAGGACGTTCCGAAAGTAAAGGCTAGAGCTATTGTTGTTCCTCATGCTGGTTATATGTACTCGGGAAGGGTCGCCGGTGAGACTTATAGTAGAGTAGAGATACCGCCCGTTAACGTTGTTATGGGACCAAATCATACTGGACTTGGTGCGAGAGTTTCCGTTTATCCTGAAGGTGTTTGGGTGACCCCTTTTGGGGAGGTTCCTGTAAATAGTGGTGTTACTGCTGAGCTTGTAAATTATTACCCTTACACAGCGGATACAGCTGCGCACCTTTATGAGCATTCTCTTGAGGTACAATTGCCTTTCTTGCAATTCTGCTCTGGTTTTAGGGAGGATTTATCCATTGTCCCTATTACTTTTCAGCATATTTCTTATGCAGATTGCGAAAAGGCAGGTGAAGGGTTGGCAAGTGCAGTAAAGGATGAAGATAGTTTGATAGTTATTAGTACAGACTTTTCCCACTACGTATCTCAGGAAGAAGCGAACAAGTTGGATTCCTTTGCTATTGATGCGATATTAAACCTTGACCCTGAAGAGCTTTACAGGAGGGTTGTTACTTATAACATATCTATGTGTGGTTTTGTTCCTGCAACTGTGGGAATTATTGCTGCTAAGTTGTTGGGAGCTACGGAAGCAGAATTGGTTATGTACAGAACGTCCGGTGACGTGACGGGAGATTACTCTTACGTTGTTGGTTATGCTGGAATCATCATATATTAAATATGATAGAATTGCGTAAAAATTCTTTTATAGAATTGGGAGGATAAATTGAGCGATTGTGAAAAGGTGGCGGAGATTTTAAAAGCCTTGGGGCATCCTACGAGAGTGAAAATAATAAAGTATTTAGCCGATGGTGAGAAATGCGTGAAAGAGATATGGCAGGAGCTTGAAATACCTCAGCCTACCGTATCTCAGCATATCAATATTTTGAAAAACGCTGGAATTATCTCTTATAAAAAGGATGGGGTAAAAACTTGTTATAAGATTGAAGATCCAAGAGTTATAGATATTATTAAACTATTATCTGAAGAGGAGGTATAGTTAACATGGCACAGGAAATTAGGACTGTTGAAGAATTTGAAAGAGAAGTTTTGGCTTCCGACATTCCAGTTTTGGTTGATTTTTGGGCTCCTTGGTGTGGACCTTGTAGAATGTTGGCTCCTACAATAGACAAGTTAGCAGAGGAGTATGCAGGTAAAGTGAAGGTTGTTAAGGTGAATACGGATGAACTTCCTATGGTTGCTATGCAGTACGGTATAAGAGGTATTCCAACGGTGATGCTTTTTGTTAATGGAGATGTGGCAGATGTTAAGGTAGGTCTTCAACCAGAGGCTGTATTTAGAGACATGATAGAGAGGGTAATTGGAGAATAGAGATGAAAGTATGGGATACCGTTATAGTTGGTGCCGGTCCTGCGGGGCTGGCAGCTGGTATTTACGCAGGAAGGTCAAGACTTTCTACTTTGATTTTAGACCAGATGATGCCGGGAGGGCAGCTTCTCATAACTGAGCAGATAGAGAACTATCCCGGCTTTTCTGAAGGGATAACGGGTTTTGAACTTTCTGAAAAGATGAGGGTTCATGCTGAAAAGTTTGGAGCAGTTTTTGAAAATGGACAGCCTGTTACTTCTGTTGATTTAGATGGTGATATTTTCGTCATTAGGACTGATTCAGGAGAGATAAAGGGAAGAACGGTTATTTGGGCAGCAGGCTCTGTTCCGAGAAAACTTAACGTTCCTGGAGAAGCTGAATTTGTAGGTAGGGGTGTTTCCTACTGTGCTGTTTGTGATGGTGCGTTTTTCAAGGATAAAGTAGTTGCAGTTGTAGGAGGAGGTGATTCCGCTTTAGAAGAAGCGCTCTACTTGACGAAATTTGCTAAGAAAGTTTATCTGATACACAGGAGAGATGCTTTCAGAGCTGTGAAGATTATTCAGGATAGAGTGTTTAATTGTGAAAAGATAGAACCTCTTTTTGATAGAGTGGTTGAATCTATTAATGGAACGCAATTCGTTGAATCTCTTACTCTAAAGAACGTTAAAACTGGAGAAAAAGAAGAGCTTCCTGTTGATGGTGTGTTTATTTTTATCGGTAATGAACCTAACTCTGCTCCTGTTGCGCACCTTGTAGATACAACGGAACAAGGGTTTATAATTACCGATGAGGAAATGGCGACTAAAACGCCGGGCTTGTTTGCAGCCGGTGATGTTAGACATAAATCTTTAAAACAGGTTGTTACCGCTGCTGCTGATGGTGCTATAGCAGCAATGTCTGCTACCAAATACCTTGAGGAGAAGGAAGGTTAGTATGAAGAGGTTTTTGGCTTTAGCTGTTTTATGTTCTCTTCTTTCTTTTTTTAGCTGTGGAGAAAAGAAAGAAACTCCATCTCATAAGGTAACAGAAAAACAGAAGGAGAACGGTTATAAGGCTTACGACTTTACCTTTACTGATATTAACGGTAAAAAGCATAAACTTTCAGATTTCCGCGGTAAAGTTGTAATTGTTCAGTTTTTTGGAACGTACTGTCCACCGTGTAAAGCAGAGATTCCGGTGCTTGAAAGTATTTATAAGAAGTATGCCGGGAAGGTTGTTGTTATAGGGTTGGCTGTTGATGATGTGGGTGATACGCCTGAAAATCAAAAATTGTTTGTTGAAAAAGCTTTAAAGCCTTTTGTTTCTGAAATGGGGATAACGTATTTAGTTGGTCCTGCTCCTGAAAAAGCTTGGGAGGCTTATGCCTATAAGGTGGTGGGTTTGGATTCTATTCCACAGACTTACATAATAGATAAGCATGGTTATCTCAGGTACTATGAAACTGGATTTATGCCTTCCTATGCTTCCCTTTTTGATGAAGCTGTGAGGAAGCTTCTGCAGGAAAAATGAAGATAAAAAACGTAAAGCTGTATAAAACGGTTTACGTGCCGGAGGACTTACCTCAGACGCCCTACAGAGAAGTTGCTTTTGTGGGGCGTTCTAACGTTGGAAAATCCTCCCTCCTCAACACCTTAGCCAACAACTTCAAATTAGCGAAGGTCAGCTCCGAACCGGGGAAAACCCGCTCCATCAACTTCTTTTTAGTTGACGGCAAGTTCTTTTTGGTTGACCTGCCCGGCTACGGCTTTGCAAAAGTTCCCTTTTCTGAACAAAAGCGCTGGAGAGACCTTATAGAAAGTTATCTAAAGGAGAGGGACACCTTAAAGCGCGTTTTCCTCCTTGTAGATTCAAGGGTCGGTCCTACAGAGAAAGACGTTCAGATGAAAGAATGGCTTGACTTTTACGGCATTCCCTACACGATTGTTGCTACGAAAGTTGATAAACTTAAAAAATCTGAAAGGGTAAAACTGAAGTCAAAAATAGAAAAGGGATTCGGGGATTCTAACGTTACGGTTATTCCCTTTTCTGCAAAGACGAGAGAGGGCAGGCAGGAAGTCCTGAAAGAGATAAAGAAAGCTTTAGAGAGCTGAAATGATAGAGGAACTCCGCCTTGGAAACTTTGCCTCAATAACGGCTGAGCTTGATTTCTCACCGAACTTCAACGTGATAATAGGCGAGACGGGGGCGGGAAAATCCCTCCTTCTAAGCGCTATCTCTTTTTTAAAGGGTGATAAATTATCGTTTCCTGCTGAAGAGTGTTTCGTTGAAGCCGTTTTCTCAACCCCTGAAGGTGAAGTGTTCGCCCGCAGGGAGATAAAGGCAGGACGTTCAAGGTGCTTTTTAGACGGCATGAGAGTTCCCCAAAAGCTACTTGCAGAGAGAGTTTCCCCTTTAATCGTTTTTCAGTCGCAAAGGCAGTCAATAGAGCTTTTAAAACCTTCCGTTCAGCTTGAGATTCTTGACAGGCTTGCGGAAAATGAGGAGTTACCTTCCGTTTACAGAGCCAAGTTTGAGGCGTTCAAAAAAGAAAAAGAAAAGTTGGAAGAGCTTGAAAGAAAAGTTCAGGACAGAGACAGGCAGATAGACATACTTAAGTTTCAGATTGAGGAGATAAGGGAGGCGAATTTAAGGGAAGGGGAGGAAGAGGAGCTTCTTGAACTGAGAAACCTTTTGAGGCAGTCTGAAAAAATCAAGGAAGTTAAAGAGCTTGTGAGGGTTCTTATCTACGAAGGGGAAGGTTCGGCGCTTGAGAGGATTTCCGAAGTTATAAGCAGGCTTGAAAAGATTGAAGGAAGCGAAGAGCTTTTGGAGCGTCTGCGGAACGCCTACTACGAGTTAGAAGATATCTGTTCTGAGATTGAAAGGAAGCTTTACGTTCCCGATGAAGAGGTCTCTTTAGACGAGATAGAGGATAGACTTTACGAGATAGAGAAGCTAAAGAGGAAATACGGTTCTTCTATTGCCGAGATTAACGCGTTTTTGAAGGAAGCGGAAGAGAAACTCTACACTCTTGAAAACCTTGAGTTTGAAATTGAAGAGGAGAGGAAAAGGTTAGAAGCTCTGGAAGCGGAGTTGAAAGAGTTGGCTTCCGAAATATCGGAAAGGAGAAAGAGAGCTGCTGAGGAGTTTGAAGCTTACGTTGTTTCAACGCTGAAAGAGCTTGGAATGCCTGAAGTGAGGTTTAAGGTTGAGTTTAGAGAGAAAGAGCTTTCAGCTACGGGAGTTGATGAGGTTCAGTTTCTCTTTTCCGGTAACCCTTCTCTGCCTCTTTCGCCGCTGTCGGCTTCTATTTCTGGTGGAGAGCTTTCCCGTTTTCTTCTGACTATTCTCTCTAAGGTTTCTGTTCCTGGAGTTACAATGGTTTTTGATGAGATAGATGCGGGTATGAGCGGGAAGACCCTTTCTCTTGTTGCAGCGAAGTTAAAAGAAATTGCTAAGAACCAGCAGGTGATTGCGGTAACTCACTCTCCCCAGGTTGTTGCTGCAGCTGACAGAGTGTTTAAGGTGGAGAAGAAAAACGGAAACGTTGCGGTTAGAGAGGTCAAAAAGGAACAAATTGAGAGAGAAATTGCTATAATGATTTCTGGCGATTTAACGGATAAAAGCCTTGAGGCTGCCCGTGACCTTATAAGAAGATGGGAGGAGTGATGGAGGTCGGAGGATTACTTCACGCGTTTAACGTTCACCTTTCTAAAACGGAATTAGCGGAGCTTTCGGTTCTGCTTTTCGTTGTAACTTACGCGATGATTCTTCTTGAAAAGTTCTTTCACAGAACGATTGCTGCTCTCGTAGGTGCTTCTCTGGCTTTAGTTATAGGCGTTATTACGCCTGAGAGAGCGTGGGAAGCGATAGACCAGAATACGATTCTGCTTCTTTTCGGAATGATGAACATCGTGACGGTGATGGGGAAGAGTGGATTTTTCCACATAGTTGCGGCGAAGGCGGTAAAGCTAACTAAGGGTTCGCCGAGCAGGGTGTTGTGGATTTTCTCCCTTTTAACTGCGTTCTTTTCTGCCTTCCTTGATAACGTTACAACGGTGCTTTTTATGGCGCCTGTTATGATTAACATAGCTGAAAGGCTAAAGCTTAATCCTATTCCTTATCTGATAGCCATCGTTTTGGCTTCAAACACGGGTGGAACGGCTACGCTGATTGGTGACCCGCCGAACATTATCATTGGAAGTATTGCCGGTAAGACGTTTAACGATTTCCTTTATGAAGTTGCGCCTTACGCAATTCTTGCTTTCATTTTAGGACTTATCGTTATGCATCTAATGATGGCTAAGGGTGGATTTCTTGAGGCTAAAGCTTCTCCTGAAGAGTTGAAAGAGATTCTTTCAGGTGAGGTGGATGAGTCTTTGTTAGATAGAAGACTGATGAAGAAGTCTGTTGGCGTCTTTTTGGTCACTATAGTTCTCTTTATCGTTGGACACAACATCGGTCTTGAACCTGGCGTTATTGCTCTAATGATGGCTACAATCTTAGCTTTTATCAGTGGTCTTTCACCTGCGTGGATTTTGGAAAAGGTGGAATGGACAACGCTCATATTCTTTATGGGACTCTTTATGGTTGTTGGTGCTCTTGAAGTAAACGGCGTTTTTGAAGACGCTGCTCACTGGCTCATAAAAGAAATAGGAGACAACATCCATCACGGTATTTTGATTGTAGGTTTCGTTTCCGCCTTGATTTCGGGATTCGTTGACAACATTCCGTTTACCATGTCTATGGCTTACGTATTAAAGGGTATGGAAGCTCAGATGGGAAGCGTAATGGACCCTCTCTGGTGGGCTCTTTCTTTGGGAGCTTGTTTGGGAGGAAACCTGACCCTTATAGGTGCTTCTGCCAACATCGTTACTGCTGATATAGCTGAGAGGAACGGCTATAAGATAGATTTCTTCAGATTTATGAAGTACGGAACTCCCGTTGCTGCGGTTACAGTTATAGTTGCGATACTGCTCTTCTACGTTGAGCATGCAGTTTTCGGAGGTTTCTAATATGAACTTGATTGAGAGAATTTTTGAGTCGTTTCTCTGGCGTTCAAGGCTGATGGTTTTGTTTGCCGTTATCTTTTCTCTTTTGGCTTCTTTAGGTCTTTTTATCGTTGCATCAATTGAAATTTTTGAACCTATAGAAAAGCTTTTTGTTAGCGGTTTTCACATTTCTGCTGAAGACCACGAGAAGCTTGTAGGTTCTATTGTTGGAGCGATAGACCTGTTTCTGATAGCCACAGTTCTCATTATCTTCTCTTTGGGTCTTTACGAACTCTTTATCAGTAAGATAGATGAAGCTGAGAACGATGAAAAATCCTCCCGCATCCTTGCCATCCACAGCCTTGACGACCTGAAAGAGAAGTTGGCAAAAGTTGTTCTCATGGTTCTTATCGTAACTTTCTTTAAATACGCCATTCATATAAAGTACGAAACTCCACTTGAAACCCTCTACTTAGCAGTTGGCGTCTTGATGCTTGCCCTTGCACTTTACTACAGCCACAAAAGTCACTAAAAGCAGGATAGGAAATGGCAGAAGAAAAAAAAGAAAAACACAAGACGGAGCGGATTACAGGCACTCAAAAAGCTGCAATTCTCATACTGACGTTGCCTGAAGATATAGCGGTTAACGTGATAAAAAACCTCAAAGAGCATGAGATAAGCAGGTTAGCTAAAACCATTCTCACTTTAGGAACGATAAAGAGAGATATGGTGAAGTTGGTTCTTCAGGAGGCTCACGACGAACTTGCAGAGATTGCGCCGCTTAAAACGGCTCCAGAAGAGGTAAGGAGACTTTTAGAAAAAGCTCTTCCGCCTGATAAGTTCCAGCAGCTCATAGAAGAAACGATGCTTACAGAGTCAGGTAAAGTGATATTTGAAGAGCTTCAAAAGATGGACCCAAAGTTCATAGCCAAGCTTATAGAGAAGGAACATCCGCAGATTATTGCAATTATTCTCTCTCAACTAAAACCTGCTAAAGCTGCAGAGGTTATTCAGTACCTGCCAAAACGTTTAGGCGTTACCAACGTTCAGGAAGAGGTTATAAAGAGACTCGCCCAGCTTGAAAAAGTTTCTATGAACACGTTAAAACTTGTAACTGATGCTCTGGAAGATGAATTGGCTTCTATCGGTGCAGGTAAGGAGCAAACTCTCAGCGGTATAGATATTGCTGCTGAAATAGTTAACAACCTGCCGAAAGAGGTCGCTCAAGAGCTTCTTGATGAAATCAGGAAGGAAAATCCTTCCCTTGCCGATGCCATTGAAGAAAGGATGTTCAAGTTTGAAGATATCGTTAAGCTTGATAACAGGGCAATTATTGAAATACTCAAGGCAGTTGATAAGAACGACCTGCTTCTTGCCCTCAAAGGTGCGCCTGAAGAGATACTCAACAAGTTCCTTTCCAACATGTCTAAGCGTGCTGCCCAAATGTTCCTTGAAGACCTTGAGGCTCTTGGTCCTGTAAAGAAATCCGATGTAGAAAAGGCAAGAAAGAAGGTTATCGCTGTCATTAAGAAGCTTGCGGAAGAGGGTAAAATAGAACTTGGCGGTTCGGAAGAGTTGATTTAGGGGAGGATTTTCGTTGTCTGAAGAGTTCCTTTCTCAAGAAGAGATAGATGCTCTGTTAGGTGGTGGAGAGTCAAAGGAGGAAGAACCTAAAGAGGAGATAGCTCCTTTTGACTTTTCGCAGGTTGAGCAGATAAAAAAAGGGGGCGTTCCTGGATTAGAGCTCATTTTTGAAAGGTGGGTAAAAAGCTTCAGAGACGAAATAAGAAGGCTCGTTCCCCAGGTGGGAATGGTGACGAAAGAATCCGTTTACATAACGCGCTTTAACAATTTTATGATTAAAATTCCAATGCCTGCCAGCTACAGTATCGTCGCGATGAGACCTTTTAAAGAAAACTTCCTTTTCATACTTGATTCTCGTCTTGTTTTTGTCGTTATAAGCGTTATGTTCGGAGGACCTGCTCAGCCCTTCAAGATAGAGGGGAGAGAATTTACCAAACTGGAAACGAGAATAATAGACGACCTTGTAAAAATCTCTTTGAGGACTTTTGAGAACGTTTGGAAGGACGTTTACCCGGTAGAACTTGAGCTTCGTTCTATAGAGCTTAACCCCTCTCTTGCAAGAATCGTTTCCGGAAATGAGAAGGTAATTGTTGTTGAGTGTATGATGGATATTGACGGATATGAAGCGCCTTTCTTTTTCTGCTTCCCGCAGGGCATGTTTATGCCGATAAAAGAGTTAATCTTTTCCGAATCCCTTTTTGCTGAAAAAGACCCTATCTGGGAGAAGCATTTACACGAAAAGTTACTTAAGACGAATTTAAACGTATCCCTTGAACTTGCGAGGAAGCACTTTACGGTGAGAGATATCCTTTCCTGGTCTGAAGGTGACCGTTTGCAGCTTAACGTTTCTAAAGATGACATACTTAAACTTTACGTTGAAGGAAGTCCGAAATTTTATGCTAAACTTGGAAAGGTCAGGGACAGATACGCTGCCATGATAATTGACTACATTAATGGAGAAGAGGATGGCAGAGGAAGAGAAGAATCAGCAGGAGAATCAGGAAAATCAGGAGAATCAGGAAGAGAAGAGTCAGGAAGAACTGGCGAAGGAGTGGGAGGAAGCGCTTAAACAGCAGCAAGAGTCTTCTTCCGGTGAGGGAGAGTCGGAAGAAGATATCATGAGCGCTTGGGAAGAAGCGCTTAAACAGCAGCAGGGGGAGTCTTCTTCTGAAGCTGAAAGTGAAGAAGAGGTTAGTGAGGAGATTCCAGAAGAACTAAAGGAAGAGCAGGAAAGATTTGAACTTTTAAAGGATATACCTTTAGAGATAACGGTTGAGATTGGTAGTGCGTCTTTGCCTTTAGAAGAGATATTGCGTCTTCATCCTAACAGTATTGTGGAGCTTGATAGGTACGTTAACGAACCTGTTGATATAAAAATCAACGGTAGGTTAGTTGCCAAAGGTAAACTCTACACAGTAAAGGAAAACTTTGGTATAAAGATTACTCAGATAATTACGCCTGAAGAGAGGCTGAAGCTTTTAGAGGAGTGATTTATGTCTGTTGCACTGCAATCTCTCTACGTTCTTGCGTCCGGCGGTGAGAGAGCTTTAGAACAGCTTGACGTTACAGCTAACAATATAGCTAACGTTAATACTCCCGGTTTCAAAAAGATATTTGAAGAGGAGATGTCTCAGCATATACCTAACAATAAAGGTGATGCTTACAACTTGCTTATATTCCCCCGCTTTAAAGCTACTCACGTGATTCTCACACAGGGAGCTTTAAAGAAAACGGGGAATCCGTTAGACCTTGCGTTGAAGGGAGAAGGATTTTTTGCTGTTAAGACAAAAACCGGTGAGGTTTACACGAGGAACGGACATTTTTTCCTTTCACCAGATGGAAGGTTAATAGATGCGAACGGAAATCCTGTTCTTTCAATAGATGACCAGGAAATTATCCTCAATCCTGATAAACCTGTTACTGTTACGAAAGATGGTGTTATCTATCAGGGAAATGAGCGTGTTGCTGTTTTAAAAATTGTTAACTTTCAAAAGATAGCGCCTTTAGGAAGTTCTTATTACAAGGGGCAGGGAACGCCTCAGGCTACTGATGCTGCAGTTTTGCAGGGTTACCTTGAGTCTTCAAACGTTGACCCGGTTAAGGAGATGGTCGCTTTAATAGAAGCGCAGAGGCGTTTTGAAATGTACGGCAATCTTATAAGAGGACTTGATAGGTTAAATGAGAAGAGCAATGAGATTGGTAGAGTTTAAGGGAGGGAGCTATGCTTAGGGCTTTGTGGACTTCAGCTTCCGGTATGGAAGCTCAGCAAACGAATTTAGATGTTATTTCTAACAACATAGCTAACGTGAATACTGTTGGTTTCAAGAAATCAAGGGCAAACTTTGAAGATTTGATATATCAGGACATCAGAGACCCGGGCGTTATGAGTTCAGATGAAAATAGAGTCCCTTCCGGTATTCAGATAGGTCTCGGGGTGAAGGTTTCTGACGTCAGCAAGATATTTACGCAAGGTTCTCTGATGAAAACCGATAAGCCTTTAGACGTGGCTATTCAGGGGAAGGGATTCTTCAGGATAGAACTTCCCGGTGGGGGTTACGCTTATACGAGGGCTGGGGATTTCCAGCTTGACGATGAAGGTTACATCGTTACCCCTGAAGGCTATAGGTTGTCTCCTAACATTCAGATTTCTTCACCGGAAACGGTAGTTAACATTTCTATAAGCCCAAACGGTAAAGTTTACGTGGTTAGGAATACAGGGGGGCAGGAGGTTACAGAAGAGGTTGGTAACATAAAACTTTACAGATTTATCAATCCTGCCGGTTTGAAAGCTATTGGAGGTAATCTGTTAGTTCAAACAGACGCCTCTGGTGAAGCTATAGAAGGTGACCCTAACACTGATGGTTTCGGCAAGTTAGCGCAGGGCTTTTTAGAAGCTTCAAACGTTAACATAGTAGAAGAGATGGTGAATCTAATTGTTGCGCAGAGAGCCTATGAGATAAATTCTAAGGGAATAATAACCGCTGATGAAATGCTTAGGACTGTTGCGTCGCTTAAGTCTTAATTTCCTTTTCCTCTTTGTTTTTTTCTTTGCTGTGTCGGCTTTTGGCGCTGACGTTGTTTTAAAGGACAAAGCTAAAGTCAGTTCCGATTTTGTGTACTTGAAGGACATTGCCGTTATCAAAGGTTCACCGGTTGAAAGACAGGTTCTTTCGGGTATTGTTGTTTCCGATTCTCCCTACCTCTGCCGAACGAAGGTTTTAAACGTTAATGACGTAAAGAACAGAGTTATTGACTTTCTTAAAAAGAACGGAGTTAACGTTAAGGTAAGTTTTAAAGGGTCTCCTATTGTTGAAGTTAAGCGTTTGTGCGCGGAGTTACCTGCTGATAAAATCTCGCAGCGGTTAAAGAGTTTGATAGAAAAGGAATATCCGGGCTATATCTTTGTTTCTGCTTCTGTGCCTCATATCACGTTGCCCTATTCTAACTTTAAGACGGTTATTTCTATTCAGTCTTTGGGAGATTATTACGGGCGTGCCTTATGTCAGGTGGTTGTAAATGGAAGCGTTGTTAAAAGAATCTGGATTCCCTTTAGAGTTGAAAGGAAGGTTAGCGTTGTAGTGGCAAAAAGAGTGATTCCTAAGGGGAAGGTAATAAGTGGTGCCGATGTCGTGGTTAAAGGTATCCCTCAAAGTAAAGCGAGAGACGGAATCGCTTCTCTTTCTGAGGTAGTCGGAAAGGTTGCTAAGAGGGATTTTAGGGCAGGGGAAGTTATAAAGAGGAGAGATTTAGTTCCTAACTTTATCGTTTTTAAGGGTAAGCCTGTAAAAGTTATATACGATAGCGGAGGAATTCATATAGAGCTTTTGGGCGTTCCTATGGAAAATGGGGCTTTAGGGGATATAATAAGAGTTAAAAACATTTCTACTGGAAAACAGCTGATATGCAAGGTTATTGGAAAAAATACCGTTACCTTTGTATCTCACTAACCCTGATTGCTTTGTTTTCTTGCGGTTCTGAAGAGAAGGTGAAGGTTGTTTATTCTCCACCACCTCCGCCGCCGGCTTATTCCCCGAAAGCTGCTTCTCCAGGTTCGCTGTTTAACGGCTATGACAATCTGTTTTCGGATGCTAAGGCTCATAACATTGGTGATATAGTAACTATAAAGGTTTATGAATCACTTTCCGGTTCAGGCAGCGCCTCTACTACTACCGGTAAGCAGACGACTTTTGATATTAACGTTAATAAGCCCACGATTTTAGGTAAGGAAGTTCCTGGAAAAACGAAAAATCCCCTCCTCAACTTCTCCACCTCTCCCAAAACCGACTTCAAGGGTCAAAGTTCAACGAAGAGAGATGCCAAACTCATAGCTACGATAACGGCGAGAGTGGTAAAAGTTTACCCGAACGGTAACCTTTACATAGTTGGAGAGAAGATTATAAAGATTAACGACGACGTTCAGGTGCTTAAAATTTCCGGTATAGTCAGACCTTCCGATATAGAGCCGGATAATTCCGTTTCTTCCTCTAAAATTGCTGATATGTACGTTGAGTATAACGGTAAAGGTTACGTGAACGAAAATCAGCGTCCTGGTTGGCTTGCAAGGTTTCTAATGAAAATCTGGCCCTTTTAAAGGAGCGCTATGTTTGGAAGATTGCTACTGCTTTTCTTTCTGTTGACAGCTACGGCATTCGGAGCGAAGGTAAAGATAGGGACGGAAGTTAACGTTGTTGGCGTTAGACCCAACTACCTGACCGGATACGGTATTGTTGTTGGGCTTGACGGCACCGGTGATGGAACGACCAGCGTTTTTACTTTGCAGAGCATTGCAAACATGCTTCGCAAGATGGGTATTTACGTTGACCCTAAGAGCGTGAAAACGAAAAACGCTGCGGCAGTGATTGTTACTGCTAAGTTGCCTCCTTTCGCAAAGCCTGGTATGACTTTTGACGTTGAAGTGGCTTCTTTAGGAGATGCGAAAAGTCTTGCCAACGGCGTTTTGATAAGGACGCCCCTTTTAGGACCTGACGGCAAAATTTACGCTTTTGCTCAAGGTCCCGTTTCAACAGGAGGAGGTTATACCGAATCAAACAAAGGGGGTAAGGTACAGAAGAACTTTTCCACTACCGGAATTATCCCGAACGGTGGTATTGTTGAAAGGGCGCTTCCTTTTGAACTTAGCGATGAAAAGACGCTGACTCTTACCTTGAAGCATCCCGATTTTTCTTTAGCCAATGAGATAGCAACGGTCATTAACAGGCACTTTGGAAAGAAGTTGGCAGACGCTGTGGATTCAGCTACTGTAAGAGTGAGCTATCCTGAAAACGTTGATAGGGTGAAGTTCATTTCCGAAGTCTTGAACCTGCAGATAGATACGACTCCGGAACCTACCGTTGTTATCTATGAAAGGACGGGAACGGTAATAATGAGTGGAGATATTAAGATAGACCCGCCCGTTTACGTTTCTCACGGCAACATTTACGTTTCGGTTACCAAGACGCCTGTTGTTTCTCAACCGCCGCCGTTTTCAAGCGGTAACACCACCGTTACTGAAAAGGTTACAACAACGGTAAAAGAAGAGAAGGGGAGGATTTTTTCTATCAATTCTCCTTCTTTAAGGGATTTGGTTAAGGCTTTAAACGAGCTTGGCGTTTCACCAGGTGACCTGATAGCAATTATTCAGGCTATAAAAGCAGCCGGTAAATTACACGCTAAAGTTATAATAATGTAGCTTTCAAAGGGGGTGTTTTGTGCTTCCTGAAGTGGAGATGGCAAAAAGCTATTGGGATTTAACTTCTATTGAGCAAGAAAAGAAGCTTAAAGATGTTGCGAAAGAGTTTGAGGCGTACTTTTTCAGAGTTTTTCTAAAAGAAGCGGAAAAGACGATACCGGAAGGTTTGTTCAATAGCTCGTTTGCAGCCAAGTTTTACTTAGATATGTTTTCCATGCAGCTTTCTGAAGTTATCGCTCAAAAAGACCCACTTCATTTTGATTCTTTTTTTGAAAAAGCAATCAAAGCCTACCAGAGTTATGGAAAGGAAGGCTGATGAAAGAGACGCTTTCTCTTTACTACACTAAATTTTACAAATATTCCGATGTTCTTTTTGTCGTTCTTATACTTGCGATTTTGGCTTCAATGATACTCCCTATTCCTCCGTTTGTTCTGGATATTCTTTTAACAGCCAGTATTACATTTTCTCTCATTATCCTTATGGTGACTGTTTACGTTAACCACCCCCTTGAACTTTCTTCTTTTCCTTCTTTGCTTCTTTTAGCTACTCTTTTTAGGTTGTCCCTTAACGTTGCTACTACAAGGAGGATACTCCTTCACGGTAATGAAGGTCCTGACGCTGCAGGTAGCGTTATTAAGGCTTTTGGCGAGTTCGTTGTCGGTGGCAATTACGTTGTCGGTCTTGTAGTGTTTTTCATCTTGGTTGTTATTAACTATATCGTTATAACGAAAGGAACTGAACGTATTTCTGAAGTGGCAGCAAGGTTTACGCTTGATGCGATGCCTGGAAAGCAGATGAGTATAGATGCAGACCTTAACGCAGGATTGATAGATGAGCAGGAGGCAAGGAGGCGGAGAGAGGAAATAGCAAGAGAAGCAGACTTTTACGGCGCTATGGACGGTGCTTCAAAGTTCATTCGTGGTGATGCTATAGCAGGGATAATTATTACCTTTATCAACATTATAGGTGGTCTCATAATAGGTGTTTTTCAACATCACATGAGTTTTGCAGATGCAGCAAAAACGTTTACCCTTCTAACTGTAGGTGATGGTCTTGTTTCTCAAATTCCTTCACTAATTACCTCTACAGCTGCCGGTTTAATGGTAACAAGAGCTGCCGCTGAAACCGATTTAGGTCATGAGATATTTAAGCAGTTAACGAGCTACTATAAACCGCTTTTTATGGCATCTTTGGCTCTTGCTATTATGGCGATAGTTCCCGGCATGCCTACCGTTCCTTTCGCACTTCTTTCTGCACTTATAGCTGCTGTGGCTTACATGATATATCAGTCTGAAAAGCAGAAAGAGATAGAAGAAGCTGAGAAGAAAGCTCGTGAACTTTTAAAACAATCACAGAAAGCGGAAGAGAAACCTGAAGATATTGTTGTTCAACCCGAGCCTCTTGCTTTAGAGATAGGTTATTCGCTTATTCCTTACGTTGATGAGTCGCAGAACGGAGAAATCGTAAAGAAAATAAGAAATTTGCGTAAACAGATAGCCAAGGAGTTGGGGATAATAGTGCCTCTTATTCATTTAAAAGATAACCTTGAACTTAAACCCGGCGAGTATCGGATTCTGTTAAGGGATGTGGAAATAGCCAGAGGTGAGGTTATTCCGGGTAAATATTTAGCTATAGATACTGGAGGAACGAAAGGGAAGATAGAAGGTATTCCTACTAAAGAACCTGCATTCGGTTTAACTGCTTACTGGATAGACGAGAGTCAAAAAGATAGAGCCAAACTTTTGGGTTATACAGTAGTTGACGTTCCTACCGTTATAGTTACTCATCTATCGGAAGTCATAAAGAAACATGCTCATGAAATCGTTAGTAGGATAGAAGTTAAACAGTTAGTTGATAATCTTTCTAAAAAGTATCCTGTGGTAAAAGATATAGTTCCTGAGATTGTTCCTTACGGAATTCTTACAAAAGTTGTTCAAAATTTACTCAGGGAAGGAATTCCAGTGAAAGATTTGCTTACTATTATTGAAGCGGTGTCTGATAATATAGAGAAAACGAGAGACCCGGACGTTTTAACTGAGTTTGCGAGGCAGGCTCTTTCAAGGCTTATTACGAGTCTTTATGCGAAAGATGGAGTTATAACTGCTCTTTCTCTATCTCCGGAAGTTGAAGATTATATTGTGGAGAAGGTTAAGCAGAACAACGGTTATTTGCCTCCTCTTGATCCTGTATTTGTTCAGAATTTGGTAAAAGCTGTAAGCCAGAACGTTGAAAAGTTTATAATTAACCAGATAACGCCGGTGATATTGACCTCTCCGGCTGTTAGGAGATACGTAAGGCGCATATTAGAGCCTTACCTTCCAAGCGTTGCTGTGCTTTCTTATACGGAAGTAGAACCAGGCGTTAAGGTTAACCTAATAGGGACGGTTAAAACAGAATGAACGTGAAGGTTTATGAGGGAAAGGATTTTGAATCTGTGGTAGAAAAAGCGAAAAAAGAGTTGGGAGAAGATGCTTATATTCTTTATTACGAGGTAGAGAAGAGGGGGATTCCACCTTTCAGAAAAAAGTACTTTAGAGTGTTTTTCTCTGTAAACGGTGGGAAGCAGAAAGAGGGAGAGAGCGTTCAAGAGATTCAGAAAGTTGAAAAAGAGATAGAAGAATTAAAACAGTTAGTTTCAGAAATTAAAAATGCTGTAGAGAATCAATCAAGCGTTCCTTTGCCTGTTCCAGAACATATTGACAACGGCGTGTTTTTAGGAAAAGAGATACTTACTGAGTTTACAGGAGACGCTGTTGAACTGATACAGATTTTAGTTAAAAAAGGAGTTAAACCTGAAGTTGCTGCTGAAATTGTTAAAGAGTCCTGTGGACTTGATATAGAAACTGAAAAGCTTGACCTTAATACGTCTTCCTTTAAAGAAGCTCTTTTAAAAGGTATTTCTGCAAAAATTAACTTTACAGGAGATTTTCAGCCTAAAGAAGGAGAGAAGGTTGTTTACGCTTTTGTAGGTCCTACAGGTGTTGGTAAGACGACCAACCTTTTTAAGTTGGCTTCAAAATTTGTTATAGAGGAAGACCTAAAAGTTGGAATAATAACAACTGACACGTTTAAAGTGGCTGCCGTTCAGCAGGTTAGAGAGTATGCTCACGTTCTTAATATTCCCTACTTTGTTGTTTCCGATTCAAAGAAAATGAAAGAGGTTATGGAAAAGATAGAAGACTTGGACGTTATTCTTATTGATACTGTTGGTAGGAGTCATTACGACTACTGGCGATTGGGAGAAATAAAGGTTACTCTGTCTGGATTGAACGTACCTTTAAACGTTGTTTTGCTTGTAAGCTGTAATTACGAAACTTCTGAAGCTGTAGAGGTTGTTAACAGGTATAGGTCTTTCTTTCCAGTGAACGCTCTTTTCTTAACGAAGTTGGATGAAACTTCTAAGCCGGGTAACTTGCTCAACTTACCGTTTATAACTTCTTTGCCTCTTTCTTATATTAGTACCGGGCAAAGGGTTCCTGAAGACTTGAAAGTTCTTTCTCCTGAAGTTATTACAGACATTCTGTTAGGGAAATAGATGAATAGTCAATTGGAGAGTTTAGCTAAAGCTATCAAGAGGAAGAAAAAGAAAAAGAAGCGGTGTAAGGTAATAACTGTATCAAGCGGTAAAGGCGGTGTTGGTAAAACGGGAGTTTCCATTTCTTTAGCCTACGCCTTGTCTTCTATTTTTGGTAAAAAAGTGCTTCTACTTGATTGCGATATTGGGCTTGGGAACGTTCACGTTGTTTTAAATTTAAGACCGGATAAGAGTATTCGTTCTTTGCTTAACGGCGAAAAGATAGAAAATGTGATTCAGAGCGTAAAAGGACTTGATGTTATTTTGGGTTTTTCTGGGATAGAGAGTTTCATTGATTTTGAGTCTTTTGAATCGGCAGATTTTATCTACCAGTTGGAAAAAGTTTTTGAGAATTACGATTACGTGGTTATAGATAACGCAGCTGGTCTAAATAAGCAAACGGTTAGTTTTTCAAGAATTGCCGATTCTACTTATATCGTTACTACACCCGAACCGACTGCTTTAACGGATGCTTACGCTTTTGTTAAGTCTATGTACAAGCTGTACGACTATAGCAGCTTTAAGGTAATCATCAATATGTGTGCTTCCAAGAGAGAGGGCTATAAAACTTATGAAAGGTTGAGAGATTCGGCTAAAACCTTTTTGGGACTTAACTTGCCTCTTGTGGGAATCTTACCGTTTTCAGAAAGGGTAAAGGAATGTTTGTTGAAAAAGAAATTGATTCTTGAATCTTATCCTTCAGACCCTTATTCTTTGGAAATTAAGAGGATTGTTCAGCTTGAGGTAGGTGAGATTATTAAAGAGGATTTAAAGGAGGGATTTATCAGCAGGTTGTTAGGTTTCTTAAAGTGAGAGGGATTGGTTAGATGTACAAAAAGTCAAAAAAGGAAATCGTACTGGAAAACCTACCGTTGGTTAAAAAGGTGGCGAGTAAAATTTACAAAAGGCTTCCTGATAATACTCTTGAGTTTGAGGAGCTGGTAAACGTTGGAGTTATTGGTTTGATAAAAGCTATAGATAAGTATGATGAGAATAAGGCTAAATTTTCTACCTATGCTTATATAAAGATAAGGGGGGAGATTTTAGATTTTTTGAGAAAGTTGGATTTTGTTTCCAGGGGAGTTAGGGAGAAGATAAAGAATGGAGAGATTGAGGATATAAAGGGCGAAGCAGCAGTTTTTCTTAGTATAGAAGAAGCTCTTTTTGGAGATGATAGTACCTTGACTTTGGGCGATACGCTTGCTTCTGCAGATGATTCTCCTGAAGATATAGTTGTTTTAAAGGATTTGAAGGAAGCTTTAGCTAAGGCGATATCGCAGCTTAACGATAATGAAAAACTTGTACTTCAACTTCTTTTCGTTGAAGAATTTGATTTGAAGTCTGCAGCGGAAGTTATGGGAGTTTCAGTTTCCCGAGTTTCTCAGATTAAAAAGGCTGCTCTTTTAAAGTTAAGAGAGTACTTGAAAGATTCTGTATAATAGAAGCAGGTTTTATTTGGGAGAATAGAGATGATTAATCTCCTCTCGTTATTTTTTTTCAACGGTAAAAGTTTAAAGAGTATAAGTAAGGGGAAGGAAACTACTGTTGAATCTGTGGGAAGGGCGGGAGGTTTTGAGCAGTTATTACAGCTGTTTGATTCTAAGGAAGTTAAGGGTATCGGTACTGATAAGCAGAGAAAAGAGATAGCCGACGTATTTTCAAAGTTTTGTAGTGCAGGAAAAAGAGAATTTAAGGTTCTGAATTTGAATAGTGAAAATAAGAAAAAAGTTAAAAGAAAAGAACTGTTAGGAAATGAGTTTAAATTGGTAAGCTTTGAAAAGGAAGGGCAAGAAAAAATTAAAAATAGCGCCATAGGTGGGCTGAAAAATAGAGTGTTCACTTTGAAGCCGAAAGAAGGGGGAGTGGAAAGTAAGGTTAAGGTTAGTGTTAGGGGGCTTAGTGGGAAGGGGGAAGATAAAAAGAATGGTATTGCGGTAAGTGTTAAAGTGAAAAGAGAAGAAAAAGGGCAGAGAGAGAAAGTTAAAAAGGAAGTAAAAATTAAAGCTTCTCATCAAAATTCTCAGCAGGTAGCTCCGGCGATTTTTAAAGGTGAAGAGGTAAAAAAAGGGAAAAGAAAGTCTGTAGTTTTTGATAGGGTTTTGAAGGCTCCGGAAGAGAGGAACGACAGAATTTACGCAGAGATTGTTCCAAACGTTGTTTCAAAGCCTGTTGGTAATTTAAATGTTGATAAAACTCCTCTGCAATTGGAAGTTAGTTTAGAGAAGAAAAGGAAAGTTAATGGTAATTATGTTGAGAATAAAAAGTTAAAACTGAAAGGTGAAAAAATTCTTTTATCGGAAAGGGCGAGAAAGGCGGTTAAGACTTTAGCTGTGAAAGAGAAAAAAGAAAAGAAAGTTGTCCGTTTGCCGTTTGATGTGAGGAATGTTAAGGAATTTGTTCTCAACGTTTCAGAAAGGGAACAGGTATCGCGAATTGTTGATGCTGTCAGGCGGGATTTTTCCTTTACTTCGGTGGTTCAACATAGGAGTGAAAAAAGTGAAGTTCCTGTGATGAATAACTTTACCTCTAACTATCAAAACATTCCACTGCACGATGTGAGTAATCCTTCGTTTTCTAGTTACTCTCAGAGCGGTAATTCTAACGACCAGACTTTTACTCAAGGTAAGGAAAATAATGGCTTGTTTCAGAATTTTTCTCAGTTTGAGATAAACCTTGAGCAGTTTTCAATGAAGGCTACTTATCGTACCGGTTTTATAAATCTGCAGCTTAACTTTTCTAATTTATCAATGGTTGATTCGGCTTTAATAGAAGAGGTTAAAAACGTTATCCGTTCTATGAATATGGGAGGGACCTTTACGTTTAAGGTAAAAGGAAAATCACTTTATTCCGGTAGGGTTGAAAAAGAAAAAGGCTCAGTAGAACTTAGAGTATAAAAGATGAGAGCGCTGCTGTTAGTATTGGTGTTTTTTTCGTTTTTTTTACCGCTGCAAGGATTTGCCAAACTTGAAAAAGGTTCTTCCTTGAATCTTGAAAGAGAAAAGATTCTGTTTCAAAGGGGATTGAGGCAGTTTAAAATAGGCTCTTATTCAACTGCTCTTGAGTATTTTCTCAAAGCTTTAAAGCCTAACTCTCCGTATTACAGGAAAGCTCTTTTAATGCTTGCCAAAACCTACTACGCTATAGGTAGGAAAACGGGGGAGAAAAAATATCTGTGGCAGGCACTTAATTATATTCAGCTTTACTTCATTACTTTTAAAGAAGATGAGCAGCTTCCTTGGGACTACTATTACACTAAAGCGAAGATTTATGAATCTTTGGGTTTCTATGAGCAGGCTTTAGCCCTTTATAGGGTTGCTTTTTTGGCTGCGAAGACCGAGGATGAAAAGATAAAAACAACGGTGGGGATTATAAGAACAGCGGTGTGGATAAGAAGACCCGATATGGCAGATGAGTATTACATACTTATATCCACTTCTAATTTCATAACGCCGCAGGAAGATAAAGAATTGGAGTTTGTACGTGGTTTAATGCTGTTTAGCAAGGGAAGGTATAAAGAAGCTCTGCCGTTTTTCTTTAAAGTTTATAGGCAGTATGAAAATTATTTAATAGATAATCCGGAGTATTACTATTACGTAGCCGAAAACGTTTATAGAACCGGAAATTTAAAGTTAGCAGAGCAGCTTTTTAGAAGGATAGTAAGTCTTACTAAAGACCCTTTGGTTGTGAGGAAGTCTATTTTAAGGTTGGGGGATATTGAACTTAGGAGGGGAAATAGGAAGTTAGCTTTTGTTTACTACTATTCGGTGATTAGAGATTATCCTGAAACGCAGGAAGCTCAGGTTGCTCGTCTGAAGATAATTCCTATGATGAAGTATCCAGAGATTAAGTACAGGACGGAGCTTACGAAAGATAAAGCATTTAAAGACCCTATAAAGTATGTGGCTCAAATTTTAGTAAATTATAGAACTACTTACGTAGGAGTTTACGCTCTTGCAGATTTGGGATATCTGGTTTTCAAAATAGGTTCTCCAGAAAGCGTTTTTAAAAGACTTACATGGGAAGTTTCTCTTATTTTTCCTCAACAGGTAAAGTATGAGCAAGCGGAGTTTTTCCGCTCTTTGTGGTCGCCATATTTGTTGTCTCTTCCTGCTGAAAAGATGTGTGAACTTTATAGGTCTAATCCTGAGTTTTTCCAGAGTATTTTTAGCAGACAGGTTCTTTTGAAAGTAGCTTCAGACCTTAAGATGTGTAATATGAGGAGACTACGAATAAAGCTTTTAGAGTTTATGATTAAAAAGTGGAATACCGATGAGGACATAATATTAATGGCTAAGGCTTTGTATGATAGCAGGGAGTTTGAGGATGCTCTTCGTTTTCTGAGCAAGGTTAAAGATAAGCACAGGTGTGATTATTGGAAGTTGGTTTATGAGATTTCCATTTTTCTTCCTGAAAAGAGACGTAGTAATTTAAAGCCGTTGGAAACAGCTTGCAGAAGTGAGGATTTAACGGTTACTGCAATTAAAATCTACTATTTATCCGCAAATGGAAAACTTGAGAATGCTTTTAATCTTTTAAAAAGTAATGTAGAAACTATAGTAAAAGAGTATAATAAATCAGCGGTTGTTAAGGCAGCAGTTGATAAGTTTTTGGATGTGGCTCTGTTAAGAGGGAATTATGGTTTTTCTTACGCTCTCTCCAAGTGGTTGTTGGAAGGAGGGGAAAAGGATTGCTATACTTATAGTTACTTTACCATCTCTTCTGTGAGGTTGGGTAGGATTAAGGAAGCAAAAAGCGTTTTGCCTGATTTGAAATTATGTAAGGACGACTTTGCGAAGCTTGCAGAGATTGTTTATCAGGATGCTGTGATGCAGGAGGAGTTGAGATGAAAGGGGTGTTTGGGGAGGTGGATTTTTTAGAAAAGTGGTCTTCTTTTTATTTTGATAGGTCTAAGGTTATACAGAGTAATATTGCTAATGTTGATACACCTTTTTATAAACCCAAAGATTTGGTCTTTGAGAGAGAACTTGAGCGTTCTATCCCTCTTAAAAAAACAGACCCGAAACATATTGACCCTTCTGCTGAGGAAAAATTGAAAGAAGTTGAAGTTCAAGATGTTAGCGGTTATGATGGGAATAAAGTTAATTTAGATAAAGAACTGGGAAAGTTGGCTGAGACTGCAATAATGGTAAGGACTTTAAATGAAATTATTCGTAAAGAGATGGGAAAGCTTAAGCTGAGCATTCAAGGGAGGTAGTTGTGATATTTAAAGGGCTTGAGATATCCCTTACAGGTATGATAGCTCAAAGGGTTAGGATGGATATTCATTCCAGTAACCTTGCAAATGCGAATTCCCTTGATGAAAACGGACAGCCGTACAGACGAAAAATACCTATTTTTGAGGCTGTTTTGCAGAAAGAGGGTAATCTATCCTTTTATGAAGTTAGGGTAAAGGAAATAACAGAAGACCCATCTCCGTTCAAAATGAAGTATGACCCTACAAATCCTCTAGCAGATAAGAACGGATACGTTAAGCTTCCTAACGTTGACCCGCTAAAGGAGATGGTTGATATGATGTCTGCAATGAGGAGTTACGAAGCTAACCTTACTGCTTTCAATACTTGCAAGAACGAGATTTTGAATACCGTGGATATACTCAAAGCTTAATTGAGGGAGATTTGTTATGAAAGTTGGTTTTGAAGTGAAGGCTCCTGCTGTTTTGAGTTTGGGTGAGAAGAGAGAGGATAGAGATAAGGGATTTGTTGAGGTTTTTGAGGATTTTCTTAAAGATGTAAACAACGACCAGTTAGAAGCAAGAGCTGTAGAAAAAGAGTTGGCATCGGGGAAAGTGGAGAACTTGCAGCAGGCTATATACACCATTGAGAAAGCTGATATTTCTCTTCGTTTACTTGTTGAAATAAGGAATAAAGCTGTTGAGAGTTATCAAGAAATAATGAGAATGCAGGTTTAAGGTAAGAGGTTAATAGGTGAACCTTGAAGAGATAAAGACAAAAGTAGAGAAATTCTTGAGAGAGAAGGCTACTCCTAAAAATATAGTGATAATTATTTCCCTTTTAGCGATTCTTTCTTTTTCAACAATAGTTTTGGTGAAGAAAGGAGAGGGAGATTATGCTGTTCTTTATACGCATTTAAATCCTGACGATGCTGGTGCTATTCTTTCCGTTCTCCAGCAGGAAAAGATACCGTATAAGGTGGTTGGTGACGGTAGTATTATTTTAGTTCCCAAAGATAAAGTTTATGAAGTCAGATTAAAGTTGGCAGCTAAGGGTTTACCTCACGGTAAAGTTGTAGGTTTTGAGATATTTGATGAACCTAAGTTGGGTATTACGCAGTTTCAAGAACACGTTGAATACTTGCGGGCGTTGGAGGGGGAGCTTGAAAGGACCATAAAGCAGATTGATGCTGTTAAGAATGTTAGAGTGAATATAGCTCTTCCTAAGGATTCCATATTTGTTAGGGAAGAGCAAGAACCAAAAGCTTCAGTTTTGGTTCAGCTGTGGGATGGCATGGATTTAACGCCAGAACAGGTTAAGGCTATTGTTTTTTTGGTTTCTCATGCTGTTCCCGGTTTGAAACCTGAGAACGTAACGGTGGTTGACAATAGGGGAAGGGTCTTAAGCGATATTTTGCAGGAGGAAAAGGACAATTTAGGGACTTCAAAAGAGTTAGAAATTAAGCAGAAGCTTGAAAGGGAGATTCAAAGGAAAGTCCAGTCAATGCTCTCTCAGGTTTTAGGTGGGGGAAGGGTTGTTGTAAGAGCTTCTGTTGAAGTTGAGACTGGAAAGGTGGAAACGCAGAAGGAGATTTACGACCCGGATAAAACGGCTGTTGTAAGTCAGCGGAAGATACAGGAAAAAGAAACGGGAATAGAGAAGAAGCAGCAAGGAGTTCCAGGGACTTCAACGAACGTTCCTCCTGTTGTTAATTTGAATGGAGGGAACCAGGTAACTACTAAAGAAAAGAAGGATGTAACTACGAACTATGACGTTTCTAAAACGATTGAGAAGTCTGTAACTCCTGTGTTTAAGATAAAGAGGATTACTGTTGCTGTTTTGGTTGATGGTAAATATCAGAAAGAGAAAGATAAAAACGGCAACGAGATAATAAAGTTCGTTCCGCGCTCTCCGGAAGAGATAAAAACTTACGAGGATATAGTTAAGAGCGCTATCGGTTACGACCCTAAGAGAGGAGATAGAGTAACGGTAGCGAGCGTTCCGTTTGAAGCGAGGGAGCTGTTTAAATCTACAGAAACAGGGAAGCAGATACCTTGGTACTACTATTTAATAGCTGCTTTAGGAGTTATGGGACTTGCTTCTGTAGTTCTTATAAAAGTTCTAAAAGGTAAGAAAGCTCCGCTGGAAGAAAGTGAAGGTGGAATGGGAGTTCCAGAAGCTGTTTTGGCTGAAATGAAAGCGAGAGCTGAGCATAGAGCGGAGCTTGAAGAGATTAAGATAGAGCAGGACCCTATTTATTTGAAAATAGTGGAAATTGCGCGGGATTATCCGGAGCTCATATCTAATATAGTTAGTAAGTGGATAAAAGAGGAAGGTCTGACTAAATGATAGATATAGAGGATTTTACTCCTCTTGTTTCAGGTCCTGAGGAGAAGGAAGAGGGTGATAAATCGGTAGATGATGTTGTAAGGGAGTACAACGCAAAATTATTAAAAATAAAAAAGGAGTACGAAGAGCTGCTAAAGAAAGAGAAAGAAAACGCTTTCAGGGAGGGTTTCCAAAAAGGATTTGAAAAAGCGAAAGAGCAATTACAGGAAGAGTTTTCTTTAAAACTTTCGCAGGTAGAAAAGGAATATGAAGGAAAGTTGAGGTCGTTAGAATTTGACCTTTCAGCTTTTGAGAGAGAGTTAAAGAACAAAGAGAGAGAAGTAGTGAAAAAGTTAGAGAAATTGTTCCTTTCTGCTGTCTCAGAAATTTTAGAATTTCTTTATATTAGCCCAACCAATGCTGAGTACGTTGTGGATAAGATAAAAGAGGTTGTTGATGAGTTTTCGCGGGAGAATTTGGTTTCTATAGAGGTGGGAAAGGGTTTAGCGCCCTTTATTAAGGGAGATAATGTGACGATTAATGAAGAGTTGGGTAAGGGGGATTTTAGAATTAATTTTGAGCTGTTTTCTATAGAGTCTTCTTTGAAAGAAAAGTTGGAACTTTTGAGGGAAGAGTTTGAAAGAGAGATTAAGAAGTCTTCCTAAGTATAAGGTAATAGGGCGCGTTTCTGGGGTTAAAGGTAACGTTGTTGAGGCAACGCTTCCGAAGGTGCATATTGGGGATTTTTGCACGATAGATTCTTCAATTGAAGCTGAAGTTGTAGGGTTTAAAGATGGAAAGACGTTGCTTATGGCTTATAGTGATACTACGGGAATAAGTCTTGGAAGTAGAATTGAATCCAAAATAGCTGGGTTGAAGATAGGGGTTTCCAAAGATTTGTTGGGTTTGATTCTTGACCCTTTTGGAAATCCTTTGAATGCAGAGAAATTTGTTCCTACCGATTTTGTTCCTTTGAAAGCGGAACCTATCAATCCTTTAAAAAGGGATAGGATAAAGGAACCTTTGGACTTGGGAGTAAGGGCTATTAATGGGCTTTTGACTATAGGGAAGGGGCAGAGGGTGGGGATTTTTTCAGGTGCAGGAGTTGGTAAAAGTACTCTTTTAGGGATGGTTTCAAGGTATACTGATGCTGATGTTAACGTTGTTGCTCTGATAGGTGAGAGAGGAAGGGAGGTAAGGGAGTTTATAGAGGATAATCTAAAAAATGGTTTGGAAAAATCTGTTGTAGTTGTAGCTACTTCTGATATGCCCCCTCTTGCTAAGGTAAGGGCTGCATTCACTGCCTGTGCTATAGCGGAGTATTTCTCTGATATGGGAAAAAATGTGTTGTTGCTTATAGATTCTTTAACAAGGTTTGCTATGGCACAGAGGGAAATTGGACTTGCTGTAGGAGAACCTCCAACTTCAAAAGGTTATACGCCTTCAGTTTTTACTCTGATGGCGAAATTGGTAGAGAGAGCAGGGAATTTTTTGGGCGGTGGAAGTATAACGGGTATTTATACTGTTTTAGTTGAGGGAGATGATATATCCATGGACCCAGTTGCTGATGCGGCGGTGGGCTTTTTGGATGGACATATTGTTCTTTCACGAGAGCTTGCCAATAGAAGGTTATATCCTGCAATAGATATAGTCAGAAGTATAAGCCGTTTGACTCCTCAAATTGTTTCTGAAGAAATACTGGAATTTCAATCAATAGTTATGGATGTTGAGAGTACGTACAAAGAGAATAGCGATGTTATTACTTTGGGCTTGTACAAAAGAGGTACTTCCCCCAAGATAGATTTGGCTATAGATGCTCACGAAAAGATTGAAAATTTTATAAGGCAAAAGGTTGACGAGAAGATTGATTTGTATAGAAGTTTTGAAGATTTGAGAGGTTTGGTAGAATATATAAAAGTTCAGGGAGAACGCTATGGCTATAGATGGGATTAATGAAAATATTTTTTATTCTTCAGACCAAGAACCTAAAGTGGTTGATGCCAACTATGATAATTCCCAAATGTCACAGTCTGATTTCTTAAAGGTTCTTCTTACCGACCTCCAGTGGCAGGACCCCTTACAGGCGGAAGATATCAGTGATTTTATTAACAATACTGTCAAATTGCGCGAAATGGAGGTTCTTGATAAGTTTGAAACATCTGTGGACAGTTTTGTTTCTTCTATCCAGTCGCAAACGCTGTTTTACGCTTCTTCTTTTATAGGAAAGACAGTGGAGTATGAGGGGAACCAAACTTATGTAAAAGATGGAAAGGGATACGCTTCTTTTGTTTTATCCCAACCTGCCGATTTAGTTAAGGTTACTGTTTACGATTCTTCCGGTAACGTTGTGGAAGAGAAAACCTTTAACAACCTTCAGGCTGAACAGGAATATCCGATAGAGATAGACAACCCTGCGCTTCCTGATGGCTACTATACCGTTGATGTAGAAGCTTACAATGGAAATGATAAAGTTGATGTAACGGTTAATAGTTATGCCTATGTAAAAGAAGTGAAAAAGGAAGATGATGGAAAAGTTTATGTTATTACGGATGTCTCATCAATTCCTCTTGATAAAATTGTTGGGGTAGGAGGTTAATCATGTTACAGTCATTTTATACGGCATTTACCGGTTTGACAGCGGATAAGACATGGCTTTCGGTTATTTCGGATAATATAGCAAATGTGAATACTATTGGTTATAAAGCGGAAAGGGCAGTATTTGAAGATTTATTGGCACGGAGTTTAACTACTTTTAAAAACGGTGCACCTGTGAACCAAGAGATAGGTGGTGGAACTTATGTGGCAGCCACTGTAAAAGATTTCAGTCAAGGAACTTTTATGAATACGAACAATCCTCTTGATTTAGCACTTGATGGGGAAGGTTTCTTTATGGTTAAAGATTCTGCAGGCGTTACCTATTATACTCGTAACGGAGAATTTAGGCTTGATGCTAATGGCGACCTTATAAATATGCAGGGAATGAAAGTTCAAGGCTGGATGTTAGATGAAAACGGAAACTTAGCAGGAGCTATAGGAAATATTAATGTTCCTATGGATATGAATCCTAAATCTACCACTTATGTTGCTTTTGATGAACCGAGTAATCTTGATTCCAGAGCAGCTTTTATTGTTGATAATCCTAATACTGCTGATGTTGATGAGTCTATATTTAATCCAGCGAACTCATTGACTTATAATTACGTGAATGCCGTAACTGTTTATGATTCTTTGGGTAATCCTCACGAGCTTGATTACTATTTCATCCATAAACAAGATACTTCTGGTAATGCTTACTGGTTGGTTTACGCAAGTTTAGATGGTAAACCTGTGGAGATTCCTAAGGATGGTAGTAATTATGCGTTTTTAAAGATTTCGTTTAAAACAGATGGTAGTTTAGATACTACTGATATTAAGGGCTTTGGAGCGGTAACTGACCAAGGAACAGAAACACTCACTGAAAGTAGCGATAGTGGAGAGTTTACACTGTCTACCTCACCAGTAGTTCCTGGAAGTCTTGGGGATGTTACTTATACTGTTGGTACTGTTACTCGTACCTTGTACGATGATGGAAAGGGTAATTTAATTGATAAGGATACCGGAGATATAAGGGGGAGTATTGATTATTCAACAGGGAAAATATACATCTCAGAATTGGCGAATAATGGGTCTACTGATAGTATTACAGTTGCTTCTTATCAGACTTATGATTCAACGGAAAGTACTAATGCTCTTGACCCAAAACAGATTGAAACGGCAGCTGTTAGCTTAAATAATGGTGCGGCACCAATGAAATTATCTTTTAACATTTTGAACTTAAAGCAGGTGGCGTCTGACTTCATTTTCTATGCGGAGCAGGATGGTAATAGCAAGGGAGATTTAATAGCGTTAGCGGTTAGCGAAGATGGGGTAATAAAGGCGACTTACTCTAACGGCAAGGTTAAGGATATAGCGAGATTGGCTATAGCCACGTTTAAAGATAAAGAGATGTTGGTTAGAAAGGGGGAAGGTTTGTATCTCCCGAATATGCAAACCTTTACACCTGTTATTATGCCTGGAGGAGTTATTTCTAAAGTTAGGAGTGGTATGCTTGAGATGTCAAACGTTGATATAGCAAATGAATTTATAAATCTTATTACAGCTCAGCGTTCTTATCAGGCAAATGCAAGGGTGATAACAACAGATGACCAGATTTTACAGGAAACAATGAACATCAAGAGATAGTGGGGTAGTTGATGGCTGAAGAAGAAAAGAATCAGGAAGGGCAAGAGCAGAAAGGAGGAGGGAAGAAGAAGTTAATATTCCTACTCTTGCTTGTTGTAATTTTAGGAGTTGCTGGTGGTTTAGCTTATAAGTTCTTGGTACTTGATAAAAAGAAGGCTGCTGAATCGCAGGAAAAGCAGGCACAGAAAATCATAGAGGAGATTAAAGCTACAGAGAACGTTGGAATAATGTTTGATTTGGGAACGTTTGTTGTAAACCTTGCTGATAGGGATATAGATAGGTACTTGAAAGTTTCTATTGTTTTAGAGTTGAAAGACCAGAAAGTTCAGCAGGAGGCTCAAAAGAGACTACCAGAGATAAAGGATGCTATAACTACCTTGCTTCTTACGAAAAAATCCTCCGACATCAGAACCCCCGAAGGAATAGAGTTTTTAAAGGAAGAAATAGCTAAAAGAGTAAACGCTATTTTGCCTTTAGGTGGTGTTAAGAACGTTTACTTTACAGACTTTATTATCCAAACGGGATAGTGTAGTAACTATGGCTGAAAACAGGGAAAAGTTAAATATTGAACGTTTTAAAGATGTGAAATTGAGAGTTTCTTTCGTCATAAGCGGTAAGGAGATGCCGTTTTCTAAGGTGATGAAATTGAAGGAGGGAGATTTAATAGAGTTTGAAGATAAAAAAGTTGAAGACTACTTGGACGTTTTACTTAACGGGCAAAAGTTTGGTATAGGAGAGCTTGTTGTAGTTAACGATAAAATAAGCTTGAGGCTCGTTGACCTTGTTTGAAGGGCAGGTTGTTAAGTTTCTTTTAACTTCCTTTTTTGCCATTTTTCTCTTGATTGCTGTTTACTATCTGATTAACAAATTTAACTTTTACTTACCGAGAGCGGGGAAAAGCCGCTATATCAAACTTCTTGAAGTTTTACCTGTCGGGAAGGATTTCTATTTAGCTCTTGTTGAAGTAGGCGAAGATAGACTTCTGTTAGCTTTTACCAATTCATCGGTAAAATTGATAAAGGAATTCAAGGTGAAAGATGGCGATAGCGACAGTTAACGATATCGTTTCTCAGTTTGGACAGGTTGATATAACGCTGAAAATTCTTTTTCTTATAACCATTCTCTCTCTTGCACCTGCCATTTTGATAACCGTTACCTCTTTTACAAGGATAGTAATTATTCTTTCGCTTTTAAGGCACGCTTTGGGAACACCCCAAACACCTCCAAATCAGGTGATTATTGCTCTTTCTCTGTTCTTAACCGTTTTTACTATGGCTCCGACTTTTGAGAAAATCAATCAGGTTGCGTTGCAGCCTTATTTAAAGGGGCAGATTTCAGACGTTGAAGCGGTGAAGCGGTCTGTTGAACCTTTAAAGGAATTTATGTTACGAAACACCAGGAAGGAAGATTTAAAGCTGTTTTTGGATATAAGGGGAGAAAAACCTAAGACGCCTGAGGATGTCTCACTGGTTACTTTGATACCGGCGTTTATGGTGAGTGAGATTAAAACCGCTTTGGAAGTAGTTTTTGTAATATTCTTACCGTTTATAGTTATAGACTTGTTGGTTGCCAGTATTTTGATGTCTATGGGTATGATGATGATTCCGCCTATGATGCTTTCTCTACCGTTTAAATTGATTCTATTTGTTGTTTCTGGTGGCTGGGAACTGCTAATAAAATCTATTATTTTGAGTTACCGATGACGGTAGACCAGGTGATAACTTTGGGAAGGAATATGCTTGAAGTGGCGCTGCTTGTAGGTGCGCCTGTTTTAATTATTACGTTCGTTGTTGGTATTCTGGTCAGTATTTTTCAGGCTGCAACGCAAATTCACGAAATGACGCTTACGTTTATTCCTAAGATACTTGCTGCACTAATTGCCGTTTTTATTTTCGGCGGATGGATGTTTATGAAACTGATGGACTTTATGAGGGAAAACTTTCAGTTTATCGTTAATAACTTCAGGTAGCGATAATGGAATTCTTTGACTATCACCGCTTTTCTGTTTTTCTTTTGGTTCTTTTGCGTATGGCAGGTTTCTTTATGGCTTTTCCGTTTTTCTCAACGGTTTTTATACCTGTGAACGTTAGGATACTTCTGGTAGTTGCCTTTTCCTTTTACGTTTCTGCTTTTGTTAACTCTGTTCCTTCCAACTTTACTTTTGATAACGTTTCTTTGGTAGCTTTTTTGCTGCTTGTTGTTAAGGAAGTTCTCTTGGGGGCTTTTCTATCTTTGGTGGCTATGATTTTTTACGGCGTTGTGATTTATGCTGCTGAGTTGATAAGCTATTTGATGGGCTTGACGGTTGTTAACATGTTTGACCCCACGTTTGGAATGGTTTCTGTTATCGGTAGGTTTTTTATATTTTTGTTCTACGTTGTGTTTTTCGTTTCTGGGGCGTATAAGGTGTTTATTGCAGCGCTTGTTGAGAGTTTTAGGGTTGTGCCGGTGGGGGGATTTTCGTTGGGAGAACCAGTTTTTGAATTTTTCCTGAAGAAAACGGTGCTGATTTTCTCTATGGGATTTCAGCTTGCTTTTCCGTTTCTTATAACGCTTTTTCTTACAAACCTAATTCTTGCGCTTATTAACAGGCTTATTCCTCAAATAAACGTGTTCATAGTGGGTTTGCCGTTTCAGATTTTTGTAGGTTTATTTGCGCTTTTTTTGGGCTTTTTTGTCGTTGTTTATTATTTTGTTAACCTGTCTGAATATATGAATGCAGCGTTGATGGAGATTTTGAAAATCTGGAGTAGATAACTGTGGCTAAAGACCCTTCCAAAACCGAAAAGGCGACGCCGCGGCGGCGGCAGAAAGCGAGGGAAGAGGGACAGGTATTAAAGAGTCAAGACGTTCCTATAGCTTTTTCGCTGGTTGTTATATCGGCATTTCTCTATTTCTACGTTCCTTACGCCTATAAGAAACTTTTACAAGTATTTTCTTACTCTTTTAATTTTTCTGTAGGTGAGAACGTTCATTACCTGATTTATACCCTTTCCTTTGTGTTTATTCTGTTAGTTGCGCCTGTTTTTATCGTTCTTTTGTTTTCTGGAGTTGCCGGTAACGTTGTTCAGTTTGGTTTTCTGGTTAGCTTTAAGCCTTTAGTTCCTAAGCTTGATAACGTTAATCCTATAAAAGGTTTGCAGCGGCTTTTTTCTTTGAAAACGGTGTTTGAAACATTTAGGAATACCCTTAAGTTGTTGGTGGCGCTTGCTATCGGTTATCTGCTTGCAAAACATATACTTGCAGGGTTTTCATCTTTCGGTTTTCTTACTCTTGAGCAGCAGGCGCTATTAATGGTGAAGTTTTCCATTATCGCTTTTTTAGTTTTCGGTTTGCTTTCTGTTCCTATTGCAGCGATTGATTTCTTTTATAGAAGGTGGGAGTATGAAGAAAATCTGAAAATGTCTAAAGAAGAAGTTAAGGAAGAGAGGAAGCAGTATGAAGGACATCCGATAATTAAATCTGCCATCAGGAAGAAACAGAGGGAAATAGCTTTTAAGAGAATGATGGCTAAAGTTCCTGAAGCTGATGTTGTCATTACAAACCCGACTCATTACGCTGTTGCTTTGAAGTATGAAAGGGGTAAGATGAACGCTCCGCAGGTTATAGCTAAGGGAGTGGATAACGTGGCTTTAAAGATTAGGGAGATTGCAGAGGAGCATGGAATTCCGATTGAGGAAAACCCTGAATTAGCAAGGGCTTTGTATGAGAGTTGTGAGGTGGGGGATTTTATACCGGAAGAGTTCTACAGGGCTGTTGCTAAAGTCTTAGCAAAGATTTACAGGCGTAAGAAATTATTGTGAGTTTGCAGTGCTGTTTGAAGAAGGTATCTTAATTTGTGTGAGTATCTGAACTATCTTGTTTGCCATTTCCGGGTCAACGTAGTTCATTACCTGTCCAGCTAAGCGAGTTTTCATGTTGTAAATTATTAACGCTGCTTCTTTGGGGTTGGTCATTTTGGAAATTTTCTGACCTGCTAATTCTGGGTCCATCTTCTCAAATATTTGTGCTAATTTTTTGTACCTTTCGGCTTCTGCCTCTTTGAGTTCTTTCTCCAGCGCTTCCTTTTCAGCTTTCAGTTTTGCTCTTTCCTGTTTTATCTGTTTTAGTAACTCTTCTTTTTTCTGTATGAGTTTTTGCAGTTCGGAGCGTAGTTTAATTAGTTTCTGCATTTCTCTCTGTATTTCCGCTTTTTGGGCTTCCTGTGCTTGAGTTTTATATGGAGTGAAGATGCTACAGAGCAGAACGATTATTATGACCGAGTACTTCATTTATAAACCTCTCCAAAAGCTGGTCTTCCCTCTTCTCAGCTTTTATTTTAATGTTTTTCTCGGTTTTTTCTAATAGTTTTAACCTGCTTTTAGTAAAAGCTATCTTTTCTTTAAGAGAGTTTTCTTTTGTAATGAGTTGTTGGAGTTGTTGATTCAATTTTTCTAAAAGCGTTTTTAGGTGTTTGATGTAGTTATCTTTGATTATCATTTCAAGAGAGTTTTTAGGAAGAAACTTTTTTTTCTTTTCTAATTCCTTATAGGTTTCACTGATTTGTAGTTCAACGGTTCGTATCTCTTCTTGAAGTTTTGACAGCTGGGCGGTTAATGTGTCTAATTCTCTTTTTAAAAGTCTTTTGTAAATTTTCAGGAATTTCATTAGCCCCTGTTTTTAATCATTAGTTGAGCGAGTCTTTGTTGTTCTTTCTTAACGAAGTCGTGAATGAATTTTTGAACGTCAGGCTTTATGTCTTCAAACTTTATGCCGTAACAGTTTGTGCTTCTCCTTGGATAAAAGTTAACTATAGTTCCTTTTAGTGTTAGTCTCCTGTTGTTGAGTGTAAAGTTGATAAGCACTTCTGTCATTTGAGGGATTTCTTTGTTGAGAGTTGATAGTGGTACGCACACTTTGACTCCACCGGCACTGATGTCAACAATTTCTGCTTGAATCCATACGATTTTGTCTTCCCGTTTATCGTATATACCTAAACTTGCCGGTATTTCTACCTCAACTCTGGCGTATTCTCTGCGTTGATATCTTGAAAGTTCAAAGGTGTGGGGGATTTTAAGAACGGTTTTAGTGTTTTCGCGGATAACGTCAACAACTTTTCCTTCTAACGTATAGATACCGTCTCCTTTCCTGATGAATTGTATTTTAACGGTTTCTCCTATTATTGTTGGCGGTACGGGAACGTCATCAAGGATAGCCCAATACATGAACTTTTCATCTTTATCAAATAGGGCTGCATCAACTTTTCTATCGCCGGGCAGAAACAGTTTTGCAGGTTGGAACAACTCTATATCCTTGCTACAGGTGAGAGGAACGAAGTAGGGAACGTAGTCAAATCCTAATTTTTTGCGCATTTCCGTTACTAATTCTTCTTTGGCTTCGGGGTCGATTCTGAGGTATAGGTCCACGACTTTCTCAAAGGGAGCTTTGAATTCAAGGGTTAGGAAGGGGTCTCTACCTAATTTCCTTGAGTAAGTCCATAAAATTTCAGCTTCCTCTTCTGTTAAACCTCTTTCCAGAGCCTCTCTTATAAAGGAGTTTTTAAGTTTTTTCTCTTGAAGGTAGCTTTTAATCAGTCCGGCTAAGATGATGAAGAGTAGGAAGGATACAATAAGGAGGATGAATATTAACAGAGTTGTTGAACCTGCAGAAGGAAACTTGAGAAACGTCAGCCGTCCCATCCTACTTTTTTATCTCCTAATTAACGGATATTGCCTATTATTTTAACATACAGGAAGTTTTTAAATTGCAAATTTTGCAGTCGGGCGTTTTTCTGCAGATTTCTTTGCAGTGTTTTACGATGAGAGCGTGGAACTCTTTATAGTCTTCTATGGAAGCGTTGTGGCGGTTGAATTCTGTTTCTACCAGAGTGCGCAGGTTTTCGTAAGGTTCGTTTTCTTTTTGGGTTATTCCGAGGCGGTAAAAGAGTCTTTTGGCGTAGGCGTCAATTACGAAGATTTTTTTATTAAGGGCGTATAGGAGTATTGAATCGGCGGTTTCCCTGCCGATGCCTTTTACTTTTAGGAGTTTTTTCCTGATGGTTTGAAGGTTTTCTTTTTTCAAAGTTTCAAGTCCACCGTTTTCTACGATAAATAGGCTTAGGTTTTTGAGGTAGTTGGCTTTTTGTTTGTAGAAACCTGCAGGTTTGATGAGTGATTGGAGGAGAGGGAGGGGGGTGGAGAGGATTTTTTCTGGAAAGAGAAGGTTATGGCTTTTCAAGTTTTCTATTGCTTTTTCTACGTTCTGCCAATTTGTATTTTGAGTGAGTACTGCACCCACGCAGACTTCAAAGGGCGTTTCTGCGGGCCACCAGTTTTGTTTTCCGTAAGTTGACAGTAGTTTCTGGTAAACTTTCCATACCATTGCGGTGAAATTCTATAACAGGAGAAATTGAGATGATAGATTTGCATACACACACCGTTTTTAGCGATGGAGTTTTAATTCCCAGTGAGCTTGTTAGGAGAGCTGAGAATATAGGTTACAGGGCTGTTGCCATAACAGACCACGTTGATTTTTCAAACTACGAGTTTGTCCTGGAAAACTTATGGAAAACGGTTGAAATATTGAACGAGGAAACTTCTTTGTTTGTTATACCTGGAGTGGAAATTACTCACGTTCCGCCTAAAAAAATTCCTGAGCTGATTTTAAAGTGTAAAGATATGGGAGCGGCTATTGTTGTTGTTCACGGTGAAACGGTAGTTGAACCTGTAGCACCGGGAACTAACAGGGCTGCTATAGAGGGAGGTGCAGATATTCTTGCACATCCTGGTTTAATAACAGAAGAGGATGTAAGGTTGGCTGTGGAGAACGGCGTTTATTTGGAAATTACCGCGAGGAAGGGACATAACGTAACCAACGGTCACGTTGTGAGGGTTGGTAGGGAACTTGGTGCCAAGTTTGTGATAAATACCGATGCTCACGCACCTGGGGATTTAATTTCAAGGGATTTTGCGGCAGTTGTAGGTAGAGGTGCAGGGTTAACGGTGGAGGAAGTGGAAGAATGCTTCATTAATAGCGAATGTCTTGTAAAACTTGCGAAAGAAAGAATGATGTTCTAAATTTTCTTCTGTCTTTTGGAGGCGGACGGGGGCTGGTGTCCCTCCCGGACTTCAAATCCGGTGGTCCCGCTAAGAGCGGGATGGTGGGTTCGATTCCCATCCGCCTCCGCCACTTATTGTTCTACTTTAACGTTTTCCGGTTTTATCCTGGCAAAACGTCTCTTTCCTACCTGGAGGATTAATTCTTCTTTGAGGACGTCAATTTTTACTGTATCGTCCGTTACTTTCTCACCGTTTACTCTTACGCCTCCACCCTTTATCTGTCTTCTGCCTTCTGAAGTTGACTTGACAAGTCCAGCTTCTTTTAGGAGTCTTGGAAGCCATATCGGGTTTTCCGGTATCGTTATTGCTGGTTCTGGAACGTTTTCTGGAATTTCTCTTTTGGAAAATACTTTTTCAAAGTGTTCTCTTGCTTTTTTCGCAGCTTCTTCTCCGTGGAACGTTTTTACTATCGTTTCGGCAAGGCGCTTCTTTGCTTCCATCGGATGAAGTGTGCCATCTTCCACTGCTTTTTTCATCTTTTCTATCTCTTCCTCGGGCACTCTCGTAACTAACTTGTAGTAGCGCCACATAAGTTCGTCTGAGATTCTCATCACTTTGCCGAACTGTTCTTCGGGTGGTTCTAAAATGCCTATGTAATTACCTAAAGATTTACTCATCTTCTGAACGCCGTCCAATCCTTCAAGAATCGGCATCATTATGCAGGTTTGTTCTTCCTGCCCGTGCTCTCTCTGGAGGTGCCTTCCTATGAGTAGGTTGAACTTCTGGTCTGTTCCGCCCAGCTCCACATCTGCTTTTAGAACTACCGAGTCGTATCCCTGAAGTAGTGGGTAGATAAATTCGTGGATGTGTATGGGACGCTGTTCTTTGAACCTTTTGGCAAAGTCGTCTCTTTCAAGCATTCTCGCAACGGTGTATTTGGAAGCTAACTTTATGAGGTCAGCTGCAGACATTTCTCCTAACCACTCGCTGTTAAAAACGACAACGGTTTTTTCCGGGTCAAGTATTTTAAATACCTGCTTGGCGTATGTTTCGGCGTTTTTGAGGACTTCTTCTCTTGTTAGAGGTGGTCTTGTTTCGGATTTTCCTGTAGGGTCTCCTATCATCGCTGTGAAATCGCCTATAAGGAAGTAAACTTCGTGTCCTAATTCCTGAAAGTCTCTGAGTTTCCAGAGAAGAACTGTATGTCCTAAGTGGAGGTCTGGAGCTGTTGGGTCAAAGCCTGCTTTTACTATCAATTTTTTTCCTTTTTTGAGTTTTTCTAAGAGCTGTTCTTCGCCTATTATCTCTGCTGTTCCTCTCTTAATGATTTCAAGCTGTTTTTCCGGTGTCATTTCCTTCTCCTGATAGCGTTATTTCCATTGCGGTTTCATCACAGTTGGGGAATTTTACACAGTTTATGCAGTCGCGCCATATTTTGTGGGGGAGGGAATTTTTGTCTATTTCTTTAAAACCTAACTTCTTGAAGAATTCAACCTGATATGTGAGCGTGAAAACGCGTTCTATTCCTAATTCCTTTGCTTCCTCAAGAGATTTTTTTACCAGCAGCGTTCCGATGCCTTTCCTGACGTGTTCTGGTGCGACGGCTAACGAGCGTATTTCTGCGAGGTCGCTCCAGAATATCGTTAGAGCACACGTTCCAACAACTTCGCCGTTTTCTTCGCAGACCCAGAAATCCCTTATGTTTTCGTAGATACTGTTGATTGAGCGGGGGAGCATCAATCCCTGTTTGGCGTATTCGTTAATGAGATACTGGATTTTTTCTGCATCGGATATGAGGGCTTTTCTTACGTTTCTCAATTTGCTGCCTCTCTGTTAAATTTCCAGTCCTTCAATATATCCTTTTTCAAACGCTTTGTCTGTAGCCAAATCTAAAACGGTCGCTTTTTCTTTGATTTTTTCTGCTTCTTCTAAGTTTCCTGTTAGTAAGAGTGAGGCGCCTTTAAGTGCAAGGTTACCTTTTGGGATTGGGACGGGTAGGTTTTCAGGTATAACCTTTAGACCTTTGATGCTTCTTGAGTCAAGATGACTTCCAAAATCACCGCTGAAGAAAAGGTAATCCGGTATTTTTCTACCGTTTGTCAGGGCGTAAAGCCCTCCATAAATAGCTCCTTTTGCTAAAAGGAATTTTCTTACATCTGATTGGGTTAAAGCAATTAACGAATCTTCATCTTTGTAAAGAACAAAGGCTTTTTCACCTTCTATGGTTTCAATATAGTTGTTTATCAGCGGAGGTAGGTTATCTGTAAAAGTTCCTTCTCTGTTGAGAACTTTAAAGCTTTTTAGCAGGTGTATAAGGTCAAAGTAAGCGCTTGCACATAAACCTGCAGGTTTTTTGTTTCCTATGGTCAGAAACCTAAAGCTTCTGCCATCAAAGAAAACTTTGTAGATTGCTCCTTCAACTGCTCTCATTCCGGAAAAAAGTCCTACTCCTTCAAAGGCTGGTCCTGCGGGGACAGAGGAAGCTAAGAAGGTATCTTCTGTTATGAGTCCCATCTCTGCGTTCGTTCCTAAGTCTGCTATGAGGAAAGAGTCTATTCCTTCTTTCTTTATGGCTAAAACGTTTGATAGGAAGTCTGAGCCGACGAATCCGCCTATTAGAGGAGGAAATATGAACGTTGTGTTTTCAAAACCTTCTACGCCTAATTCTTTTCCTGTCTTAATTACTGTATCTGAGACTATAGGAGAAAAGGGATGCGCTTCAAAGCTTTTTACCGGCAGGTTCAAAAGAAAGTGATGGATTACCGGGTTTGATACGGCGATAACTTTGGAAATTTTAGTGTTGAATTCTTTGAGAATCAGTTTGATAGATTTGAGAAGGAGTTCTCTCTCTTTACTGTAGAAACCTTTGGCTCCCTGTTCTACTCTGGTTACGATGTCTGCACCGAAGACAGATTGCAGGTTGAGAGTTTTAAGTCTTTTTATGAACTTTCCTGTGTTTAAATCAAAAGCAGCGGTTTCTATTCCTGTTGTTCCTACGTCAAGGGCAACGCCTATGCCTGTTTCTGACGATGGAAGGATGTCTGGTAGAGGTTCACCAGTGTATATGAGGTTTTCTTCGGCTATTTCTACTTCACCTTCAAAAGGTCCCCAGAACAGGCAGGAGATGACGTCTTTGCCGCTTATTTTTACAGTGCATTTGCCGCAGATTCCCCTTCCGCCGCAGTAGGCGGATTTTATCAGTCCTTTTTCTCTCAGGACGCGGTAGAGGGTTTTGTCGGGGGGGATGGAGACGTGGATTTTCATTTTATTTCCAGTCCTCTTGCTTTGAGGAAATCTTTGAATTTATCAAGTGTTCTTACCAGCTCTTCTGATTTTTTGAGAGCAATTTTGACTGTGTCTATGATTATTTCGGTTTCCCAGGGGTAAGTATGGGTTAGAATGTTCCTCAGTTCTCTTAATTCTTTCCACTTTTGTGCTGATTCAATGAGTTCAAGCCTTTCAAGTCTGTTTAAAATGTCTATAAACGGTTTGTTTCTGACTTCTTCGCCTAAAAATTCAAGCGTTAGTGGGAAGAGTTTTTCTCCCATAGAGTCCTGCAGTTTGGAGAATCGGAAGATAAATGAGTCTATCGTTTCTACTTTTTCGGGATTCTGGAGAATTTTTTCGTCTATTCTGTTCCAGCTTTCTATTTTCTTCTTGGAGTAAACGAGACGTTCTCTATGTTTTTCCAGTTCATTGAAAACTACTTTAAGGTCTTTCAAATTTTTACTCCTTTACTCTTTGCTTCTCTGCATATGAATTCCTGGCAGTCTTTCCTTTTAATTACTACATCTATCTTCTGGTCTCCGATGGCATCTTTTAGTTTTACTAAAAACTTTATTTTCTTTTCAACAACGTTTTGATAGTTATCGGTTTCTACATAAATGTCTATATCTCCGCCTTTCTTTGAATCGTCAACGCGAGAACCAAAAATCCACACCTCCACCCCCTCCCCAAACACTTCCACCGCTGTTTCCTTTATAGCTTTAATCTCTTCCTTGCTAAGCCTCATTTTTAGTAAACCGGCGTTAGCCAGTGTGAATACTTTTCGTTTTCCCCTTTAACGATGGAGAAGTAAGTTTCCTGCAGTTGTTTCGTTACTTTTCCGATTTCGCCGTTTCCTATAGTTACGTGGTCAACCTGAACAATTGGTGCCACCTGAGCAGCAGTTCCTGTGAAGAACGCTTCATCTGCTACGTAGATTTCGCTTCTTAGAATCGGGCGCTCTTCAACTTCTATGCCTAATTCCTCTTTTGCGATTTCTATTACAGCGTTTCTTGTAATACCTTCAAGTATGTTGCTTGACGGCGGGGGCGTTATGAGTTTGCCGTTTTTTACTATAAATAGGTTTTCCCCGCTTCCTTCTGCTACCGTTCCATCCGGGTTTAGCATTATCGCTTCATCGTATCCGTTCATAAGCGCTTCTGTTTTTGCAAAGGCGCTGTTAACGTAAGCGCCGGCTACCTTGCAGCGTGCCGGTATCATAGTGTCGTTTATTCTGTGCCAGGAGGACGTTTTAGCCTTTAAACCTTTTGAAAGGTCAAGGTAATCACCTAAGGGCAGGGTATATATTGCAACTTCCGTTCTGTATCCTACTAACTTCGGGGAAATTTTGAGGTCGGCAAAGTAGGCTATGGGTCTTATGTAGGTGTCTTCTCTGTGCTGGCACTTCCTTAAGAGTTCAACGGTTATTTCTGTTAACTCTTCTGCTGATAGCGTGACGTTGAGGTTGAGGATTTTGCAGTTTCTCAGCATTCTTTCGTAGTGTTCTTTTAGAAAAAGTCCGAAAAGTTGCTGTTTTTCTTCGTTCCAGTATGCCCTTATACCTTCAAATACTGCTGTTCCGTAGTGGAAGGAATTTGTCTGAATGTTTATGTTTGCTTCTTCAATTGGAACGAACTTTCCTTCAAAGTAAGCGTATCTCTTATCCATTTAATGCCTCCGCGTTTTTTCTCCTGTAAATAACAATTGCTATTCCTACTGCAACCATTATTATACTTATCACCTGATTGTTGCTGAAAGTGCCTAAAATGTCTTTTGGCGTTGCTCTCCAGAACTCAATGAGGAAGCGGAAAATGCCGTAAAGGATAAGGTAAAAGCCGAAAATTTCGCCTGTAGCCTTTCTCCTTTTGTAGAGCAGGTAGAGAATTCCGGCTATGAGGAAGTTTGCCAGCGAAGATATGGGCTGAGTTGGATAGAGGGGGACGTTTAAGGGTGCAGCAGAATGGGGATTGTGGAATACAATTGCAAACGGAGCGTGACAGACTTTACCGTAGCAGCATCCTGCCATCGTGCAGCCGATTCTTCCAAACCCCAAACCTATGGAAAGGGCAATTGAAGTAATGTCTGCGAATTTCCATACGGGGATTTTCCTCTTCCTTATAAAATATATCGCCGTTATTGCGCCGAATATTACGCCGCCGTACCAGACAAGTCCTCCCTGCCAGAAGAAAAAGATTCTATACCAAGGGTTTAAATATTCTGGATTGTAGAGGAAAAAGAAGAGCCTCGCGCCAATCATTCCGGCTATTACACTCCAGAAAGCCGTATCGGCTATGTCTTTTGTGTTTAGTCCTTCCTTTTCGGCTAACTTCATCAAAGCCAAAGAACCGAAAAAGATACCTAAAGCAACCATTACGCCGTAGGTGTAAATCGTGATAGGACCTATCTTGAACAGGATTGGATGCATCTATTCCTCCGAAATGAGAGATATTACTCTGTCTTTTGTAAGGAGAAGAATAGCAAAATAAAGAGAAGCAGAGATAGTAATTACTGCCGTTACTGTTAATACGTGAGCCAAAAAGCTGTTGAGCTTGAAGTAAAGCTGGTTTCCTACAAGTGATGTAATCACTATCGGTAAGGAGAGGACTGTGTATTTTATCGGGAGTTTCCAGAAATCTTTCCTTTCGTCGTAGTGGTTGAACTTAGAAAGGAGCGCAAAGACGTTGAGCGCAGAAGTCAGTGAGGTTCCTATCGCCAATCCCATTACGCCTAAGTGGAATCCGAAGCATAGAATCAGGTTTATAAACAGGTTGAACAGAAGGGTGTAGGCTGAGATTTTAACGGGGAGTTTGTATTCGTCTAAGGAGTAGAAGGCGTTGGTGAGGATTTTTTCGGCAGAAAAGAAAAACAAACCTAAAGAATAGCCTATAAGAACTTTATAGGTTTCGTTGAGCGCTTCTTCCGAGAACGCGCCGTGGTTGAAAATCAGGTCTATTATGGCTTTCCCGAAAAAGATTAGTCCTACGGAAGCGGGAACAACGATTGCCGAACAGAAGGTGAGTCCTGCCTTTAAGTCTCTATTAAATCCTTTCTCTCCTACTTTTTTGGAAAGTCTTGGCAGAAGAACCTGAGAGAGCCCTATAGCGAACATTCCTAAGGGTAGCTGAACGAACCTGTTGGCGTAGTAAAGGTAGGAGATTGCTCCAGCCTTTAAAAACGACGCCAAAACGGTATCTATGAGCATGGAAACCTGTCTTACGGCAAAGCCGAAAATGCCGGGTATCACGTTTTTTAGTGTCTTTTTCACGTCTTCAGACAGTGAAAGTATGGGGCGCGGTATCGCTTTTAGTCTTTTTAAGAATATTAGCTGGAGAATTAGTTGTAGGATTCCCCCTGCCACCACACCGATAGCGAGTGCTTCTACTCCCAATTTTTCTGAGAGTAGAAGAGTAGAAAGGATTATTGCTAAGTTAAACAGAACTGTTGAGAATGCAGGCGCAAAAAAATGTTCAAATCCGTTCAGGATTCCGCCGTAGAAGGCAACCAGACTGACCATCAAAATGTAAGGAAACATCTCTCTCAGCAGTTTTATTGCCTCTGAATAGCTTGTTCCTTTTAATCCTGGAGCAACTACCTTTATCACGTAGGGAGCTGCCAATTCTCCTATCAAAACAGTTAAACTCAGAGAAACGAGCAGAACCGTTAAAAACTCTCCTGCAAACTTCAGTGCTTCCTCTTTTGAAACTTTCAGCTTTTTGGCAAAAGCCGGAGTGAACGCTGAACTGAAAGCGCCTTCTGCAAATATTCTCCTTAATAGGTTGGGAATCCTAAACGCAACGAAAAACGCATCTGTTGTAGAGGAAGCACCGAACGATGAGGCGATGATTACGTCCCTTAAGAGACCGAACACTCTACTTGCGAATATGGAAACAGAAACTACGAGGGAGGAGCGAAAAATCCCCTTTGACATCCAAGTTCTCCATTTTTACCTTTGTCTCTCAAAAGAGTTAAAATCTACCAAAATTTTTTGAGGTGGTAAATGAAAGTTTGCATAATCGGTGCCGGCGTGGTGGGAAGCTACCTGGCGAAGAAGCTTTCCAAAGAGAACCACGAAATTGCTATTGTTGACGTTGATTCTTCCAAGCTTGAGCAGATTTCCTACAACTACGACGTTTTAGCTGTGAACTGTAATGCTTTGAACGTTAACTGTTTGAAGGAAGTGGAAGATTTTGACCTTTTTGTTGTGGTGACAGAGAGCGATGAGAAGAATATAGCGATAGCCACGCTGCTGAGGGCTTTGTTCAAAAAAGACAAAATAATAGTAAGAGTTAGCAATAAAGCCTTTTCTTCTCCGCCTGTAAGGGAACTTTTGGGTTGCGATACTGTCAATATACTGTCTGAAACTGTTCAAAACGTTATATACCAGATTAAATTTCCTTTCGCCAAAAGCGTTGTGAAGTTGGAAAAAGAAGGAATTGTTATAGTTGCCTACAGCGTGAAAGTAGAGGACAGCATATGCGGTAAACAGATAGCAGAGTTAAGAGATGTTAGAGAGAAGATAGACTTCACGATTGTTGCTATAGAGAGAGAGGGGAAAACTATAATTCCCAAAGGGGATAACTATATATACCCTGGAGATAAAATTTACGTTGCAGTTAAAGAGGAAGACGTAGAAAAGTTGTTCACTAATTTAGGAATATCCTACGAACCTGTTAAGCTGGTGTTCGTTTTCGGTTTTTCCAGGTTTACGGAAGAGCTTCTCTCAAAACTTTCAGATTTCAGCAGTTTGCGCGTTAAGTTTATATCTCCCGACAGAGAGGTGTGTGAGAGAATTTCGGGCGAGTTTCCGAACATTTCCGTTTTCCACGGGGAGCTTACCGATATGGAACTTTTAAAGCAGGAAAATATTGGAGATGCCGACCTCTGCGTTGCGATGACGGAAGATGAGGAGACCAACATCCTTACCTGTATTCTTTCTAAAAGGCTTGGATGCAAAAAAGCATCTTCCCTTATAATGCACCCTGAGTATGAAAAGCTTATTGAATCTATTGGAATTGACGTTCCTCTTGCCCCTAGAAAACTTTTAGCTTCCAAGGTTTATAGCCGGTTGAGTTCTAAAAGTATCTTAGAACTTCTTGAGATTTCTGAAGACCTTGACGTTATAGAAACCATCGTTCCTGAGGAAATTGACGGGAAAAGGGTTTCTGAAGTAGGAAAAGACTTGTGCGGTTTAGTTGTAGCTGTGAAAAGGGGGAATGAAGCGGAGATTGTGAAAGGTAATACCGTCTTGCACAGCGGGGATACAATAATCTGCGTGGAGAAAAGAGGATGAATTTTAAGGTGATATTTAGGAACGTGTCTTTCCTTCTATTTTTGCTTTCCCTTTCCTTTCTGTTGCCAGCTTTTTATTCTCTGTGGGAAAGAGATGGATTATTCATGGATTACCTCTATCCGATTATTCTTTCCTTTTCTATCTTTTTGGTGGGAATTCAGTTTGAAAATGAAGAGCCTGATATAAAAGAAGCTATTCTTACGGTAGTTCTTGTATGGTTCCTTTTCCCGGCTTTGTCCGCATTTTTTTACGTGAAAACAGGTGCTATACCTAACCCTTTTGATGCCTACTTTGAGTCGGTTTCAGGGTTTACAACTACGGGGGCTTCAATCCTTACTAACGTTGAAGCGTTGCCCAAAAGCGTTTTGTTGTGGCGTTCTACAACGCACTGGATAGGTGGAATCGGTTTTGTCGTCTTTTCCCTTTCTCTCCTTCCTGCGATTGGGGCAGGTGGTGCGCAGCTTATGAGGTTTGAGGCTTCTAAAGCTATGGAAGAGAAAGTTCTGCCGAGAGTTAAGGAAGTTGCAAGGGCAATTTTGGTCGTTTATTTAGCGTTGACGTTGAGTGAAATAGCACTACTAAAGCTTGCAGGGATGTCTTTGTATGAGGCGGTGAACCATACGTTTGCGACGGTGGCGACGGGGGGATTTTCTACTAAGAATGCAAGCGTTGGAGCTTTTCATTCCTTTGCTGTTGAGATGATAATAGCTGTTTTTATGCTTTTAGGGGCTACAAACCTTTCTCTCTATTATAGAGCGTTCAGGAAGAGGAGTTTTAAAGAATTTTTTGGTTATTACGAAGTCAAATCACTGCTGACGATAACTGTGTTCGCTACTATTTTCTCAACGGTAATTCTTTTGCTTGACCACGTTTACCACAATCCTGTCACAGCTTTTAGGTATGCCTTTTTCCAGATAGCAACAGCTGTTTCCACAACAGGTTTCTCTTCTACAGATTACACCAACTGGCCCCCGGCAATTTTAGCTTTGATAATGATTCTTTCTCTTATAGGTGCTTGTGCAGGTTCAACTGCAGGAGGTATAAAGCAGTTCAGGTTTTTGGTTATGTTAAAAACTATTTATCAGGAATTGAAGAAGACGGCACATCCGCGGCTTGTATATAAGATTACGTTGGGAGACAAAAGTCTTGATTTTACGATAATAAACACCATATGGGCGTTTATTTCCATTTACTTTATGTTAACTGTTATGTTTGGCTTTATTATCACTCTGTCCGGCTACGACTTGGTTACTTCCTTTTCTGCTTCTATTGCATGTATAACAAGTTTAGGTCCTGGGCTTGCAAAAGTTGGTCCTGCCGGCAATTTTAGTTTCTTCCCGTGGTTTGATAAGTTTCTACTATCTGTAGAAATGATATTGGGAAGACTGGAAGTTCTTACCGTTATGACGATTTTCCTGCCGTTTTTCTGGGAAAAGTAACTAATACCTTTTGTTAAGTTCCCAGTTCCAGGCGGTGCGAACTATGTAATTAAGGTCATCGTATTTAGGCTTCCAGTTTAGAGTTTTCTTTATCTTTTCTGCATCTGCCACTAATATAGGAGGGTCGCCAGGGCGTCTCTCCGTTTCTTCAACCTTAAAGTCAATACCGGTAACTTTCTTACATGCATCTATTACCTCTTTTACCGAGTATCCGTGACCATATCCGCAGTTAAAAACGTTGCTTTCGGCGCCATCCATCAAGTATTGCAGTGAAAGGTAATGAGCTTCTGCTAAATCTGTAACGTGAATGTAGTCTCTTATGCACGTTCCGTCTGGCGTTGGATAATCGGTTCCAAATATCTTTATAGACTCTCTTTCTCCTTTTGCCGTTTTTAAGATGAGCGGGATGAGGTGTGTTTCCGGATTGTGGCTTTCTCCTATAAGTCCCGATTCGTCGGCGCCGGCTGCGTTGAAGTAGCGGAGTGAAACGTATTTTAAGCCGTAGGCTTGACTGAACTCTTTTAACATTCTTTCAACTACCGCTTTTGAAGAACCGTACGGATTTATCGGATTAATAGGTTCCGATTCTTTTATTGGAATATTTTCTGGTATTCCGTAAACTGCTGCTGTTGAGGAGAAAATAAATCTGTTCACATTTGTTTCTATCATAGTTTTGAGGAGGTTGAGAGTTGAAACGGTGTTGTTGAGGTAGTATTTGAGGGGATTTTTAACGGATTCCCCAACTTCTATAAAGGCAGCAAAATGCATGACTGCATCGGGCTTGAACGAATTTAAAACGCTTTTCATAAACTCTGTATCTCCAACGTCTCCTACTACTAATTGGGTATCTAAAACTGCTTCCTTGTGTCCTTTGGACAAGTTATCTACAACTAAGACTTCAATATTTTTCTCTTTTAGAAGTTTAACTACGTGGCTACCTATATATCCTGCTCCACCCGTTATTAAAACTTTCAAAATTGCCTCCTACTAAGGAAAAATTTCGTTGCCATGTATCCTGCAACACCACCAGTACAGTCTGCTACTATGTCAAATAAGTCGCAACTCCGGTAAGGTAAGAAAAATTGAACAAACTCAATAAATCCTCCAAACAAGAGAATTGCTAAGAAGGTCTTTATAAAGTCTTTGCTGTAGCCTACAAAAAAGAGGGATGAGTAAACCGAAAAAGCCAGAAAATGACTTAGTTTGTCTGAATTTGCAATTTCTACGCTTTTTGGAGTAAAGGAAAGGTAGAGAATTATAATACAGTAGATGATAAAGGTTATTTTTGAAAGTTTTTCATATTCCTTTAAGGAAAGAAACAAGTTCTTCCTCCCAGGTGGGAATTTCTACGTTTAACAATTTTGATAGTTTTTCATTACTCATTGCAGAGAATTCTGGTCTTTTTGCAGGAAGGGAAAAGATACTTGAGGAAACTGGCCGGATGAATTTTTTTATGCCTTTTATTTCGAAGATTTTTTTTGCCCACTCGTAGCGGGAGGCACATCCCGAATTTGTAAGGTGGTAGAGTCCTTTTAATCCACTTTTAAAAGCTTTAAGTGTGTAATTTACAATGGTATTTGTTGAGGTCGGGACGGAAATTTCGTCATAAGATACTTTTAGGTACTCATTAGTTTTAGCCCAAGATAGAAGCTTATATATAAAGTTTTGCTTTCCGTTTCCGTAAACCCAGCTTACGCGAAAAATCAGGAAGTTTTCAGTTTCTTCTTTCAAAAAAATTTCTCCTGTTAATTTGCTCCTACCGTATTCGCTTAAAGGAAAGGGTGAGTCTTCTTCTACGTAAAGACCGTTTTCCTTTTTTCCGTCAAATACATAGTCTGTACTGAAATGGATAAGAAATGATTTAAATTTTCGGCAAGCATAAGCCAAGTTTTTTACTCCGGAAGCATTTACCTTAAAAGCAGTTACGTAATCTTCTTCTGCTTTATCAACGGCGTTGTAGGCTGCACAATTTATTACAACGTCCGGCTTGTATTCTTCAAAAACCTTTTTTACCTGGTCAAAGTCGGATATGTCGCACTCTTCCCTTTTTAACCCCCAAACGCTATTTCTTTTGCTCTCTTCCGATTTCAATCTTTTCAGGAACTCCTGTCCTAACTGTCCTCCAGCCCCGAAAATAAGGTATTTCATCTCTTATAAACCTTCTCCCAGTATTCTTTTAACGATTTAACTTTCCTATTTACCCAGTCCATATTATCAAGATACCACTTTACAGTTTTTTCTATTCCCTCTTCAAACTTTATTTTTGCTTTCCAGCCTATTTCTTTTTCTATCTTTTCTGTATTCAATGAGTATCTAAAATCGTGTCCCGGTCTGTCCTCTACAAAGGTTATTAAACTTTCTGATTTGTTAAACAAAGAGAGTATCGCTTTTACTACGTCTATATTTCTTTTTTCTTCTCCGCTTCCGACGTTGTATATCTCTCCCGGTTTCCCTTTCTCCATTGTTTCAAACACTGCTTCTGCGCAGTCGGAGACAAAAAGCCACTCTCTAACGTTCTTTCCTGTCCCGTAAACGGGGATAGGCTCGTCGTTTAAAGCTTTTAGTATGACTACCGGGATGAGCTTTTCTGGATACTGCCAGTAACCGTAGTTGTTTGAAGGTCTTACCGTTATAACAGGAAGTCCATAAGTTCTGAAGTAAGCCCTGCCTAACATATCTGCTGCAGCTTTACTGACAGAGTAGGGGGAATTTGGATTTAAAGGCGTATCCTCAAAAAACTGCCCTTCTTCCCCTAATTCCCCATAAACTTCGTCTGTGGCTATGTTAATAAAAAGAGAAACTCCGCTGTTTTTGGCAGCGTCTAAAAGAATCTGCGTACCTTTAACGTTTGTTTCTATGAAAGGAGAGGCATCTAAAATGCTTCTGTCAACATGGCTTTCAGCTGCCCAGTGGACAACTACGTCGGGCTTTTCTTTCGCAAAAATCCACTCTACAAACTCTCTATTCCCTATATCTGCCTTGTAAAAGGTTATCTTCTTTTCAACTTCCTTTAACCTTTCTAAATCTCCAGCGTAGGTCAGCTTATCTACAACTACTGTCTCTAATCCTCTTTCAACTGATTGTCTTACAAATTCGCTTCCTATAAATCCGGCTCCGCCCGTTACCAGTATTTTCATCGTTTCTCCTTGTAGGTGAAATTAATTTCTACGTCCTTAAGTAAAGGAGCGTTCCTGTCTTTTTCGGAGAGAATGGGTTCTGTTTGTAGGGGTCAGTTTATATCTATTTCTGGGTCATTCCACCTTACATTTCTATCATGTTCGGGGGAGTACTCGTTTCCAGAGACCTTATAAATTATTTCTGCTTCTTCAGAAAGGGTTAAAAAGCTGTGAGCAAACCCAGGGGGTATCCATAGCATCAGTTTATTTTCTTCAGAAAGCTCTATGCCGAACCATTTTTTGAATGTCGGGCTTCCTTTCCTTAAATCTACTGCTACATCAAAGATTTTTCCTTTTATGCACTTTACTAATTTACCCTGAGCAGCTGGTTCGTCTTGAAAATGAAGTCCTCTTAAAACGCCTTTTTTTGACCTTGAATGGTTATCCTGAACGAAATCTGCGTCTATTCCTGCTTTCAGAAAATCTGAACGTTTATAAAATTCAAGAAAAAACCCTCTTTCATCTCCGAATACTATAGGTTCAATAATTAAAAGGTCCGGAATCCCTGTTGCTCTGAACTTTAGCGGCATTTTATCCTTCTTTTGCAATTTCTAATAGATACTTGCCGTAATTAGTTTTTGCGAGTGGTTTTGCAAGTTTAATCAATTCTTCTCTACTTATCCATCCATTTCTATAAGCTATCTCTTCTATACATCCAATCATAAGTCCTGTTTTCTTCTCTATCGTTGCCACGAATTCCCCAGCTTCCAAAAAACTATCGTGAGTTCCGGCGTCAAACCAGGCGAATCCTCTGCCTAATAACTTAACTTTTAGTTTACCTTCCTTAAGGTATTCTTCGTTAACAGAAGTAATCTCAAGCTCTCCTCTATTAGAAGGTTCAACTCCTTTCGCTATTTCAACGGCTTTGCTGTCGTAGAAGTATATTCCTACAACGGCAAAGTTTGACTTCGGGTTTTTCGGTTTTTCCTCTATTGACTTGACGTTACCCTCTTCGTCAAACTCTACTATACCGAACCTTTCAGGGTCTTTTACGTAGTATCCGAAAACGTATGCACCGCCGTTATTTTCAATTTCTGTTTTTGCTTCAGCCATTATTTTAATCAGATTGTGCCCAAAGAACACGTTGTCACCTAACATGTAGCAGACGGTATCTCCGTTTAGAAACTCTTCTGCTAAGATGAGTCCTTTTGCAAGCCCCCTTGGTTTTTCTTGAATTTGGTAGCTAATAGACATTCCAAGGTGTGAACCATCACCGAAGAGTTTTTGAAAGTTTTCTAAATCCTGCGGATTAACTATAAATAGCACTTCACGTATTTTTAGGAGCATAACGAGCGAAAGTGGATAGTAAATCATTGGTTTGTTGTAAATGGGGAGAAAATGTTTGTTGACGGCTATAGTAACGGGGTAGAGCCTCGTTCCGCTCCCCCCCGCCATAATAACGGCTTTCATTGTTCCCCCTTACTTTAAGTATTCTGCCGCCTCTTGTGCCGTTTTTCCTTCGTGAACGATTGCGGCAATGGCTCTTACTATCTTTTCTGGATTATCATGCTGGAACGCGTTCCTTCCGATGGATACTCCCTTTGCGCCGGCCTTCATTGCACCTTCTACCATTTCTAAAATTTCTATATCGTTGCTCATTTTTGGTCCACCGGCAATAACCACAGGGATTGGACATCCTTCTGTAACTTTTCTAAACGATTCTGGGTCGCCGGTGTATGCAACTTTGACGATATCAGCGCCCAATTCTGCTGCTACTCTTGCACAATGAGCAACAACTTCAGGGTCATACTGATTCTTGATATGTTCTCCTCTTGCGTACATCATAGCTATTAGAGGCATACCCCACTCAAGGCACTTCTCAGAGATTTTACCGAAATCTTCAAGCATTTTGTCTTCGTTTATGTCTCCCAAGTTAACGTGGATAGAAACGCCGTCAGCACCTATTTTTATTGCTTCTTCAACAGAACAAACAATCACTTTTGTGTTTGGCTTTGGAGAAAGAGAGGTACTTGCAGAAAGATGAACGATAAGTCCTACATCTTTACCTTTTCTTCTGTGACCGTGTTTTACAAGCCCTTTATGGATGATTACTGCGTTTGCGCCACCGTTTGCTACTCTATCTATGGATTCTCTGATGTTAATTATTCCCGGGATTGGTCCCATTGAAACGCCGTGGTCCATCGGTATTATTACTGTATTTCCCGTTTCTCTGTTTATGATTCTTTCCATCCTGATTTCTTTTCCTATTTTCATGGCTATAACCTCCAAAAAGTTATTTTTTACACTTATTTAACGTGATTTGAAAGGGGATTTTAGCAGGGAATTTTAAGATATGGAAATAGATTATTGACGCGCTCCCTCCCCGAAGGGAGGGAAGTAGTTGTTATAGGAAAAGATAAATTTTTCAATAAAATCACAAAGAACGTGCCCTAAAGTTATGTGAACTTCCTGAATTCTTGGCGTTGAAAAGCTTTTTACTATGAAAGAATGGTCGCAGATTTCAGCTAATTTTCCCCCGTCTTTTCCTAAAAAGCCGATGGTGAGGAGACCTTTTTCTTTGGCTTTTTCAACGGCATTTATTACATTTTTTGAGTTACCGCTTGTGCTTATGCCTATTAGCACGTCTCCTTCCTCACCTAAAGCTTCTACCTGCCTTTCAAATATTTTATCAAATGAGTAATCGTTGCCAATGGCGGTTAAAATGGAGGTATCTGTAGTTAATGCGATGGCAGGTAGGGCTTTTCTTTCCATTAAGAATCTGCCTACCAATTCTGCTGCTATGTGCTGAGAGTCTGCAGCCGAGCCGCCGTTGCCGCAGAGGAGGATTTTGTGTCCCTCTTTTACGCGTTTTGCTATTTCTAAAAAAACCGAATAAATCCTTTCCTTATTTTCCTCTATAAACGCTTTCTTTAGGTCGGCGCTTTCAACAAACGTATAGTAAATTAGCTCTTTCATGCGTTCATCGCCTTTAAGAAGTCTTCGTTTGTTTTGTATTTTCTCAGTTTTTCAAGCAGGAATTCCATAGCTTCGACTGGGGACATGGAAGTTAGGAGTCTTCTTAAAATCCAAACTCTGTTGAGTTCCCATTCAGAGAGTAATAGCTCCTCTTTTCTCGTTCCAGATTTCTGGATGTTGATAGCAGGGAATATACGTCTTTCCACAAGTTGTCTGTCTAAAACTATTTCCATATTTCCTGTTCCTTTAAACTCTTCAAAAATAACATCATCCATTCTACTGCCCGTTTCAACCAACGCTGTTGCAATTATTGTTAAGCTTCCGCCTTCCTCTATGTTTCTTGCGGCTCCGAAAAACCTTTTAGGTTTATGGAAAGCGTGAGCATCTATACCACCAGACAGTATTTTACCACTTGGTGGAGTGAGTGTATTGTAGGCTCTTGCAAGCCTTGTTAGGGAGTCCAGCAGTATGACTACGTCCTTTTTATGTTCAACCAACCTTTTGGCTTTTTCTATTACTATCTCTGCAACTTGCGCATGGCGCTCTGGCGGTTCATCAAAAGTGGAACTAATCACTTCGTCAGCTAAAGTATTCCTTTTCATATCTGTAACTTCTTCCGGTCTTTCGTCTATTAACAGGATTATTAGATAGGTATCTGGGTAGTTTGTTTTTATCGCATTAGCCATTTTTTGGAGAAGTACCGTTTTACCTGCTCTCGGTGGAGCAACTACCAGCCCTCTCTGTCCTTTTCCTACTGGTGTGATAAGGTCAACGACTCTTGTGGCTAATTCTGAAGGGTCGTGTTCAAGCCTGAAACGTTCTGTGGGGTGTAGGGGAGTTAGCTGGTCAAAAAGGGGTCTTTCTTTAGCTTTTTCTGGAGATTCCCAGTTTATAGCGTGAACTTTTACTAAGGCGTAGTACTTTTCATTTTCTTTGGGTGGTCTTACTTCTCCGGCAATTGTATCGCCTGTTCGTAGTCCTAATTTTCTTATCTGGGCTGGAGAAACGTAAATGTCTGTAGAGCTTGGTAGGTAGTTGTTTTCCGGTGAACGTAAGAATCCAAAACCGTCAGGTAAAACTTCAAGAACACCGACACGGAATATCGCACCCCTTCTTTCTGCATCTTTTTCTAAGATTTTTCTTATTAGGTCCTGTTTTTTGGCCGATTTTACGTCTATCCCCAGCCCTTTGGCTATCTTCCTCAAGTCAAATATGCTCATCTTTTGAAGTTCTTCAATTGTAAAACCTTCAAGTGTATTTTCTGCCATGCAGAATTCCCTCCGATTGGTTTAAAGTGAGATTTTATGGATAAAGAGTTATTGCTCCCTCTTCCCAGTCACTTTTGCTACCCATATACTTAACTCATAAAGTGCAAGTAAAGGTAGTGCCATCATTATTTGTGAGAAAACGTCTGGAGGTGTAAGGATAGCAGCAACTATGAAAATAATCAGTACGGCGAACTTTCTGTTTTTTTCAAGCATCCTGTAATTTATTACTCCCAGTTTGGAAAGCAACCATACAATTACAGGCAAAAGGAAGACAAGACCGAAAGCCAGTATCATCTGAATTACGAATGATATGTAGCTGCCTACAGTAATTTGAGGAGTCAGTAAGTCTCCCATGAATCCTAATAGGAATCTTAGCCCGAAGGGTAGAATGACGAAGTAGGCAAAGGCTGCTCCTGCGAAGAAGAACATAACCGAGAAGAACATAAAAGGAAGGATAAATTTCTTTTCATGTTCGTATAACCCAGGTTCAATAAATTTCCATAATTGATATAAAACGTAAGGCATTGCTATTAATATTCCAGCAAAAAAAGAAACTTTTAAAGCTGTAAAGAACGCTTCTGGAGGAGACAGGAATATTAGTTTCCCGTGGAGGTTTTCTGGTAAAGGTCTTTCTAAGAACAAAAGCAGTTTCTTTTTAAAGGGCCATGCTATTAGAAACCCAATAATTATTGCTGCTACAGCTCTAAAAAGCCTATACCTAAGCTCTTCTATGTGTTCAGTTACGGGAAGTTCGTCTTGTGGCGTTAAAACTTTCTTTTCTGGCATAGTTCCGCTTTTATTCTTTAACCTTTATTTTTTCTACATTTTCTTCCTTATCTTTTTGGGTAGCGACAGCTACAACTTCTTTTTCCTTTTCCTCAGATTCTTTCTTCTTTTCTTTTGTTTCCTTTTCATCTTCATCAAGTATACCAGCAGAGGCTTTTCTAAACTCATTTATTGCTTTGCCTGTTGAGCGAGCAAGCTCAGGTAATTTCTTTGGACCAAAAATAAGCAAGGCGATTACCAAGATTATTATCAGTTCTTGGGTTCCTATTCCGAACATGATTCCTCCAGACTTAAGTTAGGATTTTGTGGCTATCTTGAGAGATTTTAGCAAGTTTTCTAAACCTTTCATATCGTTGTTCTCAATTTTTCTGACCACGGCACTTCCTACAACAAAACCATCGGGAGTATTATACATCTCTTTGATATGCTCGGGCTTTGAAATTCCGAATCCCACTACGGTTCTTTTACCTGTTATAGCTTTTACTCTTGAGATATCTTTCTCTATTTCTTTGTAGGCTAATTTGTCTCTTATTCCTGTTATCCCTGTTACGGAAACGTAGTATATAAAGCTTCCACTAACTTCTCCTATCTTCTTGACCCTTTCATCCGTACTCGTGGGGGCTGCTAAAAAGATTGGTGACAGTTTTAGCGATTTTACTTTGCGTGAAAACTCCGCTCCTTCCTCTGGAGGTAGGTCAGGCACTATAAATCCGTCAACGCCAGCTTCTTTGGCGTCCCTTATAAACTTATCTTCTCCGTAGACAAATATGGGGTTGTAGTAGCCCATAAGGATTATGGGTTTTTCTTTAAATTCAGCTCTTAACTTATCTATTAATTCCAGCACTTTTCCTGTGTTGGCACCTGCTGATAATGCTCTTTCGTGGGCTTTCTGAATTGTTGGTCCGTCTGCCAGTGGGTCTGAAAAGGGCATTCCTACTTCAACCATGTCGGCGTATTCAAGAATTAGTCTAAAGATGTCTAACGATTTTTGGCAATCAGGGTCACATGCAGTAGCGTAGACAATGAGTGGTTTTTCTCCTTTCTGGGAAAGGGCTTCAAAACAGTTTTCTATTCTTTCCATACTTTCTCCAGAATAAATAAATTGCCATACATGCAAGAGATAAGGGTATTGCTACAAACTTGTGGGTAATAATAAGAGAAAAAACTTCTTTAATCAAGTTGCCAAGGAAAAGATAGGAAAGTGCCCATAAAAAAGCGCCTATGAGGTTGTATAGAGAAAATTTTGCAAAGTTTGGCTTGAAGCTTCCTATAACGACAGGTAATGTTGCCCTGACTACAGGGAGGAACCTTCCAAATATTAGAGAGATTTCTCCCCTCTTTTCTATGAATTCTTGCGTTTTCCTTATACCCTCTTCCGACACTCCAAGTTTTTTAAGCGTTTTGTAAAGAAGAGCCTTACCTAAGAACGTTCCCATAAAGTACGAGACGGTGTATCCTAAAAATGTTCCTGTTGTAATGCACGTTAGGAAAGATATGGGTGAAATGATGCCTTCAGAGACCAAAACGCTGCTGATGATAAGAACTTTTTCTGCTGGTAGTAATAGTCCTAAAAGAAGTGCTGTTTCTAAGAAGGACCAAGTAAAAAGTATGATACACGAAAGGTGCGGGTGAAGTTTTAAATATTCTGCTGTAGTTTCTATGAGCCTTGTTATTTCCACTATATCTCCTTAATTTAACCTTGACACTTTTTGCTCTCTTAAATAAACTTTCCGTTCGCGAAGAAACAAATTAGGAGGTTGATTATAATGAAAAAAGGTATCCATCCGGAATACAAAGAGACGAGAGTTGTATGTGCGTGTGGTAATACGTGGGTTACAAGGTCTACAAAGTTTCCTGAAATTAAAGTGGAAGTTTGCAACGCTTGCCATCCGTTCTATACAGGAAGCCAGAAGCAGAAGGTTGTAAGAGGTAGGGTAGAGAAGTTCCTTTCTAAATATGAAGGGAAGTATTAATGGGGATTTCTTTAGTTGCTCAAACAGAAGATATGCTGAGAGTTGTTGCCACGGCAGCCAGGGTTTGCTACTCCGGGCTGCCTGTGGATGAACTCCTTTCAAGGTTTTCAGATGAAGATAACGAGAAATTGATTAAAAAAGTTGTCGGAATGGGTCACCTTTCTGTTGTTGAACACGGCGTTATGACGTTTTCTGTTCCTTCTTCTTTTAAAGAAGAACTGTTTAAAGTGATGATGGAAAAACCTTTTTTAAAGATTACAGAAAAAGAGGATGGTTTTTTTGTTACGCTTAACTTGAGGACAATAGTTGAACTGATTAACGAAATGCCGGAGTTAGGATTTTCTAAAGAGTTAAGAAAGTTCGTTCCCGATTTTTTGAAGGATGTTATCAAATAGAGCGGTTTATAGTTATACCCTTTTCGCCTTTTAAAAATTCTCTTTTTTGCTCCTCACCTTTTGAAAAGTTTCCTGCAAAGCGCATGTAGAGTAGATTAAATCCTTCTTTTTTAAGTTCTTCACGTATTTCTTCTTCAATTTTTAGTAACTTTTCCTTCAAGATTTCAGAGTCGGTAAAAAAGTCTATTGAAAAATCCCCCCCACTCCCCACTTTCACCAGCAGTCCTACCTTTCCCTCTTCTGCTTCTATCTCTAAAAACACGCTTTTTATCTCATCCTGCTCTTTAGGCAGATAAATTGTTCCTTTAAAGCCTTCATCAAACAGGAATGGGATAATTATTAGCGAAGTAACGGCAAAAAATCCAAAACTTGAAAGTAGAGACTGAACAGCAGACTTTATCATTTCTCTGGTTACTTCCGGGCGTTTTTCTTTAACCTTTTCAAAGTTCTCGTCTTCTAAAAGCGCAAGCAGAGAAAGAATAAGGTGAGACTGCCTTTTGGGAATTCCGTTCTGGGCTAAAAACTTAAGGGACTTTTCTACTTCTTTTTTTATTTCAGGGGACTGTTTTGCCAGATAAGAAACGATTAACTGAACCACAAAAGGGTCTTTTAAAAGCTCCAGACCTTTGAGGGCTTCCTGCGGTGCAAAGTTTGAAAGCAGGTTTTTCAGCACGTTAAGGGTGCTTTGAACTTCGCCTTCTACCAGAGAAAGCTCTATCTTCGGGAATATAGACTTTAACCTGAACAGCAGCTCTTCGCCGATTTTGAACTCTCTGTCAACGTTTACGTCTGCTATGAGCATTAATTTTCCAGAGCGCAGTTTTGCCTTTCCTTCCGGCGTGTAACCTTCAAACGTTGCCTTGATTAAAAGCGTTTCAAATTCTTCTTTCATGTCCTTTTTAGTAGAGCCGGAAGAAATCGTAGAAAGTAACCTTTTCATGTCTTGGAATGAGAAATTTTCAAGCTTTATCGGCAGGTCGCGCGATACCCCTTCTATGGGGAGTATCCCCTCTACCCTCCTGATTTCCATCCCTTCTCCGCCAAATCATTCAAAAAGGTCTGTGCTTAAATACCTTTCTCCTGTATCCGGTAAAACGGTTACAGCCGTTTTCTTTCCTGTTTCTTTAGCAACTTTTATAGCCGCTGCAACGTTTGCGCCGGAGGAGATTCCCGGTAGAACGCCGTAATTCCTTGCCAGCAGTTTTGCGTAGCGTTTTGCCTCTTCGTAAGTAACGGTTTCTACTCTATCGCAGAGGCTTTTATCAAAGTTTGCCGGAACGAAACCTGCGCCTATTCCCTGAATTTTATGAATTCCCGGTTTACCGCCGGAAATAACTGAACTCTCAGCAGGCTCAACGGCAACGCAGAGGCACTCTGGGTTTACTTCTTTAAATCTTTTTGCGATGCCTGTAAACGTTCCTCCTGTTCCGACGCCTGCTACGAAAAGTTCCGGCAGTTTTCCGATTTGTTCCAGTATTTCCACGGAAGTTTTTTCGTAGTGTACGCGGGGGTTTGCCGGGTTTTCAAACTGCCTTGCGGGGAAGTAGAGGTGAGGATTTTTAGATATCAGCTCTTCAACCTTTTTAACTGCACCGGGAATTCCTTCCTCTTTCGGCGTTAGTATCAATTCAGCGCCGTAGGCTCTGAGTATCTTCTTCCTTTCTTCGCTCATGTTTTCAGGCATAACTATCGTGCATTTATAACCTTTAGCAGCGCATACTAAAGCTAATCCTATGCCGGTGTTACCGCTCGTTGCTTCTATTACTGTTTTTTCCGGCGTCAGCTCACCGCTTCTTTCCCCTTCCTCTATTATCGCCAGCGCGACTCTATCCTTTATTGAACCGCCCGGATTGAACATCTCAAGCTTTAAAAACAGCTTTATCCCTTCAATTTCAATTTCTAACAGCGGCGTATTGCCTATCTCTTCAAGGATAGACCTTGACAACATCTTCATCGCCAATCTCCTCTACCACAAAAACTTCTTTACCTCTTTTTTTTGTTTTACCTTTAACTTTATCAAATAAGGAATTTTTAAACACGAAAAATCCCCCCACATGCCCCGCTGCCTTCCTGAACAAAAAGTCAGATATTCCAAACTCTTCCTGCCACTTTTTCCACTTTTCTTCCGGAATTCCCCTTAAAAGACCGGTGCTGTTGTAAAATTTAACAACCTCTTTCTGAAGGGTTTTCCTGAGCCAGCGTAGCTTTGAATCTCTCGTCAGATTTTCCCTTACAACTTCTTCAAGGCTTTTGTTTTCCGTTAAATACTGACACACTATCTTTGTTATTTCGTTTATCCTGTCAGGAACAATCTCAACTTGCCCTTTGTAGGTTATCTTTCTGTGCTTAACTTCAGGCAGGATTTCAGCCGTTGAACCTTTTAACCTTTCGCTGCTGTCAACGATACCGCCAATCAGTATAAGAGTGCTTTCGTCCACTTCTTCGTGGGTAAATTCTTTTTCGGCGTTTGGGTCTAAAACGATAACGTTTTTAAAGCTGTTTATCTCAACCGTTTTGAAGGGAACTTTCGGCCTGAAAAATTCCTGCAGAAAGGACCTTCCTTCCTCGTCTAAAGACGTAACTGCGAAATTTTCAGGCGTAAAGTAGTCTTTTACAATTCCAAAAGCTATTTCAATCTGAACGGCAAGGCTTTTTTTCTCCGATGGTAGCAACTTTTCAAAAAGAGAAAAATCCACCCCCACCGTCGGATACCTGAACTCTACGTTAGAAAAGTCTATTTCCCCTCTGCCTTTAACGATAACAGCATCAGCCTTTTCTTCACCCCTTAGTCCCAAAAACTTTACGCCTTCTACTTCCCCTAAAACCTTTCCCGGCTTTATCTCCTTGCCAAAATTTTTAGCTTTTATAACGCCAAACCTTCCCCTTGCAATTTCCCACGCAGCCCTGTTTAAAAAGTTGCCCCTTCCCGGAAACAGCAGAAACTTCGGACGGAAAATCCCTTCTTTTTTTAGCTTTTCTGCTATTAACTGGCAGGGTTTCCTAAACTTCATTGGAAAGCGTCCTCTACGTGTTCTATTTCATACTTTCCGTTTTCTTCCGTAATTCCTATAACATCAAACCTTATCGCTTCGTAGTCAACAAAGCGCTTTTGCAAGAAGTAGAGTGCAGTCTTCTTTATCTTTTCTATTTTCTTTCTGCCAATAGATTCCAGTGGATTAACAAGGTTTTTTTTCTTTCTCAGCTTAACTTCAACGAAAACAACCGTTTTAGAACTGCTTTCGTAGGCTATCAGGTCAATCTCTCCCCAGTAGCTCCTGAAGTTTTTCCCTATAATATCGTAGCCTTTCTTCAACAGGTAGCGGGAAGCTATCCTTTCCCCTTCTAACCCTTTTTCCCTTGACCCTTCCAAAACTGCCTCTGTGTATCGGCGTTATTCCCATTTTATCAATGGCAGCGATGTGTTTTTTCGTCGGATACCCTTTATTGCTTGAAAAGTCGTATCCCGGAAAGATTTCTTCAAACGATTTCATTATGTAATCCCTTGTTACTTTTGCCAGGACGCTTGCACAGGCGCAGGAAAAGCTCCTCTCATCACCTTTGACTAAAACCAAAGAGTTTTCCTCGTATCCTTCAACTTTCAGGTAGTCTGTTATAAGAAAGTCCGGCTTTTCTTTTAAACCTTTCAGCGCCCTGTGAACAGCGAGCAGAGTGGCTTTGTAGATGTTAAGAGAGTCTATTTCCAGAGAATCGGCAAATCCGACGGAAAAATCAAGGCACGAATTGACTATCTCGTAAAAAAGGTTTTCTCTTTCACTTTCTTTGAGTTTTTTTGAGTCTTTAAAAAGAAAAGGATTGACGTTAGGCGGGAACACAACAACCGCTGCTACTACTGGTCCTGCCAAAGGACCTCTTCCCGCTTCGTCAATCCCTGCTATTCTTTTGTAACCTTTATTCCAGAGTTCTCTTTCAAACTTTAAGATTACTTGCTGGTCATCCACTCTTTTTTCTCTTTAATTCTTGCAGCCTTACCTTTACGCTCTCTGAGGTAGTAGAGTCTTGCTCTTCTTACGATACCTCTCTTGAGAACTTCTACCTTTTCAATTACGGGAGCGTGCATAGGGAACGTTCTTTCAATACCAATTCCGTAAGATACCTTTCTTACTGTGAAGGTTGCGTCCGTTCCGCCGCCTCTCTTTCTGATTACAACGCCTTCAAAAGCCTGAATTCTTTCCTTATCTCCTTCCTTTACCTTTACGTAAACTCTTACAGTATCTCCAGGTCTAAATTCAGGTATATCATTTCTCATATATTTTTCCTGAACAGTCTTCATTAAAGCATCAAGTCCGCCTAACATGGTAAACCTCCCTGAAAAGTTAAAAGTGCGGGCAAATTTTATGGAAAAAATCCTCTTTGTCAAGCCCTAAAAATAAAAATGGTGCGCCCGGCAGGGATCGAACCTGCGACCTCGAGATTAGGAATCTCGCGCTCTATCCTACTGAGCTACGGGCGCACGTTTTGAAGATAGTTAGAAAAATAAACCTCTACTTTTGTATGTCAACTTCTGCTTTCCAGCCACTCTTTTAGTATGAGCGCTGCTGCTATGTCGTCTAAGAATTCCCTTTTTCTGTTGAGGCTGTTCATCAACTCTTCAGCTTCAGCGGTAGAAAAAGATTCGTCTGTGAAAACGATTTTAACGTCGTTCTTACCATGTTCTTTCAGAAATTCTTTCAACTTTGAGGCAAACTTTTCAATCTTTTCGGCAATTTTGGTTTTTTCTCCTTTACTGTTTAAAGGTAGTCCGATTACTACCGTTCCAACGTTTTTCTCTTCTATCGTTTTTAGCAGTTTTTCAAAGGTTTCTCTGTTGCTTTTTCTGAAAATTACTTCGTGAGGCTGTGCCGTTAGCTTTAAAGGGTCAGACAGCGCTACGCCTATTCTTTTAAAGCCTACATCTAAAGCCATTACTCTTTTCAAGCTTTACCCCTTTGACGTTGCAATTACGATTTTTACCCTGTCTCCCGGCTTTATCCTTTCATCGTCGCATAGTAGCTTGCCGTCTTTTAAAACTACGGCAGTTTCGGGGTAGATGTTCAGCGATTCTAAGAGTTCGTCCACTCTTATAGATTTCTTTTCTATTGTAACTTCTTCTGTTTTTCCGTCTATTTCTACCGCAATTGTGTTCATGTTTTCTCCTATCTTTGCTTAGGGTGTTAATATATTATTGCTTAAATTTTGGAGAAAGAGCCGTGCTTAGAAAAGTGAAAATAGAGACTATAGAGGATTTGAAAAGATTTTTGATTGAGTTTTTTGAAGGTGAGGAGGTGGGGATTTTTCTTTTCGGTTCAAGGGCAAGAGGTGATAACTCATCCTTTTCCGATGTTGATATTGCCTTTCTTTCGTCTAAAGACATTTCTGATAAATTGACTCTTTTGAGGGAATTTATTGAAGAGAGCAATTTTCCCTATAAAGTTGACCTTGTGGATTTGTCTCGCGCTAATAAGTTAAAGGACATAGTTTTGAGAGAGAGTATTAGATGGCTTTGAAAGAACAGCTTGAATCTCTCAAATCTGCATTCAGCAGGCTTAAAGGGGCTCAAGAAAAAGCAAAGAGCTCTTCGCTGGAAGATTATCCTTTTTTTTAGAAATAGCGCCATTCAAAGGTTTGAATTTACCGTTGAAATACTGTGGAAAACGGTTAAAACTTTCTTAAAAGAGATTGAGGGTATTGAATGCAGGAGTCCTAAATCCTGTATAAGGGGCTTCTTTTCTGTCGGCTATCTGTCTGAAGACGAAGTTTTGCTGCTTTTGAGAATGATAGATGATAGAAACTTAACTTCTCATGCTTACATTGAAGAAGTTGCAGAAGAAATTTTTCGCAGAATAGTTGAATATGAGCCTTTGATAGAAAAAATAATTAATATTTTGGAGGAGCGTGTTTATAATGAAAATCTACCTTGATGACTGGAGGCAGCCGCCGCCGGGATACCTGTGGGTGAAAACCGTTAACGACCTGAAGAAAATAGTTAAGGAGAGAGGTAGAGAAATAGAAGTTCTTGACCTTGACAATTATTTAGAAGAATATTCTGTTTTTGGTGGTAACGGTATTGATTTTATAAATTGGCTTGAAGAAGTTGTTTATACTGGTGAAGTTGAGTTGAATCCTGATGTTAAAATTATTTCTCACTCTTCTGACCCAATTATGAGAGCAAAAATAGAGGAAATTGGTGAAAACATAAAAGCCTTTTTAAGGAGTAGAAAATGAAGTTAAGTAAAGAAGAAGTCAAGCACATAGCCATGCTTTCAAGGCTTACCCTTTCTGAAGAGGAGGTGGAAAAGTTTCAGGAGCAGCTCTCAAGAATTCTTGACTTTGTTGAAAAGTTAAATGAACTTGATACTGAAGGTATAGACCCCAAATTCCAAATTATTCCTCCTCAAAACGTTTTAAGAGAAGACGTGCCTGGCGTGAGCCTGCCAAGAGAAAAAGCTCTTATGAATGCACCGGAAACGGACGGTGAGTACTTTATAGTACCTAAAGTTGTGAGAAAGTAATTAAAACACTGGAGGTAAGCTGTGGAGCTTTTAAATAAAACCTTAAGAGAACTTAACGATTTAATAAAAAGAAAGGAGCTTAAGCCTTCTGAATTAACACAGGAACTTTTAGGCCGCATAGAAGAAACAGAACCCAAGCTAAACGCTTACATAACAGTTGAAGCAGAAAAGGCGTTAGAAAAGGCAAAGATTGCTGACAAGGAACTTGAGAAACTTTCTGAAGACGAAATGCCGGAACTTTTTGGCATCCCACTTTCTATTAAGGACAACATAAACGTAGAAGGTATGAGAATGACCTGTGCTTCAAAAATATTGGAAAACTTCATTTCACCTTTTGATGCTACCGTTATAAAGCGTTTAAGGGAAAGAGGGGCGATTTTTGTCGGTAAGAACAACCTTGATGAATTTGCCATGGGTTCATCTACCGAAACTTCTTACTTTGGCGTAACAAAAAATCCGTGGGATTTGGAAAGAGTGCCAGGCGGTTCTTCCGGCGGTTCGGCTGCTGCCGTTTCTGCAAGGTCGGCGTTGGCTTCTCTTGGTTCTGATACCGGCGGTTCTATCAGACAACCAGCATCTTTCTGCGGAGTGGTTGGACTTAAGCCGACTTACGGCAGAGTTTCCCGTTACGGCTTAACTGCATTTGCTTCGTCTTTAGACCAGATAGGACCTATAACGAAAACGGTTGAAGACGCCGCTTATCTTATGAATATTATTTCTGGTCAGGACGCTAAAGATGCTACAAGTGCTCGTATTCCGGTGCCCGATTTTTTAGAAAATCTTGATAATGACATTAAAGGATTAAAAGCCGGTTTACCAAAAGAGTACTTTGTGGAAGGTATTGAACCAGAAGTGAAGAAAAAGGTTTTAGAAGCTGTAAAGGTTTTGGAAAGTTTGGGCGTTGAAGTTGTAGAGATTTCTCTTCCTAACACTAAGTATGCTGTTGAAACTTACTACATCATTGCGCCGGCTGAAGCTTCTTCAAACTTGGGAAGGTTTGACGGCGTTAGATATACATACAGAGCGAAAGATTACGAAGGTTTGGTTGATATGTACTGCAAAACGAGGGCAGAAGGCTTTGGTGATGAAGTAAAAAGAAGGATAATGATTGGGACTTACACTTTAAGTGCCGGATATTACGATGCTTACTACTTAAAGGCACAGAAGGTTAGAACGCTCATTTATCAGGGTTTTGAGAATGCGTTTAAAGATGTTGACTTTATCGTTACTCCAGTTTCTCCAACTACTGCCTTCAAAATAGGAGAGAAAACCGACGACCCGATAAAGATGTATCTGTCCGATATTTTCACCATTGCTGTTAACCTTGCCGGATTGCCTGCAATTTCTTTACCCTGCGGTTTTGACAGTAAGAATTTGCCTGTTGGAGTTCAACTGATAGGAAAAGCCTTTGATGAGCCTACAATCTTGAACGTTGCAAACGTTTTAGAAAAAGAGCTTAAGCTTAATCTAATGCCTCCTGTTTAAGGGTATATATTGAAAGTGGTAAAGGTTATTGGAGGAAAATAGTGGGGACCTCTTTGGTTAAAAAGGAAAAAAGGAAAGGAAGGGGTATTCCTAAAGAGCTCATTTATGAGATGAGATATGGGAAGCCGATTTATTACAGGGATTGCGACAAAGTTCTTTCTGGCGAGAAAACCCTGGAGGAGGTGATGGGGAGTAGTAAACTGCAGTGGTGGATTATCAACAGTTTACTTCGTTTTCTTTATTAGAAGTTAGACGTTGGTAAATATGTAATTGCTACTAATGAGGCAGGTTTCCAATGGGCACCAAAGACTTGGAGGAATTTAGACATAGCCATTTTTGATAAGGAAAAGATTTTAAAAGAGGGTATTGATGAGAAGTATGTAAAAACTCCTCCAGAGGTTGTTATAGAGATAGACACGAAGGCAGATTTGCGTAAATACGGCGATTTTATGAACTATAGCAAGAGAAAAAACTCAGGATTTGCTTGATTCTGAAGTTAAGAGAGTAATCTGGTATACGACTTTTGATAAAAAAGTAATGGTGGCAGAGAAAGGAAAAAAGTGGTTTATATCGGAATGAAAAGAGGAAGTGGAGATTATTAAAAGTATAATATTTAACTTTGAAAAAGAGTTAAAACAAGAAGGTATTTGAAAGTTTTTTGGATAAGTTAAAGTGTATTAACGATTTTAGGAGAGGTTATTCTAAATATGTAAGTGACGGAGGAATGGATGAGTTTGCAATTAGAGAAAAAAAATAAAATTTGTATTGTTGGACTGGGGTATGTAGGACTACCATTAGCAGTTCTTCTAGATACCAAATTCAATATCATTGGATATGATATAAACTCTGAAAGAGTTAAAGAATTGAAGAAAAGTTTTGATAGAACCGGAGAAATTGATTCTGAAAAGTTAAAAAATTGCTCAGTGGAATTTACTGATAATCCAGAAAAAATTTCGGAAGCTAAAGTAATCATTATAACGGTTCCAACACCGATAGATGAACATAAAATTCCTGATTTAAGACCTGTTAAAGCTGCTACAAGTACAGTAGGAAAGTATATGCAAAAGGGCAGTATTGTTGTCTATGAGTCTACTGTTTATCCTGGAGTTACAGAGGAAGAATGTGTGCCTATTCTTGAGAAAGAGAGTGGTTTAAAGTGGAAAAAAGACTTTCATGTAGGATATTCTCCTGAAAGGGTTAACCCTGGTGATAAGGAGCACACAATAGATAAAATCGTAAAAGTTGTAGCAGGTGACACTCCTAAAATAACAGAGTTTCTGGCACAGCTCTACGGTTCGGTGATAACGGCCGGAGTTCATAAAGCCCCCGATATTAAGACTGCTGAGGCTGCAAAGGTTATAGAAAATACACAGAGGGATTTGAATATTGCTTTGATGAATGAACTATCAATAATCTTTAATAAAATGGGAATAGACACGAAAGCAGTTCTTGAAGCTGCTGGAACAAAGTGGAACTTCTTAAAGTTTGAGCCAGGACTTGTAGGAGGACATTGTATAGGTGTTGATCCATACTATTTAACATTTAAAGCACAAGCAATAGGATATCATCCTGAGGTTATCTTAGCGGGAAGAAGAATAAATGATTATATGGGTAAGTTTGTTGCTGAAAATACTGTTAAAAAGCTTATAAAAGCTGGGAAAGCTGTAAAGGGAAGTAAAGTCCTTATTCTTGGAATTACCTTTAAGGAGAATATTTCGGATATAAGGAATTCGAAAGTGATAGATATTTATAATGAGTTACGGGAATATGGGGTAGAAGTTTATGTTTATGATCCTCATGCGTATCCTGAGGAAGTGAAGGAAGAATACGGTATAGGACTTGTAGAGGATGTGAATAAATATAAACCATATGATGCTGTAATTGTAGCAGTGAAGCATAAGCAGTTTATAGAGAGATTTGACTTAGAAGAATATAAAAGTTTGATGGAAAATGGAGATCGTCCTGTACTAATAGATGTTAAAGGGGTGTATGATAGAGAGGAAGCTATAACAAAAGATTTTCTATACTGGAGGTTATAGATGAAAAGATTCGCTTTAATAGGAGCAGCTGGTTACGTAGCTCCGAGACATATGAAAGCTATTAAAGAGACAGGGAACCTTTTAGTTGCTGCTATGGATAGATGTGACAGCGTAGGAATTATTGACACCTATTTTCCTGATGCAGCTTTCTTTACAGAATTTGAGCGTTTTGATAGGCATATAGATAAATTGAGAAGAAAAGGAGAAGGAATAGATTACGTTTCTATATGCTCTCCTAATTACCTTCACGATGCGCATATAAGGTTTGCCCTAAGGAATGATGCGGATGCGATTTGTGAAAAGCCCCTTGTCTTAAACCCATGGAATCTGGATGCCCTTAAAGAGATAGAGGAAGAAACTGGGAGGAAAGTTTATAACATCCTTCAGTTAAGAGTTCATCCAGCAATAGTTTCTCTTAAAAAACGAGTGGAAGAAGAATCTAAAGAGAAACAAGAGAAGTACAAGATTGATCTAACCTACATAACGTCCCGAGGCAAATGGTATTTTATTTCTTGGAAAGGAAACATTAACAAGTCTGGAGGAGTTGCAACCAATATTGGTATTCACTTTTTCGACATGCTTATGTGGATATTTGGAGAAGTGAAACATTATGAAGTTCATTATTCCGAACCTTTAAAAAAAATGGCTGGATATATAGAACTTGAAAAGGCAGAAGTCAGGTGGTTTCTATCTGTTGACTCTAAGGATTTACCTGAAGTAGCTGTAAAAAAAGGAAAAAGAACTTATAGATCCATTACCGTTGATGGTAATGAAGTTGAATTTTCGGGAGGATTTACCGACCTTCATACTGTAGTATATCAGGAGATTCTTAATGGTAAAGGATTCGGTATAGAAGATGCCAGACCTTCCATAGAGCTCGTTTATAGACTCAGAAACATTAAACCTATCGGTTTCAACGATAGAGTTCATCCCTTGGCAGAGGTGAAGTTAAATGGAAAGTAAAAATTTCTTCGTCCATGAGTCCGCTTACATTGATGATAATGTAAAAATAGGGAAGGGAACAAAAATCTGGCATTTTTCCCATATACTTTCTAATACACGAATTGGGGAGAATTGCATAATAGGACAAAATTGTATGATAGGTCCCGATGTTAAGGTAGGAAACCGCTGTAAGATTCAGAATAACGTTTCTATCTATAAAGGGGTTACACTGGAAGATGAAGTTTTCTGCGGTCCTTCCTGTGTTTTTACAAATGTTTTAACTCCAAGAGCTTTTATTGAGAGGAAAGCTGAATTTCTTCCAACGCTTGTGAAAAAGGGAGCAACCATAGGAGCAAATGCTACAGTTGTCTGCGGTCATACTATTGGTAGGTATGCCTTAATTGGTGCTGGAGCAGTTGTAACTTCTGATGTACCTGATTATGCTTTGTATTTAGGAGTACCGGCTAAACACAGCGGTTGGGTTTGCAAGTGCGGAGTGGTGCTTACCAGAAAAACAAGTAGTGATGGAGAATTACATCTTACCTGTTCCTACTGTAGAAGCAGATATATGTTAAAAGGTAAAGAGTTTACCGTTATAGAGGAGAAGATATAATGCTTATGCTGGATATCTTGCCGATTGAGCTGATTAAACAGGTAGAAATAAATAAGTTTGTTTCTTCTCTTGATAAAGCTCCTGCTTTTGAGCTTCTTGAGTGGGAAAAATTTTCCGATATTATTGATTTTACGCCTGATCTATTGGTGAAGTTTATTAATGATGTCTTCCTTATACAGTTCATAGACAAAACTGTTCCTGAAGATGTAATTTTTATGCTGTCTGTCTTGTCTTTGAGCTTTAAAAAGAAGTATGAGAGGAAGTATAAGGGATACGTTATTATTCTCTTTTTTACTAAAGGAGAACTAAGACGAGAACAGATGAACTTAATAAGACTTGCGGAACATTCCTTTGATATGAAAGGAGAAATTGATATTAGAGATTTGGAAGAAATAGAAGATGGAGACATAGCAAACTATATGGAACATAAAGTATGGTACGAATACATGGCATACTTTAAACGAGCTAAAGAAAAGGGGTGGTTGTAATGCAAAAATTGCTTCTTGATTTAAATGTTGTTCTTGATTATCTGGATGTATCAAGGCCACGACATAAAGCGGTTAGTGACTTTATGAATAGAAATAAGGGAAAGGTTAAATTTCTTTTTGCTTCTTATCATTACGATACTTTGTTTTATCTTGTTAAGAGATTGAAGTTGGAACAAGAAGTTATTGATAAATTTTTGAAAGATTTTGATGTTAACTTAGTTTCCACTTCAGGAAGAAATATTATTGATGCCAAAAGTTTTAAAGATATTGAAGACGGCATCTTGGTTTCAGTATGCAGGAGAATAGGAGATGATTGCTATATCATAACTTATGATGAGGAGATGATAAGAAACTTTGAAAGGGCAGTAAGACCTGAAGTTTTCAAAGTAGAAGAACCTAAGACGATTCCAATGCTTGACCTGAAGCTTGAATATCTTTCACTTTCAGAGGATTTAGAAGAATCTTTACTAAGAGCAGCTACAAGAGCCAGGTATATCCTTGGAGATGAAGTAAGACAGTTAGAAGAAAAAATTGCTAATTACGTGGGAACAAAATACGCTGTTGGAGTTTCTTCCGGAACGGATGCACTTGTTCTTTCATTAAGGGCATTAGCAATTCAAAGGAAAAAGAAGGAATTTTTCGACAAAGAAGATTTGGTAATTACCACACCATTTACTTTTACTGCAACAGGAGAAGCTATTTTAAGAGCTGGAGCGACTCCTCTTTTTGTTGACATAGACATTGACACCTACAATATTGACCCTAAGCAGATAGAAAAAGCTGTAAAGAAGTACGGAAAAAGAGTAAAGGGAATAATTCCGGTCCACCTCTACGGTCAGCCGTGCAATATGGATGAGATTATGAGAATAGCTAAGGAAAATGATCTATTCGTAGTTGAAGATTGTGCGCAGAGCTTAGGAGCTAAGTGGAATGGGAAGCAGACGGGCTCTTTTGGTGATATGGGATGTTTCAGTTTCTTCCCAACGAAACCCCTGGGCGGTTTTGGTGATGGAGGGATGATAACTACTAATGATGAAAAACTTTATGAACTTCTCTTAATGCTTAGGAAGCATGGTGGAAGGGATAAATATAACGTTGAATATATTGGCTACAATGCACGTCTTGATACTATTCAGGCTGCCGTATTGCTTGAGAAATTTAAGCACCTTGATGACTTCAATGAACGCCGCAGGGAAATTGCAATGAATTATAATGAACAGTTGAAAGATATAGAGTGGATAAAAACTCCTTATGAGCATCCGAAGGCTTATCATGTTTATCATCAGTATACTGTAGGAGTTATGAATGGAAAAAGAGATGAATTCCAGAAGAAATTAAAAGAAAAAGGAATTCAAACGATGATTTATTATCCTGTTCCTTTGTATAAAATGAAAGTTTTTGCTAAGAACGGTATGGAGGTAATTGGAGAGTTAGAAAATGTGCAAAAAGTAGAGAAAGAAGTTGTGAGTTTGCCAATAGAACCCTTGTTAGGGAAAGAAGAAATAAAATCTATTTTAAATAAGGTATTGAACGATTCATAGTACGGTGTACATCATGATGAGGATAGAGTACAAATTTTTAATTTTAAAAAATGGAGAAAACTCCAATACAAAGTAAAGGAGGTAACCAATAACTAAATGGCTTCTGAATTACTTACTATATTTTAAAACAAAAAGTACTTTCGCAAAAGGATCGCTTCTCTTATTTATTGCTAATGTAACTTCTCAAGTATTAAATACGCTAAGTTTTTTGGTATTAGCTCGTATTTATGGAGTTGGAGATTTTGGCAATTTTGCATTGTTCTCAAGTTATACAGCTGTTCTATCTATTCTGTTTTCTTTGAAGTACGATTCTGCTATAATAAGTATGAAGCTCGATGAAAGAGAAATAGTTGCTAAGTCTTATATCATCCTATATGGTTTATTAACCTTGATTTTGCTTCCAGGAATTTTTTTTGTGCGGAATATTCTTTATCATGCTGTTCTTGCTGCAATTCTAATTTCTGTTTTTAAGGTCGCATTTAATTTTTTTCTTTCAACCAAAAATTTTGCGATTTTAGTTGTTTCCAAAATATCGAATAGTTTATTATTTTTAGTACTTTCCATTTTTATATCAAGATTTGCAAGCGATAAAAACTTTGGCATGATTAACTCTTATACAATTTCCTACACAATTGTGCTATTATTCCTAATTTTAATGTTTAAGAATAAAGCAGTTGGATTTTCCACAGAAGAGATTATAAGAGTTTTTAAGATACTCAAAAGGTATAAAAACTTCCCCGTATATTATTTGCCCCAGCAAATACTGAATGAGCTGTCTAATCAAATGCCAACTTTCTTTATATCTTTCTTTTTTGGTAGTTATTATACTGGAATTTTTATGATGACAGTTAAGCTTTTATCAGCATTACCTTCAATGGTAGCATCGTCTATATCTCAGATTTTCTATCAGCAATTTGCAGAATTATATCATAAAAACAAACAACCGTGTATGTTTTTCTACAAAGTTTATAGAAAGTTGATGATAATTGCTCCATTACTAATCTTATTTATTCTGTTTATTATTTTTCTTATTGAGGATCATTTTCTACCAAAGTCATGGAACGGTATTCTTTACTACTCGATATTGATGGCTCCAATGGTAGCAATACGATTTATAGGCTCTATAATTTCGTCTGTTGTTTTGGTGTTAGGATATCAGAAGAAATCTTTTTACCTAGAAGTATTTCATATTGCAACTAGATTTATTTCTTTAGTGATAAGTGGAGTTATTTATAATTTTTCTTTACTCCTGATTATGTTAACTTTATCAAGTTTGCTAATTACTGGATATAGATTGCAATGGTATAAGGAAATAGTAAATGAATCTAAAAAAGGAGAATAGAGATGATAAATATAGAGATTTTTGAAAAGAAATTTGCTATTTATTTTGAAGGAATAGATACTAAAAAATTTATAGAGGAATTGTCTATTTATGGAAATTTGAATAAAAAATTCAGTGCTTACGATTATGAAGTGTTTTTGTTAAGAGGTAATAACTATGATTTTAGTGAGAAAATTATATCTGTTAATCCTTCTTCTTTTTTCTTTTTGAAAGATGGGAGTTTTGCTGTAGATTATGGTCACTCTATAATTCACTATCAACTGGTGAGAACACCCAAGAGAATTATTATTAAAGTGAAAAAACAAGGTTTTTTAAGAAAGTTTCTATCCATGGAATATAGAAGCAATTTAGAAAATTTAGGTCAAATTTTCCATGAACTTGTTGTAGTTCCGTTGATGTTTTTTGACAGAAAAAAGTTTCTCATTCATGCTTCTGCTGTCTATGACAATGATTCGCATCAAGTTATTATGTTTGGCGGAACTGGAGGTGTAGGAAAAACTTCTTTGGAATTGTTACTATCTCAGAGTAAAAGATATTCCTTTTTTGCAGATGATATTTGTGTGGTAGATGAAGAGGGATTTGCCTATCCCAATCTGTCATATCCTAAGATATATGGTTATAATGTTCTAAATAATAAGCTTTTAACAACTAGAGATTTACTGAAAAAAAACACTCTTTTGTCTAAAATACATTGGTTTTTACATTATTATCTAAGAGGCCCCAATAAGGTAAGAAGAAAACTTTGTCCTGATTGTTTGTTTAAAGGAGGAGTACGAAAACAGAAAGCCAAAATAGGAAAGTACTACATTCTTTTTAGGACCGCTACAGTTAAAGATATATGCTTGGTTGAAGTTCCGGTAACGAAGGTAGTAGAACCGACAATACAAATAATTAAGAACGAATACTACACATTCTTGAGAAATATTCGCTGGTTTGTTGTTAATTCTGAGTTAGCTAACAAAAAAATAGATCTACAGGGATTTAATATAGCTTTTTCTAAAGAAATTTTGGAAAATGCGTTAAAGGAAGCAGAGATTTATATCTTGAAAATCCCACTAACTTTAAGTCATAACGAATTTCTTAATAAAGTTAGAAGAATTATAGGAGTAGAGTAATGCAGAGACTTCTTTTGTTTACTTCTTCCTTTCCATACGGTAAGGGTGAACAATTTTTGGAAGATGAAATTGAAATTTTAAGTGAAGTTTTCAAGGTTAAAATAATTCCTTTTAGCTATGGAGGAAGCATTGTATCAAGAAAATTGCCTAAAAATGTAAAAGTAAATAAACCTTTATACATAGAAAAATTACAATTTTCAAAATTGATAAAGATTTTAATTGCTTCTTTACCTGAGATGAAGAAAATAAACTTTAGCTTTCGACGTTTGAGATTGTATTTATCTGCTTTAAGAGCTATTGGTTTTTTCTTTTCCAATAAATCTATTTTAGAAGAACTGAAAACTTTAACAGACTCAGATATAATCTACTTTTATTGGGGACATGTGTCAGCCTTTGCTATACCATTTCTTCCAAATCTAAAAGCTAAAGTTGTTATGAGGTTACACAGAGGTGACTTATATGAATACTTGCACGATGGTTATTTCCCGTTTAGAGAACAGCAGTTAAGAAAAGTAGATGCAGTAATTCCTATTTCATTTGATGGCAGAAAATTCCTTTTGAGAAAATATTCTTTTATCAAAAACAAGATATTTGTACATAGATTGGGAGTTAAAAATGATTCATTTATAACTCAACCAAGTAAAGACGGTATTTTTAGAATAGTTTCAGTCTCATCTATTAACCATGTGAAAAGGGTAGATTTAATATGTGAGATTCTGAAATATATAAGATCACATAAGGTTTTATGGACCCATTTTGGTGATGGTCCTTTAAGGAAAAAATTGGAAGAAAAAATAAAGGAACTACCTTCAAACGTAGTAGTTAATTTGAAGGGATTTGTCCGTAGAAATGATATTTTCCGATTTTATCGCGAGAACCCAGTAGATTTGTTCATTAACGTTAGTTCAAGTGAAGGGATTCCTGTTTCGATAATGGAAGCTATTTCATATGGAATTCCTGTGGTTGCAACAGCAGTTGGAGGAACACCGGAAATTGTTAGTGAAAAAGTCGGTATACTTATCGAAAAAGAATTCAACCCTAAGGAAGTAGCTTTTGTAATTCAAAATGTTTTAGATAGTTCTGCATTTGATAGGAATGTCATAAAAAATTACTGGAGTATTTACTATAATGCTGAGAAAAACTATAAGAAGTTCGCAGAATTTCTTAAGAACTTATAATTTGTTTTTAGAATTTGCTATTTTAATGGCCTTTGGTTTATTGGTACTTATGTATCTTTTGAGTTGTCAAGCTTATCTGACTTTTACTTTGTTTGTCCTTATGTTTCTTCTGGCTTTAACTCCAATGATTACATTTATAGTTTCTAAAGTACATTTATTAAATCCTTTGATTATTTTCTCTACCTATTATTATGTTTTAATAATTAGTGTTTTGCTATCACTAGACAAAATTGAACCTGAAGAATTAGCGAAAGCTTCTATTATTGTATTATCGTCCTATATCTTTTTTGTTTTAGGCTTTCTTACGTTTGTTAACAAGCGACTACTTTCAAAGCCGATGTTAAGAAAAATGAATTACACAGACATACCTATAGTTCTTTCAAAAGTGGTAATGTTTGTTTTCTTTTTGATAGGATTCTCTAACTATATTTTTGTTTTATATAAAACAGTGAATTTGAGATTTTGGGAATACTACCTAAACTTAGGATTCTATGGTAGGAATTTGAAAGAAATCTTTGGATTATCAACGTTAGGATACTTATTTCTACATCCAGCTATATATATAGCCATTTATAACTATGTTTAGGCAAAAGATAAACAGGTATATTTTCTACATGCTGATTTTTGTATATGTCATAATCATTTTATCTTTGGCAAAAATTACATATTTCGCTTTGCAAATTGCCATATTTATAACTTTGTTGTTTGCTCTTAAGAACGATGTTGTCATAACATTCAAGCGTATTTTCCTTTTGTTGCTTTTCACCACACTTGTTTTATCACTTTTTCTTTACAGGATGATTGCAGATATAGCAAGAGTTAAGGGACTTAGCATAATAGAAGTTTTTCTTTCTGTATTAGATACAAATAGTTTATATTCCCTTTTTTTTGAAAAATCCAACTTGCCAAATATAAATATCATAGTGCTTATAATGAAACACTGGGGTAAAGAAATAGATTATCTAAAAGGAACGAGTTTGGTAAATGTTATATCTGGATTTATGCCTTCAGATATTAGAACTTCTCTAGTGCACAATTTCTCGGTAAGCTGGATTATTAAGAATCAATGGTTTACTTATCAACCTGGTGGTGCCATTCCACCGACAATAATAGGAGAATTATTCGCAAATTTCGGATATTTTGGAATGTTTACTATGTTTTTCTTAGGGATGACAACAGCCAATATTTACAATTGGGTTTTTAAAAACCTTTCCTATCCTAAGTTGATCTTTTATACTTACTTCCTATGGAAATTTGTTTTTCTGATGGCAAAGGGAGAGTTTTCTAGAATTAGCGATATAAGTATGCTTATTTCTGTCGCAGCTGTAGCTATTCTAAAATCCTTAAACCAGCTAAGGTTCCGTCATGATAATAGGGAGAAAAACTTCCAAAGCAATTTAAAGGAGGCATAAAGTTGTACTGCAAAATTTGTCATTTAACATCTGTTCATTCAAGATATGATGGGCGTATATTCTTAAAAGAACTAAAAAGTTTGAAGGAAGCAGGTTTTGATACCTATCTTATAGTAGCAGACGGGAAGGAAGATGAGATTACTAAGGAAGGTATTAAAATATTAGATGTAGGGATACCAAGAAATAGAAAAGAAAGAGTTTTGAAGATAACAAATGAAATTTACAAAAAAGCTTTAAAAGTTAATGCAGATATTTATCATTTTCACGATCCAGAGCTTATTCCTATGGGACTGAAGCTAAAGAAATGGGGTAAGAGAGTTATTTACGATGTGCATGAGGATGTGCCAAGACAAATTTTGACTAAACCTTATTTAAACAAGGTTTCTAAAAAATTCCTATCTTTTTTCTTTGAAAAATATGAAGATTGGGCGGTTAAAAAATTTGATTTTGTGATTACTGCTACGCCTTATATAAGAGACAGATTATTAAAAATAACTCTCAATGTTGTTGATATAAATAATTACCCTCTTTTAGAGGAATTTCCTGAAATATCACCTTGGAAGGGAAGGAAAGCAGAAATATGTTATATAGGAGGCATCGCCAAGATAAGAGGTATAGTGGAGCTGATAAAGTCTTTAGAAAATGTAGATACTCTCTTACATTTGGCGGGTAGTTTTGAAAGTAAGTCTGTGGAAGAAGAAGTTAGAAAATTGTCTGCTTGGAGGAAAGTAAGATATTACGGTTTTGTTGATAGAACAAAAGTTCAGGAAATTTTAAAAAGTGTTATGGTAGGTATGGTAACATTTTTACCTTGTCCTAATCATGTAAACAGTCAGCCTAATAAACTTTTTGAATATATGGCTGCGGGCTTACCGGTAGTTGCCTCTAATTTTCCTTTATGGAAAGAGATAGTTGAAGAAAATAGATGTGGAATATGCGTAAATCCTTTGAATCCAAAGGAAATTGCGGAAGCCATAAAATATTTACTAACCCATCCTGAAGAAGCTAAAGTAATGGGAGAGAATGGAAGAAAAGCAGTCTTAGAAAAATACAACTGGAGTTTGGAAGAAAGAAAGTTGATAAAAGTTTACAAGGAGCTTTTGAATGATTAAGTTGATGGAAGAAAGAGATTTCGAAATCTATGAAACTTTAAATAAGAAGTATGGAACTATTTTTACATCTCTTGATTGGCTAAAATTGTTTTCTCCCAGAGTAAAACTGTATGGACTTTATAGTAAAAGCAAAGAACTAGTTGGAGGAATAATTGTTTATGTGGAAAAAAGTACAGTTTGAAAATCCTTAGGAATCCACCTATCACACCTTATAGCTTTTGGGTAGTACCTCCACTATCTTCAAAAGCTTTTTCCATTCAATCTTATTATAAAAGTATTTTAAAAGAGCTGGCATACTTTTTAAAAGAAAATTTTTCTCAAAAAATTTTATATTTGAGTTTTCCCTATTCCGTTACTGATTTTCAACCTTTTATTTGGGAGGGATTCAAAGTTTTTCCAAGATATACTTATCTATTAGACTTAAATATTTGTATAGACGATATAAAAAAGCAAATGTCTCCAGAAAGAAGAAATGATATTGGAAAAGTTCTAAGAGATGGGTTAGAGATTCGAGAAATCAAAACGATAGAAGATAAGGAAACTGCTTTAGATTTAATAGCACACACATTCAAACGACAGAATAAGCAAGTGAATTTAGATATTATCAAAAAAGTCCTTTTTGAGTTTTTAAAGACACAGAACGGTTTTGGCTACATAACATATAAAAAGAAAACCCCTCTTGCCACTTCTATACGTATTTATGACAAAAAGACAGCTTATTATATTTTAGGAGGATACAATTCAAAAGAAAAGCATCATGGAGCAGGTGCATTAAGTTTATGGAGTTGCATATTAAAAACGAAAGAGAAAAATTTGCAAACATTTGATTTTGAAGGCTCTATGATACCTAACATTGAGAGGTATTTTAGAGGATTTGGGGGTAAGATAACGCCTTATTTTGCTATTGCAAGGGCTTCCTTTGTGATTGAGTGTTTTTTGAAAATTTTTAAAAGGAGTATTTTTTGAGATGAAAATTATAATATCCCACGATGTTAACCATTTAACTACATGGGAATATAAAAGAGACCTGATTATTCCTAAATTTTAGGTTCGTAGTTTGATAGAAATAGGTTTGGGTGCTATTTCTTTAAAGGAATTCTTGTTAAGATTTAAAGATTTTATTTCTAATAAATGGAATAACGTAGAGGAGCTATTAGAGTTTAATAAAGCTAACAGTATACCTGCAACATTCTTTTTGGAATGAATCAAGGTTTGGGATTATCATATTTCCCTGAAAGTGCTCAAGAATATATCCAACTGGTTTTAAACAAAGGATTTGATGTAGGAGTTCATGGAATTGATATAAGGATTTTGAAGGAATTAAAAAGGAATTTGATACATTTAGAGAAATATCTAAATTGAGTAAATTTGGTATTAGAATGCATTACTTAAGGATGAATAGCGAAACTTTAGAAAAATTGGAAAGAGCAGGTTACATTTTTGATTCAACTCTCTATGAGGAAAAAAATCCATTTAAAATAAATAAGATGTGGGAATTTCCACTGCATATAATGGATGGGTATATACTTCAAGGCAAAGAGAGATGGCAAAGCTTGAAATTTCAGGAGGTCATGGATCTTACGAAGAGGAGAATAGAAACTTTGTTTGATAAAGGTATCAAGTATCTTACAATTTTATTTCACGACAGATATTTTTCGGAAAGTTTTAGAACATGGAAAGAGTGGTATATACATACGGTAGAATTTTTAAGGTCTAATAGTTTTAGTTTTGTTAGCTATGGGAAAGCCATAGATGAGTTAGAGAATGTAAAGCAGGGAGAGAAGATATGAAAGTCGTATCTGTAGTAGGAGCTCGTCCTCAATTTGTTAAAGCTGGGATTGTTTCAAGAAAACTTAGAGATAAGGGAGTAAAAGAAATTTTAGTTCATACTGGGCAACACTATGATTTCAATATGTCTAATGTATTCTTTAGAGAGTTAAGGATTCCTAATCCAGATTATTATTTAGGCATTGGTTCTGGAATGCATGGTGAACAGACAGGAAAAATGTTGATAGAGATGGAGAAAGTTTTAGTTGAAGAAAAACCGGACATAGCTTTGGTTTACGGCGATACAAATTCTACTTTAGCTGGTGCTTTGGCTGCATCTAAGCTCCACATTCCTGTCGCTCATGTTGAAGCTGGTTTGAGGAGCTATAATAGAAAAATGCCGGAGGAAATAAATAGAGTTTTAACAGACCACATTTCTGAAATTTTGTTCGCTCCTACGGATGTCGCGGTTGAGAATTTGAAGAAGGAAGGAATTACCAAAGGGGTTTACAAAGTTGGGGATGTTATGTTTGATGTTGCTTTAGAAGTTGCAGGCAAAGTTAATGAAAAAAAAGTATTGAATAAATATGGTCTTAAACCAGAAAAATTTATTTTGGTTACCATTCACAGAGCAGAGAATACTGTGGAAGAAACTTTTCTCCAAATATGGAAAGCTCTTAATAAACTTGCAAAGTTGGGGATTAAATTGTTCTTTCCTGTGCATCCTCGAACAAAGAAATTAATAGAAAAATTAGAATTGGTTCCAGAATCTAAAAATCTAACTCTAACGGAGCCAGTTTCCTACTTTGAAATGGTAGCCTTAGAAAAGAATGCAAAGGTCATTATCACTGACTCTGGAGGAGTCCAGAAAGAAGGATTTTTCTTTGGAACTCCGTGTGTTATTCCCAGAGAAGAGACGGAATGGATTGAACTTGTAGACTTTGGATTTAATCATCTTGCTGGAGTTAATACGGAGAAAATTTTTGAACTGTGTGAAGGACTTTTCTTCGGTGGGATAGAAATACAAAAAAATTTGCCAAAGTTCTATGGAGATGGTTCAGCCTCAGATAAAATTGTTTCCATTATAAGCGGGGATGACTTTGAATAAAAAGATTGTATGGTTTATAAATGAATATGCTGGAAGTCCGAAATATGGAATGGTTTTTAGGCATTATTATTTGGGAAAAGAATTAGTAAATCTTGATTACAATGTATGGATTATAAGTGCAAATTATTCTCACTTGTTTTATAACTACCCTCATGTTAAAAGAGAAAATATTGATGGTATTAACTACTACTGGATAGATGTTATAAAGTATCCACATGCTCATAGTAAAAAGAGAGTTCTAAAATGGTTTCAATTTTCTACTAAACTATTTAGACAGCTAAGATTTCTACCAAAGCCAGACTATATTTATGTTTCTTCACCTTTTCTTCTACCTATAGTTCCTGCTTATTTTTATAGCAAAAAGTATAAGGCTAAACTCATTTTTGAGGTAAGAGATATTTGGCCTTTAACTCTTGTAGAACTTGGGGGTTATTCTTGGAAACATCCTTTTATTAGTTTTATGCGGAAGATTGAGCTGTTTGCTCTAAAAAAATCGGATAGTATAGTGTCTGTTTTATTTAACTTTGGAAAGTATTTAAGTGATTTGGGGTTGAAAAGGGATTGGCATTACATTCCCAATGGCGTAGCGATGAAGGATGTTGTAGAAGAGGAGTTGCCGAAGACATTTATTAGTAAGATTCCGAAGAACAAATTTATTGTTGCTTATACTGGAACTATTGGGTGGGCTAATTCGTTGGATACATTACTTGGGGCTGCAGAAATTCTTAGAGACAGGAAAGATATTGCTTTTGTAATAGTCGGAAAAGGGAAAGAAAAGCAGAGGCTGATTTCAATTAAAGAAAAAAAGATGCTGAATAATGTTGTATTTCTTGAGCCTATTACAAAAGGTCAAATATTGGCTTTCCTAAAAAATTTTGTAGATATAACTTATGTAGGATTAAGGAGAAAAAAATTGTTTAAATATGGAGTGTCTCCTAATAAGATTTTTGACTATATGCTCGCCAAAAAACCTATTATTCATGCAATAGACGTTCCTAATGATTTAGTTTCACAAGCCGGCTGTGGAATAAGCGTTAAGGCTGAAAGTCCTAAAGCAGTTGCAGATGCTATTTTGAAGCTTTATGAAATGCCGAAAGAGAAGAGGGAACGCTTAGGAGAAAATGGTTACAGTTTCCTGTTGAAGAATCATACTTATGAAAAACTGGCAGAAAAGCTTGTTAAAGAAGTTTTGGCGTAACGGAGGAGATTAAAATGGAAATTCCCTTTCACAGACCATATATAGGTAAAGATGAAGAAAAAGAAGTTATTGATAGTCTTAGAAAAGGCTGGCTCACTATGGGGAAAAAGACAGTTGAATTTGAAAGGAAATTTGGAAACTATATCGGGGCTAAAAACGCCATTGCTGTTAGTTCGTGCACAGCTGCCCTGCACTTAGCTTTAAGGTGCATAGGTCTAAAAGAGGGAGATGAGGTCTTAGTTCCGGCTGTTACTTTTGTTGCTACAGCCGAGGTGGTTGGTTACTTTGGGGCAAGACCGGTGCTTGTAGATGTGGAAAGAAATACACACCTCATTGACATAAATGATTTGGAGAAAAAGATAACAGAGAGAACTAAAGCGATAATACCGGTTCACTACTCTGGTCAACCTGCCGATATGGATGAGATTATAGAGATAGCAAAAAGCTATAACCTCTATGTTATAGAGGATGCAGCTCACGCCTTACCTTCATGGTATAAAGGAAGAAAGGTTGGAACTATTGGAGATTTAACAGCATTCAGCTTCTATGCTACAAAAACTTTAGCCACTGGCGAAGGCGGAATGGTGACAACAGAAAATAATGAATGGGCGGAGAGAATAAGAGTCCTCAGACTCCACGGAATTAGCAAAGATGCGTGGAAAAGGTACACTAAAGAGGGAAGTTGGGAATATGATGTTCTTGAGAATGGCTATAAGTATAATATGACAGATATAAACGCAGCCCTTGGATTAGCTCAGCTAAGAAAGGTAGAGTGGATGTGGAAGGAAAGGGAGAGAGTAGCGAGTATGTACAACGAAGCTTTCAGAGAATATGAAGAGTTAATTCCTTATAGAGTTAAGTCAGATAGAATAAGTTCTTGGCACCTCTATCCTTTAAAGTTGAACCTTGAATCTCTTAAGATTAATAGGAATCAGTTTATTGAGGAATTAAAGAGGAGAGGAATCGGCACGAGTGTTCACTTTATACCTCTTTATAGATTCTCTTATTACAAAAACATAGGGCATGGAGCAGTTGATTTTCCTAAGAGTGAGTGGGTTTTTGAGAGAGTTGTTTCCTTGCCGATTTTTCCGGGGATGAGAAAAGAAGAAGTTGAATACATTATTGAAAATATTATTGACATTGTTGAAAAAAACAGAAGGTAAAAATGCTCTATGAAAAGTATTTCAAGAGAGCTTTTGATTTTATAGCTTCTTTGTGTGGTCTTATAATTCTTTTCCCAATGTTTATTGTAATTGCTGTTTTGATTAAAATTGAAGATGGTGGGAGAGTGTTTTTTAGACAAACGAGGGTAGGACAAAACGGAAAGCTGTTTAAAATCTATAAGTTCCGAACGATGGTTGAGAACGCGGAAAAAATGGGGGCTCAGGTAACAAAAGGGGATGATCCGAGGATTACTAAGATAGGTAAAATTTTGAGAAAGTATAAACTTGATGAATTTCCTCAACTTATAAATGTTGTAAAAGGAGAGATGAGTCTTGTTGGTCCCCGTCCGGAAGTTCCCAAATATGTGAAATTTTTTGAGGAGGATTATAAAGAAATTTTAAGAGTAAAACCAGGAATAACCGATTATGCTTCCTTAGAATATAAAGATGAGAATGAGCTTCTTAGAGGAGTTGATGATCCTGAAAGAGTGTATCTGGAAAAAATACTTCCTGAAAAGATAAAGTACTATAAGAGGTATCTAAAAGAAATCAGTTTTTTAACTGACTTGAAACTTATATTGAAAACAATAATGGAGATTTTTAAATGAAAGGTTTGCTCAGGCCGACAAAAAGAAAACGTTTTTTGTTTTTCTTTGTCAGTGATATCTTTCTATTTACTTTTAGTTTCTATATAGCATTTTTGTTAAGATTTAACTTTTTAATTCCCAGTAGCTATTTAAAAATTTTCCCCTATTGGCTTGTTGTTATTTTATTCTTGAAGATTTCAACTTTTTGGTTCTTGGGAGTATATAGAGCCAATTGGCGATTTATTGGGTTGAGCGAGTTTAGCCGAATAGTTATTGGACTTGGAGCGGATGCGATACTTATGCTTTTGATTGATATAATTTTCCAAAGACAAGTTCCTTTGTTTTCCATTCCTCTTAGTGTGATTTTAATTGATTTTTTTGTTTCCTTATCTTTTGTTTCTGTACTTAGAATTTCTAAAAGAGTTTACGTAGAGATTATTAGAAAAGGTAAGAACTCCAAAAGAACTGTAGTTATAGGAGCTGGAAATACTGGTGAGAGGATTGTTAGAGAACTTAGAAGAAATAGTAATGCTGAGTTTAATCCTGTGTTTTTTGTAGATGATGACCCGAATAAAATCGGAACTTGTATTCATAATGTACCGGTTCTTGGAAAAATTGAGGATTTACCTGGACTTTTGAAAGAAAATAAAATAGAAGCTGCAATAATTACTATTCCATCACTTTCTCATAGAAAAGTAAGAAAAATTTTTGCTCTTCTTAATACTGCTGGAATAAAGGAAGTGAAAATTGTTCCAAGTATATCTAAGCTTCCCTCTCAAGTCATTAGTGTAAAGGATATAAAAGAAATTTCTATAGAGGATTTGTTATGTAGAGAACCTGTTAATGTGAATTACGATTCTCTTCAGGAGTTTTTAAAAGATAAAAAAGTTCTTGTGACTGGTGCAGGAGGTTCGATAGGTTCCGAAATAATCAGACAGCTTCTGAAATTTAATCCAGCTAAGATAATAGCTTTAGAAATTGATGAAACGGAGCTTCACAATTTGTCTTTAGAGATAGCTAACGAGACAAACGAAAAGGGGATTACATTCAGACCTATAGTCGCAGATGTAAGAGATAAAGAAAAGATTGAAAGAATATTTTCTGAGGAAAAGCCTGAAATTGTTTTTCATGCAGCTGCTTACAAGCACGTACCATTAATGGAATATTTTCCTGAAGAAGCTGTTAAAACAAATATTTTGGGAACTTATAACGTGGCACTTGCTGCTGTCAAAAACAATGTTGAGAAATTTGTAAATATATCTACAGATAAAGCTGTTAATCCGACAAGTATTATGGGGGCTACAAAAAGAATGTCTGAAATGATATGTAAAGCTTTAAATGACATAGGGAAAACAAAATTTATATCCGTCAGATTTGGAAACGTCTTGGGTAGTAGAGGGAGTGTTGTTCCTATATTCTTAGATCAAATAAAAAAAGGGGGGCCTGTTACTGTAACTCATCCTGAGATGAGGAGATACTTTATGACCATACCGGAAGCTGTACTCTTGGTATTTCAAGCTGCAGCCATGGGGGATGGAGGGGAAGTTTTTGTGCTTGACATGGGGGAACCAGTAAGAATAGTAAAGCTTGCAGAAGAACTAATAAAATTACAAGGGCTTGAACCTTATAAGGATATAGATATTGTATTTATAGGGTTAAGACCTGGAGAGAAACTTTTTGAAGAACTTCTTACAGCTGAAGAAGGAACTGAGCAGACATACCACGAGAAAATTTATATTGCGAGAGTAAAATCAAATATTCCAGTGAGACAAATTAATGAGATAGTTAATGAATTGATAGAACTATCAAAGAAACTTGATAGAGAAGGGATAAAGCAGTTACTTCGGAAATATGTTCCTTTTTATAAAAATCAAGATAACACAACTATGTAAGTTGAGAAAAAAAGCGGGTTAGATAGGAAGAAATTAGCAGAAAGTAGTGCAGTTTTGAGGGTTATAATGTTATAAATTTCATAAGCAAGAGCGAAAAATTTTAGGAGGATTACAATGCCAGCAGTTTTGGAAAAAACTGAAACTAAGAAGAGAAAGGAACGTACAAAAGTACCTGATTATCTTGTTTATGAAGTACTTGGAAATAAAAAGATTTATTACAAAGATTATCAAAAAGTTTTGTCTGGAGAGTTACCGCCGGAGGCTATTATGGGAAGTAGTGATTTGCAAGCATGGATAATTGACTTAATAATTAGACTTTTACATTTTAAGCTTAATTACAAAAAATTTAAGATTCTGTCTAACGAGGTCGGATATTTTTACACACCTCAAAAAAGAAGTGAATGGCTGAACCTTGATATAGCTGTTGTGAGTAGAGAAAAGTTAAGGCAGCCTTCAGGAACTTACCTTAAAGTTCCTCCTGAGGTTGTTGTAGAGGTGGATACCAAGGCAGATTTGGCTAAAATAGGAGATAACTACTACATAGAAAAAACAAAAAAACTTTTAGAAAGTGGTGTCAAAAAGGTTGTATGGATATTTACAGAGCAGAAGAAAATACAGATAGCTGAAGAAGGAAAGCCTTGGCTTATCGTTGATTTTGATTATGAGTTTGAACTGATTGATGGGATTAAGTTGAATTTGGAAAACCTTATAAAGGAAGAAGAGGTTGAAACAAAGTGATGAGAAAGAAATTTTCGTTTGATGACCTTGTTGAAATAATGAAAAAACTTCGTTCGCCTGATGGGTGCCCGTGGGATAGGGAACAAACGCACGAGAGTCTTGTACCTTATCTGATTGAAGAAACTTATGAAGTAGTAGATGCAATAGCTAAAGGGAATTGGGAGAATCTAAAAGAGGAATTGGGTGATTTGCTTTTACAAGTTGTTTTTCACTCTCAGATAGCTTCTGAAAGAGGGAAGTTTACGATAGATGATGTGATTGATGGGATATGTGGAAAATTGATTTTTAGGCATCCTCACGTTTTTGGTGATAGGAGCGATATAAAAACTTCAGAGGATGTCCTTGAGAAATGGGAGGAGTTTAAAGAAAAGGAAGGAAAAAAGAGAAAATCTTTACTTGATGGAATTCCTGAATCGTTGCCGGCACTTGATTACGCTTTAAAGTTGCAGAAGAGGGCTGCAAAAGTTGGTTTTGACTGGAAAGACTTTGAAGGTATTAAGGAAAAGCTTTTGGAGGAAATTAGAGAAATAGAGGAAAGTTATAGAAAAGAAGATAAAAGGAAAATTGAGGAAGAGGTTGGAGACCTGCTTTTTATGGTGGTTAATTTAGCGAGAAAGTTAAATGTTAATCCTGAGATGGCTTTGAGAAAAGCGAATAAGAAGTTCGTTGATAGATTTTCTTACATTGAAGAGAAGGCTAAGGAAAAAAGAGAATCTCTTAAAGAGATGTCTTTAGAGGAGATGGAAAAGCTCTGGCAGGAAGCAAAACAGAAAGAACAAAAATAAAAAGAATGATAAACTTATAACTGCCAAATTGATTGTGAGAGGTGAATTATGCCGCTTTTCAAGAAGGTTCTTTATCCTACCGATTTCTCTGAGCTTGCCGAAGTTTCAAAAAACTACGTTATCAAATTGAGAGAAGCTGGAGCAGAAGAAGTTGTTCTTTTACACGTAATTCATCCTTTAGAGTTTAGTTTGCCTCAGTTTGACGACCCATTTGCGTTAGACGTTGCTACCATATATGCTCACTTGCCGGAAATAGAAAAAGAGATAATCAAAAGGCACGAAGAGCTAATGAATGAAATAGAAAGTGAGTTAAGAGAGAAAGGTTTTAAAGTTGATAAAGTATTGGTTGTAGGAGACCCGAAAGAAGAAATAGTTAGGGTGGCAGAAGAAAAGAACGTTAACGTAATAGTTATAGGTTATCACGGTAAAGGTCTTCTTGAAAGGATTCTTGAAATGGGAAGTACTGCAAAAGCTGTTATAAGAAAGGCTAAATGTCCGGTGTTGGTAGTTAAGAAAGAGTTTAGAGAGGAGTAGGATGGGCAGAATCAAAGATATAAGACCTTTAAAGTGGACAGAAGAGGTTCTTTTGCTTATTGACCAGAGAAAGTTGCCACTGCAAGAAGAATGGGTAGAGTGTAAAAGTTATGAGGATGTGGCAAAAGCTATAGAGGATATGGTTGTAAGAGGTGCACCTGCTATAGGGGTTGTGGCTGCTTACGGAGTTGTTTTAGGTGCAAAAGAAGCAGCAAAATCTTCAGAGAACCTGATGGATTTTAAGGCAAGAGTGGAGCTGATAATAAACCGTCTTGCAGCGACGAGACCTACTGCTGTTAACCTTTTCTGGGCTTTAAAAAGAATGAGAAGAATTTTGGAAGCTGGTGGAAATATAGAGGATGTTGTTGCAGCGCTGGAAACGGAAGCTATAAACATAGAGAGACAAGACGTTGAAACGAACAAGAAAATAGGTTTCTTTGGAGCAGAACTACTTTCTTCTAAAGAAGTGATTCTAACGCACTGTAATACTGGAGCGTTAGCAACGGCTGGTTATGGAACAGCACTTGGAGTTATAAGAGCGGCAGTTGAGAATGGCAAAGATGTGACGGTTTACGTTGATGAAACGAGACCTTATCTGCAGGGGGCGAGGTTAACGGCGTGGGAACTCCAGCAGGAAGGGATTCCTTATTACCTGATAACCGATAACATGGCTGGCTGGTTTATGTCCTTAGGAGAAATTACCTGCGTTATAGTTGGAGCTGATAGGATAGCAAGGAATGGCGATACTGCTAATAAAATAGGTACGTACTCTCTTTCTGTTTTGGCTAAAGAGCACGGAATACCTTTTTATATCGCTGCGCCTACTTCCACTTTTGACCTTTCAATATCTTCTGGTAAAGAGATTCCTATTGAAGAGCGTTCTGCAGATGAAGTGGTTTTCTGTCACTGTAAAGATTGCCGAATAGCTCCTTATGGAGCGAAGGTTAAAAATCCTGCTTTTGACGTTACTCCTCATGAAAATATTACAGGGATAATTACTGAAAAAGGAGTAATTCACTCACCTGATGAGAAGAAGATACTTGAGTTTTTCAGAGAATAGGAGAGCGTTTGTTCTCTTTTTTGTTCTTATGATGATTGGGGCTTTAGCCCCTATTTTATTTTCTGTATACGTTCTTTCTTCTAAAAATTACGATAAGGGGAATTATCTAAAAGATTACGTTACTGCTTATCACGGCGCAGTTTCGGCTTTGAAAGTTGCCCTTTATTTTCTGAAACAGGATAACAACGGTTATGATGGTGAGGGAGATGATTGGTATAAACCCATTCTTTACAACTATAAAGGTATTGCTGTTTCAGTTGTAATCAGAGATGAGTGCGGTAAAGTTAGCGTTAATGAGATAACGTCGCCGCTTTACTTTTCTATTGTTAAAAGGCTGTTTGAAGAACTGGAAATAGATGATTCGGTAGCAGATTCTATTAAAGATTGGGTAGATAAAGATTCTGTAGTTACAGGAGATGGAGCCGAGTCTTACTATTATCAATCTTTGGGGTACCTTCCTTCTAATTCTCCTATGAAGTCAATCTACGAACTTTATTACGTGAAGGGCATTGATAAGAAAATATTTGACAAACTTGCTGATTACCTTACCGTTTACGGTGATGGGAAGATAAATGTTAATTCTGCTTCAAAAGATGTTCTTATGGCTCTGTCAAACGATATGACGGAAACCGCTGTTGATAGTATAATTGAAAGCCGCCCTATAACGAAGATTGAGAAGTTGAAGGAGCTTCCCGGCATAGACCAGGAGCTTTATTTTAAGATACGTCCTTTGATAACAAACGTTTGCAACTACTTCAAAATAGATGTGACGGCGTCTTACGGGGATGCTACTGCAGAGATAGTTGCTTTTGCTGATAGAGATAGAGTTTACGAGTGGAAGGTGGTTCAATGATAGCTGTTGACGTTGGAAGTAAGTTGGTTAAGTGGTTTGATGGTAGCTCTTTTGGAACAGGAATCCCTGCTAACTTGAAAAATGCTGTAGTTGGAGTGTCTTCTAAAAACGTTTTTGTAAAGGAATCTTTTTACCCTGTGTGTAAATCTGCAGCTTTAAAGAAGTTGATAGTTAACGATGTTTGTTCCGATATGTTAGTTTCTCCTGATGATATTTCGGTTGCTTTTTGTGTTGTAGAAAAGTTAAATAAGGGCTGTAGAGTTTTAGTGTTTGTAGAGAAGAAAGGAAGTTTAGAAGAGAAGAAGCTTACCGATAACTACAAAATCCTTACTCTTGACTTAATAGGTGGTATTAATGCTGCTCATCTTCTTTACGAAGGAGATGAGTTTTCTCTTTTAGATATTGGCGCTTCAAAAGTAGCAGTTGTGAACTTCCGTGATGGTAATGTTGTAAATATGGAAGTTTTCAGGGTGGGTTTTGATTTTTTGAAGAAAAACAATTCTTACTTAACGGATAGGGTATTTCCGTTGATTGAAAGTAAAAGCGTAATTCTATGTGGTGGTGGAGCGTTAGATGAGCAATTGGTGGGTTTGGTTTCCACTCGTTTTGATGTTGAGATACCTGAGATTTCTCCTTTTGGAAAGGAAACACCTTTGTATTTTAACGCTTACGGTTTGTTTCATATTAAAAAATCCCCCTGCCCCGCCTTCTTCTCCCAATCTTCCTTTTTCAAAAGCGACTTTTTAGAAAAGCATAAAAAAGAGATTATCTTTGCAGGAACGTCAACTGCAGCAGGCGTCCTTCTCCTCCTTCTGTCTCAGGGCGTTCAACTTTTAGCCTGCAAGGATTTTCTAAAGAGAGAAGAAACTATTTTAAAAAGCAAATTAGAGAAAATTTTGGGCGAAAAAGTTGTTGCGCCGGATATTCAGCTATCTCAGGCTATATCTAATCTGAAAGAAGAAAAGAAATTTTTTGCTGTTGATAAACCTTCTGTGCTTACTGTCTTGAAAAAAATTTCCGATTCCGTTGTTTCAGGGATAAAGGTTTACAGGGTGGAAGGAAGCGTTGATGCCGATTCTTTTACCGTTAAAGGATACGCAGATACGGAAAACTCGTTCACTTCTTTTGTGAACAACCTAAAAGAACGTTTTGAGAACGTTTCAAACGTTTCAACAACTTCTACTTCAAATAATTCCTTAAAATTTACACTCACCGTGTCAGGAGTAAAACGTGAAACTTGATGGTTTGAAGTTCTGGTTGGATGAGTACCTTTCCAATTTAGATGAACGTCAGCGTCTTTTGATTTTGATTGCTGTGCCTTTTGCGGCTGTGCTGCTACTTTTCTTTTTAATTGATTATCCTATCGTTTCGGCAAAGAGCAGCTGTGAGAACAAGCAGTTGGCTTTCAAGAGAAAGGTAGAAAAGGTAAAGAAGTCTATTTTGGAGTATGAGACGTTGAAGAATCTTCTCACGCCTGTTGAAATCAAGGCTAAAGCAGCTTCTCAGGTTGACCCTTCTGTTTTCCTGAAACGGAAGTTTGAAAAGTTAGGCGTTAAGGTGAAAAACGTGAAAGTTGCAGATTCAAACAGCTGGGATGGATTCAGTAAGCTTACGTTGACTGTTAGTTTTGCTGAATCTCCACTGAACAGCGTTGCGAGGGCAATTTTTGAAGCCGAAAACTCAAGGTATTACGTGAAGGATTCTTCAATAGAGATATCCGATGAGGACGGCAACGGTCTTGTATCCGGTAAAGTTTCATTTAACTTCTACAGGAGTAAGGAATGAAGAAGGTTCTTTATGCTCTCGTTTTTCTAATAGCCTTAGCTGTTTCGCTTTATTTGACCTTTCCTTTTGAAAGGTTTATCGGGAACTATCTCTGTGAAAAGGGCGTGGAATATGAAAAAGTTGAGTTTCATAGATTCCCTCCTGCTGTTGTTATAGAAAAGTTTAAACATCCATCTTTTCCGTTAATTGTTGATAAACTTGAGCTTCAACCTGTGCTTTCTACTTTGCCAAAATCTCAAAAAGAGTTTCATGTCGTTGCACGTTTGTGTAATGGAAAGGTGGTTTCTGATTTAACCTATCCTTTAAAAGAGCTGACGTTTAAAGTTGACGGCATTAACCTGCGCTGTCTTCTAAAAACAGAATTTAAGAACGTTGCTGGTAAGCTTTACGGGAAAGGGAATTTATCTTTCGGTGATAACGGTAGCTCGCTTATTGGAGGAAGAGGAAGCTTTTACACTAATGACCTGAAAATATCGGGATTGAAATTTGGAATTTTTACGCTTCCTGACGTTAAAGTGGGGAAGGCAAAACTTGATTACGTTGTAAAGAGCAAGAACTACGTTGAATTGAAAGGAACTGCAGTAGGTAAGGTTGACGTTAAAGCTAACGGATTTATGCGTGTTAACCTGAAAGATTTCGGTAGAACGTATTTAAGTTTAAACGCAAGGGTGGTGCTAAAAGAAGGTCCTTTCAAAAACAAGCCATTTAAATTCAGGATTGCCGGATATTTATCTAACCTGAGTGTAAGATGATAGATTACCTTAAAGGAAAGGTCTGGGAGAACTACGGAGATAGTATTTCTGTTCTATGCGGAAATATCGGTTATAAGGTTTACGTTCCGATTAAGTTGTTGACATCTGTAAAAAAAGGAGATGATGTTGAACTTTACGTTCACTTTACTATGCCTAAAGAAGGTTCACCTGTCTTATACGGTTTTCAAACCCTTGAAGAGAGAAATCTCTTTGAGACGCTTCTCAAGATTCACGGCGTTGGTGCGAAAGTAGCGTTGAACGTTATTTCTCACTTTTCAAAAGAGGAGTTTGAAAACGTAGTTGCTTCAGAAGATGTAGAAACGCTTTCTTCCGTTCCCGGCTTGGGTAAAAAGCTTTCTCAAAGAATAATAGTTGAAATGAAAAATAGGATAGAAAAATCCCCCCACATCCCCCCCGACCTCTTAGAAATCCTCACATCTTTGGGCTATAAAAAGAGTGAAATAGTGAAGTCTCTCAAGGGTATTGATTTCAGCAAACCGATAGAACAGCTTGTAAAAGAAGCAGTTGCTATACTTTCTAAGAGATTAGCAGAATAGTTTTTACCTATTCAATTTAGAATATAATTTTCTCGCGTTGTTAGAACAAATCCGGAGTTGATTATGAAGATTTTAGACGTTGCCTTAAAGGCAGTTGAAGAAGCTTCTGAAATTTTGATGGAATACTTTGGAAAGCTTTCCTCTTTAGAGATTGAAGAAAAAAGCAAGAACGATTACGTCACGGAGGCTGACAAAAAATCAGAAATGATTATTATTAAGACTATACAGGGCTACTTCCCCCAACATACTATAATTGCAGAGGAAAGTGGCGGGAAAGAAGGAAACGAGTGGAAGTGGTATATAGACCCGCTTGATGGAACGAAGAACTTTATTCACGGTTTGCCGGTTTTTTGCGTTTCCATTGGTGTAGAGAGAGGCGATGAAATGGTAGCTGCTGTAATAGGAGCGCCGGCGTTAGGGGAAATTTACGTGGCGGAGAAAGGTTCAGGCGCTTACTGTAACGATAAGAGAATAAAGGTCAGCAGTAGACCTTTTGATGAGGCGCTTGTAGCAACGGGATTCCCTTTTAGAGGTAAAGATTTGTTGGAAGATTATTTGGTGTGTTTTAAAGAGGTGTTTTTAAAAGTTTCAGGCGTCAGGAGATGTGGTTCTGCAGCTATGGATTTGGCTTACACTGCTAAGGGAGTGTTTGATGGCTTCTGGGAGATGTCCCTTCATCCATGGGATATAGCAGCTGGCGTTTTACTTGTTGAAGAAGCTGGCGGCGTTGTCAGTGATTTTAAAGGTGAAAAAGGATATTTAAAAAGCGGTAACATAATAGGAGCTTCTAAGAGCGCTTATGCCGGGCTTTACGAGATTGTAAACAGGCACTTAGGAGAGAAATAGGAGGATGTTGTGATGGAAATTGAAGAGCTTGTTGCTGAATTACCGCCGGATTTACGTCAGGAAGTTATTGATTTCATAGAGTTTTTGCTTGAAAAAAGGAAACAAATGGAAAGAAAAACGGTTAATGAGTTATCTGCATTTGCTGGTATTTTAGAGAGCTTACCTGTTGAGCCTTTAGAATATCAAGAAAAAGTTAGAAATGAATGGGAATAATGAAAAGGAATAGGTTACTTTTAGATACTAATGCTGTGCTTTACTTCCTTTCCGATAGGAGTATTTCTGCTTTAAAGGAGGCTTTTTCTATTTCTTTTGTGACAGAAATTGAGTTGCTATCATATCCTTATATGAAAACTTCAGAAGAAATAAAAATAAAGGAATTCCTTGATATTGTAAAGATTGTTGATGTTAATAAATCTATCAAGGAGAAAACTATTTTTCTCAGAAGGAAATATAGATTAAAAGTGCCAGATGCCATAATCTGCGCTACTGCTTTCTTTTTGGAGGCTATTTTGGTAACAAATGATAGGCAATTACATAGAGTTGAAGAAATTCCGGTTATAGATTATGAAACCTTTAGGAGAAAATACACTGAGTTTAAGGAGGCGTAGATGGCTTACGATGAGAAAAAGTGTGAAGGATGTGCTTTCAAGGATAAGTGCGAAACGGCAAAAGACCCTATGGATGTAAAACTCACCTGCAACCTTTCTAAAATAAAGCATCGTATAGGTATCTTGAGCGGTAAGGGCGGTGTTGGAAAGACTACCGTTGCTACTAACATCGCCAGTGAACTTGCAAATAGGGGCTATAAGGTTGGTTTACTTGATGCTGACCTTCATGGACCAAACGTTGCAAAAATGTTAGGCGCGGAAGGAGAGAGACTTTTTGCAGACCCTGAGACTCAAACTATAAAGCCGTTTATTCCGGAAGGTATGCCAAACCTTAAGGTTGTTTCTATGGCTTTTATTCTTGAAAATCCCGACCAGCCGGTGGTATGGCGCGGACCTTTAAAGCATCAGGCTATAAAGCAGTTTTTGGCAGAAATTGATTGGGGTGACCTTGATTATTTAATCATAGACCTTCCTCCTGGAACGGGTGATGAGGCGTTGAGCGTTGCACAGCTCATTAAGCCAATGGATGGTTTTGTGGTTGTTACAACGCCGCAGGAAGTTTCTCTCCTTGATACTCGCAAATCTATCAGTTTCGCCAAAATGGTTGATGTTCCAGTGCTTGGAATAGTTGAAAATATGAGCGGATTTATCTGCCCTCACTGCGGTGAGAGAATAGATTTGTTTAAAGTTGGCGGTGGTGAAAAAGCAGCTAAGGAGCTTGGGATTCCGTTTTTAGGTAGAATACCAATAGAGCCTTCAATTGTGGAAGCAGGTGATGAAGGTAAACCTGTTGTGATTGCATATCCTGATAGCGTTTCTGCAAAGGCGTTTTCTGAAATAGTGGATAAGCTTTTAGAGGAAGTGAAATAATGAACTATAAAGGTAGGATAGTAAGAGACCCTAAAATTTTAGGTGGTAAACCGGTGATAAAGGGAACGAGAATTCCGGTGAATTTAATCTTAGAAAGGTTAAGTGAAGGCGTTTCCTGTGAGGAATTACTGAAGATGTATCCTACATTAGAAAAAGAAGATATCATGGCAGCTATTGCTTGTTCTGCTGATGTTATAAAGAAAGAGGTTTTGGTTGAGTATTAGAATTTTAGTCGATGAGAATGTTAACTATGAGATAATAAAAGCTTTAAGAAAAGATGGGTTTGAAGTTATTTCTGTTGCCGGAGATGCACCTGGAATTACGGATTTTGAAGTTATTGAACTTGCAATGAAGTTAAATGCTGTTGTTTTGACTGAAGATTCTGATTTTGGAAGGTTGGTATTTTCCTGTGGAAACAGAATTAATGGAGTTATTTACGTTACTCAGCAAGGGAAAGTAAAGAGGTTGCTAAAACTTTGATTGAATTTTTAAAGGTGCAAAGGGAACTATGTGGTAGGTTTGTGGTAGTTACTTTGAAAAAAGTAAGAATTAGGAGTATTTAGTTGCAGTTAAAAGCTCGTATTAAGAAGGTTGTGGCGGGGGGGATTTTCCTCCTCGCCGTTTTGCTTATAGTTGTTGGGATTATAAGGGGTGATGCCTGGACTGTGTGGAATAACGCCAAAATACTATGCCTTACGTGTATAGGGATTAAGTAATGCTTCAGATTAAGTGGTTTAAGAATAGGCGTTTATATCAGGTCTTGGCCGCTTTTTTAGCAAACTTTCAGCTTGTTAACTTTATTACAGCAAGGCTTTACACTGGAAAGCTGAAATTTATCCCTTTTCCTATAATGAACTGCTACGCCTGTCCTGCTTCTGTTTTTGCCTGTCCTATCGGAACGCTTTCGCATTTCTTAGTTATCTCTAAAATTCCCTTTTTAGTAATTGGGGTAATTTCCGCTGTTGCTTCTACTTTTGGTAGGTGGATATGCGGATGGGTATGTCCTTTTGGGTTACTTCAAGACTTACTTAACAAAATTCCATCTGCAGAAATTAAACCGCCTGAGTTTTTATCTTATTTTAAATATGTTTTCCTTGTCTCGTTCGTTATTTTTCTACCCTTTTTCTTTAAAGAACACTACTTCTGCATGGTTTGTCCTACTGGAACGATAGAAGCTGGACTTTATTGGGTTGCTGTAAATAGCATGATACTCAACATGGCTGGTGCGTTCTTTCTGTTTAAAGTTGCGACAGCTTCTGCGTTTCTCTACTTTTCTGTTTTTATCAAAAGACCTTTCTGTCGTTACGTCTGTCCTTTGGGTGCTCTATTTTCTCTTTTCAATAAGTTGAGTATCGTTGATTTCAGTGTTGATAGAGAAAACTGTATAGAGTGTGGATTATGCAAAAAGTCCTGTCCTGTTGACCTCTCTATTTATGAAGATGCTAATTCGTCTTCCTGTTTAAGATGTTTGAACTGCGTTAGAGTTTGTCCAGTTGTAAATATAGACTTTCCTTTGGTGAAGAATGAAACTGAAACCTTACACTCCAGATAATTATGTTTGCCTGATAGGTAAAATTATTAAAAACGTTTTGAGAAAGGACTGTTTAAGGGAGGAAGTATGAATCTTAGAAAAATTTTTATTTTGTTTGTCCTGATATTAATTCCAATTTCTGTTGGTTTGTTTGCAAGGTTTAATGACCTTTCACAGTGGCAAAAATTTCACAGGTTTTTCTACTATGACAATAAACCGCTTTTTACTAGTTATGATGCGTATACCTTTGCAAGATACGCTAAGGAAAAGATAGAAGGAACTTACAGAGCTGGTGGGCTTGACCCATTAAAATCTGTTCCCGATAATTTTATTACGGGTAATGTTACATATCCTGCTCCCATTCCTATGGAAAGTTGGATAGGAGCAACTATTTCTGAGATTTTCCATGTTCCTTTAGAAGTTGTTGCTCTCTATTTAACGCCAATTTTGGCTGTTCTGTTTGTGATTCCTTTTGTTATCTATTTTTATCGTGAAGAATTGCCGTTAACTGGTTTTACAGGAGCGCTTTTAGGTGTTATCTCTCTTATCTACTTAGTTAGGACAAGCATTGTAAGGTTTGATACCGATTCTTTGAACTTATTTTTCCCGTTTGCAATAGCGTTGTTCCTTTACTTAACGTTTAGAGAAGATAATGAAAGGAAAAGATATTTTTATTTAGCAATTGCCGGTGTTTTATCCTATCTCTACTACTGGTGGTATGCTCATTCAGGTTTAATTTTAGTTATGTTTATTACTTTTGCCATTTTTGACTTTTTCTTTGTAAAAAGAAAAGGGAAGGAACTTTTGAAAGATTTGGGGGTTCTTCTCCTGTTTGCTAACCCGTTGGTTATAGTTAACGGTGTTTTTAACCTTGTTGGGCTTACGAGAACTTATATCTTAAATTTCTTTAAGCCTGCTGTTCATGGAGGATTCCCGAACATTTATATGTCTATTAGCGAGTTGAAACATTTTGATATAGCAAGGTTATCTGACCTAACTGCGGGTAGTTTCTTTATATTCTTGATGGGAATTGTAGGTCTTGTGCTGCTGATTATGAAGAAATTTAGGCAGATTTTTTTATTCCTTCCCGTTCTTTTAATTGGTTTGATGGCTCTTAAAGGGAGTAACCGTTTTGCAATGTATCTGGCACCTTTTGTAGGAGCAGGAATAGGGTTCTTAGGTGATTATGTTGCTTCTTTAGTAAAAGATGAAAACAGAAAAAGACTGTATTATGTGCTTATTTTTGCAGTTGCTTTTGCAGGAATATTTTACTTTAACAGGGCTGCCATTAAATTTTTCATAACTCCCAAAATAACGCCTGAACTTGCTGCTGACTTTTCGCGTCTTGAAACTTTAACTCCGGAAGATAGTTGGATATGGACCTGGTGGGATTACGGGTATGCAATTCAGTATTATGCTAGAAGAGGTGTTTTCCATGATGGAGGAGACCACAATCTTAAAACTTATTTTGTTGCAACCACTTATTCTACGTCTAATCCTAAAATAGCGTACAACGTTATAACTGGCATTGCTAATGTCGGGAACTATGAGATAACAAAATTACTTAAAGAAGGGAGAAAGGCAGTTGAAATTAGAGATATGTTTTTTGAGGGTAAGTTTTCTAAACCTTTAAAACATCCGGTTTACTGGGCGTTTACCGGTGATGAGATAGGTAAGTTTGCTTGGATTAATTACTTTGGTACGTGGAACTTTGATGAAGAAAAGGGGATTAAAGCCCCAATTTATGACTTAGGAATATGTATTCCTCAGAAAGGTGATGTCATTCAGTGTCAAAAAGCAGTCATGGACTTAAAAAAGGGAGAAGTTATTCTTGGTAGAAAAGCAGTTCCTATTGCGTTGCTTGCTGTTAGAAACCTGGAAAAAGTGGAGGAAAAGACTTACAGAAGAGCCGGCATAATAGCCGAGCTTGTTGAGGATAAGCATAAAATTTTAAGAGCTTTTATTATGGGAGGTCAGCCTTTTAAATCTATGTTTAATCAAATGTATATTTTAAGGGTTTACGACCCGAAGTACTTTGAACTTATCTACGACGACTTTCCGACTATGGTTTTGTACAGAGTGAAGGGTTGAGAGGAAGCCTCCCGAAAGGGAGGCTGTAATATTTTACACGTCTTGAATTGCTCCTTTAGAAGCAGAAGTTACTAACTTGGCGTATTTTCTTAAGAGTTTGGATTTTATCTCTTTCTGGATAGGCTTAAACTCCGCCATTCTTTTGTTGAATTCTTCCTCAGATATTAAAAGTTCAAGCTTTCTTTCTGGTACGTTGATGTGGATTTTGTCACCGTCCTTAATGATTCCGATAGGACCACCGGCGGCTGCTTCAGGTGAGATATGACCGATGCAGGGGCCGTGTGTTCCGCCGGAGAACCTTCCATCCGTTATGAGGGCTACTGATTCTCCAAGTCCCATTCCCATAACTGCTGCTGTAACTGCCAGCATTTCTCTCATTCCAGGACCACCTTTTGGACCTTCGTAGCGGATAACTATTACGTCACCTTCTTTGATTTCGCCGTTCATTACCGCTTTCATGGCGTCTTCTTCGCAGTTGAATACTCTTGCCGTTCCTGTAAACACTTTCATCTTTTCTGAAACAGCGCCCTGCTTTATTACGGCGCCTTCTGGTGCTAAGTTACCGTAGAGAATTGCTAAACCTCCTTCGGGGCTGTAAGGGTTGTCAACTGGTCTTATGACGTCTTCGTCCCATATTCTTGCAGACTCTCCAATTTCCTTTATATCCTTACCGGAAACTGTTGGGTTGCTTTCTATTATGTTTAATAGTCTTTTGATTACGCCTGGTATTCCGCCGGCGTAGTGAAGGTCTTCCATTAAATACTTTCCGCCGGGGCGCATTGAACATATCTTGGGCGTTTCTTTTCCTAAGTCGTCAAAGAGTTTTATGTCAAAAGGTATTCCTGCTTCGTGAGCAATGGCTGGAAGGTGGAGAACGGTGTTCGTTGAGCCGCCTAATGCCAGGTCAACTCTCACTGCGTTGCGGAAAGCAGCCGGGGTGAGAATATCTCTTGCCTTTATGCCTTTTTTTACCAATTCAACGATTTTTTCGCCTGAAGCTTCGGCAATTCTCTTCTTTTCAGCAAGCGGAGCAGGTGAAGTTCCGCAGTAAGGTAGAGAGAGTCCTAATGCTTCTGTTAAACAAGCCATTGTATTTGCCGTGAACATTCCTTGACATGCACCTGATGATGGACATGCAGCGCCTTCAAGTTCAAGAAGTTCTTCTAAAGTTATTTCGCCGGCTTTGTAGCGTCCTATCGCTTCAAATGTGTGGGTAACTAAGTCAAGCCTTTCTTTTCCTCTTCTGCCGGCAAGCATAGGTCCTGCCGTTACCACTATTGCGGGTATGTTAACTCTTGCTGCACCCATTAGCATTCCGGGAGTTATTTTGTCACAGGCAGTTAAGAGGACGATACCGTCAAGCTGGTGAGCCATAACAACGTCTTCTACGGCATCGGCAATGATTTCTCTTAAAGGAAGTGAAAAGCGCATGCCTTCGTGCCCCATGGCGATGCCGTCGCAGATTGCAGGAACTCTTACGATGAACGGCGTTCCGCCAGCTGCTGCAACTCCCCTTTCTATGAACCTTTCAAGGGAGAACATGTCGGCATGACCCGGGACTAAATCCGTCCAGCTTGAAATGATGCCGATTAGAGGTTTATCTATGTCTTTTCTTTGAATGCCCGTTGCCATCATGAGGGCGCGGGCTGGTAGCTTTTCAAATTCCCTTAGAACATCACTTCTCATTTTCTGCTTCCTCCTTGGCTTTTTGCATGAGGTAGAGCATTTCATCTCTTAGGCGCAGTCTCTCTGCTTTGAGTTTTTTGAGTTCCTCTTCTTCTTTCGGAGTAAGGACGGCTTTCTTCTCCATCTTGTCTATTATGTCATCTAACTCCTGATGTTTCTTTTCAAGGGTTTTGAAGTGGTGAAACTTTTCCCTTGTTAGGGCTTTAAGGTTTTCGTCTCTTAGCATTGGAGCCTCCTGAGAAAGTTTGGTGTTTTTAAAACATTATAGCAGAGTTTCCATAAGGAGGGCGCTTTCTCCTTTCCCGTAATAGTTTTCTCTCCTGCCGATGACTTTGAATCCGCAGCTTTTGTATAGGTTGATTGCAGGCATGTTTTTCTCGTTTACTTCAAGGAATACCCTTTTTACGTTTTTCTCTTTTAAAGTTCTCAGCACGGCTTTGAGTAATTGTTTGCCTATTCCTTTTCTTCTCTGTTCTGGCGCTACGGCTATTTTGTGGATTTCCGCCTCGTTACCTATTATCCAGAGGATACAGTATCCTGCAGTTTTTTCGTTCTCTTTTGCTACGAAAATGTGTGAGAAGGATAGGGAAAGTTCTCTTTTTAGTGATTCGAGAGAGTAACTGTCTTTGAAGGAAGCTTTTTCTATGGCAGCAACTTCTTTTAGTGTTTTTTCATCTAATTGGGTTAGGGGGAGGATTTTTAGGTTTTGCATCGTGTTCTCTTAAGTAGAATATTTGAAGTTCCTGGAGGTCTGATTCTGGAAGGAATAGGAGTTTTTTTGCTAGAGGTGTTTTTTCTTCTAAGTGGGGGAACTCTTTTATAAGTAGTTCTGGAGGATTACCTTTGTAGACAATGAGGGGATTTTTGAGCCTGGAAATTTTTTCTGCTATTTCTTCTTCTGTCGCATCTAAGTACGTGTTCTCTATCAGTGCGTAAAACCTTTTTCTTTTTGCGTAGATTACCGGGATGATTGTAGCGTTAATCTTTTCGTATCCTGAAGATAAAACTTTTAGCGTGTTAATTGAAAATACGGGAATACCGCAGCACTTAAAAGCTTTTCCAACGGTAACTGAAAGGCGAACGCCTGTAAAAGAGCCGGGACCTGATGTAACTATTACTTTACTAATGTCACTTCTTTTGTATCCTGCGACTTCAAGACAGTGGTCTATTTCTACGTAAACTCTTTCTGCGTGAATTTTTGAAATTCCCCAGCTTGAGCAGGAGAGGAATTCACCGTTCTTTCCTACTGCAACGCTTCCTTCTGTTAAACACAAGTCAACTGCTACCGTTACCATTATGCTGTCTTCATTACCCTTACTAAAATTGGTCTTCCGTTTTCATCAAGGTCAAGTATTTCTATTTTGACGTTAGCAATGTCTATCGTTTTTCTCTTTTTGAGAACGATGCCTCTTTCTTTGGCTACTCTTTCTATTAGGTCTATTAGGTACTTTTCTTCTTCAAAGGGTATATGAACTCCCAACATTTCATTTAGGGCTTCAACGGTTATGTAGGGGTCTATGATTACTGCCGTTCCTGGAGGGACAGACTTAAGGGTGAGGAATTTTCTTATTAGGAAGAGAATAAATAGAGAAACTGTTCCTAACAGAACGTCTTTAAAGTTATGTCCAGAGATGATGATTTCTCTTGCAATTGCTATTAAAAGAACGTCAAAAACGATTCTTGGCTGATGTTTTATGAGCATTATGATGAGCTCTACGACAATGACAAACATTAGAAGCGGGGAAATTATCTCTTTCAAGCTTTCTGTTGCATCTTTCATGTGACCTGAAAGGATTATCTCTTCAATGTGAAACATGTGAGGGGAGAGGAAAAGAAACTCCATGAATAGGATGAAAGAGACCAATAAAAGGGTAAATGTGATTGCCACCAAGAAAGCTTCGGAGGCTTTCATAAGGAAGTGCTCAATTCTTTTCTGCGTCATTTAACTATGCCTCCTAAATACCAGTTGATTAACTGGTTGCCGAAAAACAGCGCTATTACGGCTCCTATGGAGATGAAAGGTCCAAAAGGTAGGGCGCTTTTAAAGTTTTTACCTTTTGTAGCCATGAGAACTATACCTATAACTGCACCTACTAAGGAGGCGAAGAATAGCGTTACTAAGATGTTTTTCCACCCTAAGAACGCACCTACTACTGCCATAATGTTGGCGTCTCCGTAGCCCATTCCTTCTTTTCCAGTAATTACGTAGTAGGTTTCTATGATAAAAAGAATTATTCCAGCGCCGAAAGAAGCACCTAAAACGGAATCTTTAAAGGTTATTTGGGGGATGAAGGGGGAAAGGAGAATTCCGAAAAGCATCGTAAAGTAGCAGAGTTTTACGGGAACAAGCATCGTTTTAATGTCTATAAGAGAAATTACGATTAAGCTCCATATAAAAACGGCGTAGTAAAGGGCAGTTAGGGTTAGTCCGAACTTGTAAACTACGGCTGCCGTTAAAAATCCTGTAAGGAGTTCAACCAAAGGGTATTGGATAGATATGGGACTACCGCAGTTTCTACACTTTCCCTTTAAAAATAGGTAGCTTATTACAGGGATGTTGTCGTACCATTTTATTCTTTCGCCGCAGTTGGGGCAGTGAGAAGGAGGATAAACGATAGATTTCCCTTCTGGAATTCTGTAAATGCATACGTTTAAAAAGCTTCCGATTACTAATCCTGTGATAAAAGCTGCTATTATTATCAATGGGTTTCTCCCGGAGCTGATTTGATAAATCTTACCATTCCTCTTAAGAAATCCTGCCATTCTTTAACGGCTTTTAGAAAATCCCCCTCCATCACCTTCAAAGCTTCAGCTTCCTTTCCTTCGTAGAGGAGGTCGTCTAACTGAAAAACGGCGTCTTCTAACTTTGCTATCGCTTCATCTATGCCGTCGTAGATGGGGAGGATTTTTGCCCCGCTTTCCACAACCTTTACAGACCAGTCTAAAGAGTCCAGAATGTTGTTGAGGTGCAGCTTTGCAAGGTCTGTGTTGATTTTCCAGTCGGCAACTATTTTCGGTATTGAAGTAATCATTGCATCTAAAGCTAAAAGGGCGAGTTCTATCTGCTTTCTTACCATATCCGTTGAGGGCTCTGTAACGATGTTGAGGTTTGAGAGGTCGTCTATTTCGTCAATTCTTGAAGGGTGGAGAACTTCTCCGTTCTTTTCAACGTGTTTTATTGAGCGCTGGGGGAAGAGATACTTGTATTCAATGAGTCTTAAAAGTGCCGAATTGCTGGGCGCGTTTTTGGGGTTCAACTCTATCTCTTTTAGCTTGCCGTCTATTCTAACTTTTATCTTTTTTCTGTCCCGTGACGTTCTCAAACAGCACCTCCAGTGCTTCTTCTTTCGTTAGTTTAAGGGCTTTTTCTCTGCCGATGAAGGTTGACGCTAAAAATCTTAGCAGTTTGAGGTTGCCAAGAGGAAATTTAACCTTTTCTACTATCTTAACAATCCTGTTGAGCTCTCTATTTACGGCGTCTGTTGAGGAAAGCCTTATGGATAGCGTTTCTTTCAGCGCTTCTAACGTTTCCTTTCGTTTTTCTTTCAGGCTGTTTATAAGTGCAGTTTCGTTTGAAAGTCCTGTCAGTTTAGCCGTTCTGACTAAAGCGTTTCCTCTCATGTAGCCCAATCCCTCAATAGCAGCTAAAAGAGAGTAGCTGAACGGAATCCCCTGCCTTACCATCATCGCAATTCTGTGAACGGCGTCAAAGTCTAATGCATTTATTCTGCACAGGAACGAAGCTAATAGAGAGCTTTCTGAAGACAGGTTTGAGAGTTCGCCGGGCGGTCTTGCAACGTTGCTGAAAGGATAGAGGTCACCTAAAGCGTAGAAAATCAGGACATCTGAGTTGTCTTTTATCGTTTCACCGACTTTTTTGTGAAGGTAGTGATTTATTTGAGTTGATGCGGCTTTGAAGCCGTCGCCTGTGAAGGTTATCAGCGTTCCGGGGAAAAACTCTCTTTTTATCAGGGGTCTGACGGCGAACGTGTAGAGTATGGTTTTCTCTTCTTCTGTTGCCGATTCTGCGTGCTTCAGCCTGTTTTTGAATTCAAGGTAGCAGTAGGGGGAGATGTAGGATGCTGCCAGTGTAAGGCACAGGGGCGTTGGTTTTCCGTTTTCTATGAAGCCTAATTTGGTTAACTCTTCTTCTACCTGCTGGAGGTGGGAGAGGAGGAGGGGATTTTTCTTTACGCTGAAAGTTTCTTTTATGGAATCTTTCCAGTTTTTGCCGTAGCGAACCATTGGACCTAACATCATGAGGCTGAGTATGGATTTCGTTCTGTTCTGGCAGGCAGCCCTTTCTTTTAGTTCTAAACCTTCTGAAAGCGCCGTTTTAAACGGTGATTCTAACTCTTCCTTTAGCGCTTCTAACAGCGCCTCCTCTTTTGCACCGCTGACTATCAAGTAGGACTTTCCCTCTTTTGAAAATCCCCACCTCCCCGCTCTTCCCTCCATCTGCATTATCGTTAAAAGGTCTGGAAAGAAGGAATACCTGTATGTAAACCTGTCAAAGTAACCTCTTACGAACACCACAACGTTGTCTGCCGGCAGGTTCACGCCGTAGGCGAGGGTCTGCGTTGCGTAGAGCCTGTTTAAGTTACCTTTTTTGAATTCTCTTTCAATTGTTTCTCTCTCTTCCTGCGGGACGTCTGCGTTGTGGAAAGCCACAGGTTCGCCTTCTGTTTCTATCCTTTTAAAAGGCGTTGTTTTGTTTACCACTTTCTTTTTGTAGTTTACGTTTTCTACTTTAAGAGCTTCCCAGCCCAAGTCTTTCTTTGGCAGGAATACGAGGGTTTTCCCTTTGAGTTTTAAGTGTTCTATAACAGAAACGATTTTCTCTGCGTCGGACAGCTTTTCCCCTTTGGCTTTCTTCAAGAGCTTTGAAAAGTTAAGCACCTCTCTTTTCAGCGGAACGGGTCGCCACTCAGATTCTATAAAAAGCTCTGCCTTTATCCACTCTGCTAATTCGGAAGCGCCCGGTATCGTTGCCGAAAGGCACAGAAGCGGTTTCTCTTCCTTCAGGCAGTAGGTTACGATTTCTTCTATTGCTGCGCCTCTCGTTCTGTCTCTGATTATGTGAACTTCGTCTATTATCACGGCGCCGGCTTCTTCAAACCACTTTGCCCTGTTCCTTGCTGCCGAGAGCAGGCTTTCGTAGGTTGAGACGACCGTTTGCTGGTTGAGTTCGTCTAACTCTTCAATCAGGTCGCCCGTTCTTATCCCCGTTCTGCCGAAGATTTTTCTAAACTCTCTAAACTTTTCGTAAATTAGAGAACGGGTTGGCGCGGTGTAGATTAGTCTGCCTTCTTTGTTTTTTAAGCGAAACAGCAGTGAAATTAGCGTTTTTCCTGAGCTTGTAGGCGAAGATATGAGGGCGTTCCCGCCGTCGTAGTAGCGGTAAAAGACCGTTTGGACGGGGTTGAGGTAGGGAAAGGGGAAGTTGGGAATGAAGGTGGAGGGGAGGGTGGGGATTTTGAGGAAATTACCGTCTTCTAAAAGTTCTATCGTTCCGCCGTTTTCAGAAAAAGTAGTTGTTTCTAAAATTTTTATCATTTTCATTTTAACCTGTTGTAACTTTTTTGAGTTTGCATAATTTTAAAATTCCCCAATAAAGCTTCAGGAGGAATGTATGCAGATTTACGTTTTTCGCTGTAACAACTGCAACGCTGAGTTTGAAGAAGTAATTTATACCCCTCTGCAGCTGATGGAAATTAAGTGTCCATACTGCGAGTCAGAAGACGTTGAAGTTATTGACATAGCCAACTACTGTTCACCTTTTGGCTGAGGTTAATTTAGGGAGGCGGTGCCTTCTTTCTTGATTTTTCCTTCTCTTAGGTTATTATTCTTTAACCAGCGGGGCGTGGCGCAGCCTGGTTAGCGCGCTTGGTTCGGGACCAAGAGGACGGGGGTTCAAATCCCCCCGCCCCGACCATTCATAAGGAGAGGTTATGGAGCGTTCGTTTCTAAAAGCCTTTATCGTTTACGCTTATTCTTTCGTTCTTCTTTTTATGTTCAACGGTCTTCTCATGAACTTTATGTTTAAAGCAGGTGCTTCTCCTTTAGTTGCAAAGCTTGTAACTTACGTAATATCTCCGGTTTTCCTTTTCTTTTCCTATCAGTTTTCTTTGAAAAGGTTTGCCGGTTTTAAAGATGAGAGATTGTTAGCTAAAGCTTGGGCTTATCACTTTGTTCCTTTTGTCGTTATCTCCTTCTTTCTCTCATGGCTGATTGTATTTTTTTTTAAAGGGTCACCATTAGGAATGTTTCTATTTATGAACCTTGAGATTGCCGTTATCTTTTTTACTTTTAAGCTCTCTTACGATAGGGTGCTGAAGCGATGAACGTTATACCGTTTTTGAGGGGAGCAGCTTTTTATCTGTTTATTTATCTCTTTATGGGGATAGTCAATTACGGCGTGTTTTATTTGGCGTTTCTGCTTCACCTTTCCTATCCAATAACAATGGCGCTTGATACTGTAGTTTCTGCCCTACTACTCTACTTAGGTTTTTACTATTCGCTTCGTATTTTCGTTAGAGATGATGTCAGGTTGGTTGATTGGAAGGTGGGGGTGGGGTGGATTTTGCAGATGTTCGTGTTTTCTATAATAGCGTTTGGAGTAGAGCTTTCTCTATCCCGTTTCTTTTTCAATCCGAAGTTATTTAGAATAATAACAGTGTTCTTGAACTACTTTTTCTTTTTCGTTACTTACGTTTTAATCGTCTGGTGGTTATTCGGGAAGGAGCAAAATGAGATTAGATAAGTTGCTTGCAGAGAGCGGTTACGGAAGCCGTTCAGAAGTTAAAAAATTAATTAAGAAAGGCAAAGTTGCGGTTAACGGAGAAATTGTTAAGTCTCCTTCTATTAACGTTGACCCTGAAAGAGATGAAGTGACAGTTGACGGAGAACCTGTTTACTATCAGAAAGATTACTACCTTATTCTCAACAAGCCGGCAGGTTACGTTACTACCACTGCTGATAGAGATATGAGCGTTATGGAGCTTGTTTCTGATATCCCGAGGTTTGATGAGAAACTTTTTCCTGTAGGAAGGCTTGATAAAGATGCTGAAGGGCTTCTGTTTATAACTTCTGACGGTGAGCTTGCTCACAGGTTGACACACCCAAAGTGGAAAGTTCCCAAGGTTTACTACGTTGAAGTGGAAGGGAAGTTAACTGAAGCGAAGATAGAACCTTTAAAGAAGGGCATAGATTTAGGAGATTTTGTTGCCCGTCCTGCTAAGGTGAAAATTCTTAAAGCAGAAGAAGGACGTTCTGCTGCAGAGATAGAGATAAATGAAGGTAAATATCATCAGGTAAAGAGAATGTTTGAAAAAATAGGGCACCCTGTTCTTTATCTTAAAAGGGTAAAGTTCGGTAACTTGGAGTTAGGGGAACTTCCTTTAGGTGAGTACAGGAATTTAACGGAAGAGGAGCTTAGAAAACTGAAAGAATCAGTTGGTCTTTTGGTAAAATAGTTTCCGTAACCTGTAGGAGGGTGCCGAAGTTGAGAAGAATTCTGTTATGTTTATCAATATTCCTTTTGTTTCCTCAGGTGTCCCACGCTCAGCTTTACAGAGTGAAGAAAGGCGATTCTCTATATAAAATAGCCAAGAAGTTCCACACAACTGTTGCTAAACTCAAAAGAATTAACGGTTTGCGTAGCAGTTTGCTTAGACCTGGTCAGCGACTTATCGTTCCTGGCAGACGTTATAAGCCCGTAAACAGCAGGAAGACTATAGCTTTTCTGGAACAAAAAGCGGCAGAAGTTAAAGAGGATGTGAAGGAAGCTGGAGAGGACATTTATCCTATAACCAATGTGGTTTATGAAGAAGGAGAGAAGTTAGCCGACGTTCTTTCTACGCCTTTGAACGTTCCTTACGATAACTGGAATTTGTCAATACTTGAAAATCCGGAGTATAAGAGTGCCTTGTTGGAAATTTTGGCAAGGGTATTTAAAAACCTAAAAAATACTCCTTACGTTTTCGGAGGAGCTAATCCAAAGAGAGGGCTTGATTGTTCCTCGTTTACTATGTACGTTTATAGAAAATTAGGTATAAACCTGCCGAGAACGGCGAGAGCGCAGTTTAACGTAGGTGTTCCTGTTAGCAAGAACGAGTTAAAGGTAGGAGATTTGGTCTTTTTTAGAACTTACGCCAGCTTTCCTTCTCACGTGGGTATCTACATAGGTAACGGAAAGTTCGTACATTTTTCTTCCATGTACCACGGGCTTTCTATTTCTTCTCTTAGCAGTCCCTACTTTAGACGTAGGTTTATAGGTGCTAAAAGGGTATTGAGTGAGAAGTTGGTGAAAAAAATTCTTTACGCACAAAAGAATAACTAAAAAGGAGGTAGTGCGATGAACACAAGACAGCTTCTAAAGAGGGTGACTCTTACATTAGCTATGGTAGCGGTATCAACTGTATCGTCGTTTGCCGGCGTTACTGCAACGCCTCAGGATTACAGTGCTGTTGAGTCCCTACAGAGAGTATTTGAAACAGTTGCTGAAAAGGTGAAGCCTGCTGTTGTTAACATCAGTACAGTTTCAGAAATTAAATTCAAACACCCACCTATTCCACCTGAATTCAGAGACTTTTTCCAACAGTTTGGTGTTCCGTTTCCGTTTGATAACTTTCCTAAAGAGTTTAAAACGAGGTCTTTGGGTTCAGGGTTTATCGTAAAAGTCAAGGATGGTTGGGCTTACATACTCACAAACAACCACGTTATTGATAAGGCTACCAAAATAAAGGTTAAATTAAGCGATGGCTCTGTTTACAGGGCTAAAGTCGTTGGTAAAGACCCTAAAACTGATGTTGCTCTTATCAAAATAAAGGTTGGGAACAAGAAGGTTCCTACAGTTCAGCTTGGTGATTCCGATTCAATTAAAGTCGGTGAGTTCGTTATAGCGATAGGAAACCCTTACGGACTTAACTGGACCGTTACGCATGGTATCGTTTCTGCTAAGGGCAGACACGGTTTAGGACTAAATCCTATAGAGGATTTCATTCAAACTGATGCGGCAATTAACCCCGGTAACAGTGGGGGACCGCTCTGCGATATTCACGGCAGAGTAATAGGTATCAATACGGCTATTGTTAGAAATGCACAAGGGTTGGGATTCGCTGTTCCTATAAACATTGCCAAAAAGATAATGAATGACCTTCTTAAGTATGGAAAAGTAATTAGAGGTTGGCTTGGCGTTTATATTGAGGATATTTCTCCGGAAATTGCGCAGAAGTTTGGCGTTAAGCACGGTGTTTTAGTTACGAAGGTGATGAGCGGTAGTCCTGCTGAGAAAGGTGGATTGAAGAGCGGTGACGTCATCATTCGCTACAACGGAGAACCTGTTAAAAACGTTACCGACTTGCAGCTTAAAGTGATTAATACAAGACCAGGAGAGAAAGTAAAAATTACTGTAGTTAGAGACGGTAAGGAAAAAGTATTGACCGTTAAAGTTGGACAGATGCCAGGAAGCGGTAAGGTGGCTCTTGAAAGCATGTTAGATAAGTACGGATTTGCCGTTCAGCCTCTCAATCCTGAGCTTAAGAAAAAGCTTGGTATTCCAAAGTGGATTAAGGGAGGTTTGTTGGTTACCGAAGTTAAACCTGGTTCTCCGGCTGATGATGCAGGTTTAAGGGAAGGAGATGTAATTATAAAGGCGGGACTTACACCAAGAACGCTTAAAGAGGTAAAATCTGCTGACCAATTAGCCGAAGTGCTAAAGAAAGCAGGAACGTCTGGGGTTTTGGTTAAGGTGTTGAGGAATGGAGGAATTATTTATCTCGTTTTAAATCCGGAGGAGTGAAATGGTTGAAGATAAAGATTTCTTTTTGGAAGATGAAGAAAATTTAGGATTTGACGATGTTGAGTCCCTGGAGGGTGAGCTCTCCGGGGAACTTAACCTTTTTGACCAGCAGATAGACCCTTCACTGATTGAGAGTTTCGTTCCAGATAAGGATTCACTTGATGCGTTTTTAAAGTCTATTTCAAAGATTCCGCTTCTTACGAGAGAAGAGGAGATAGAGTTAGCGAAGAGGGCGAAAAAAGGCGACAAGGAAGCTTTGAAGAAGCTTGTAGAGTCTAACTTGCGTTTCGTTGTAAGCGTTGCCAAGAAATACTTAGGTTGCGGACTGCCGTTGCACGACCTCATTGCTGAAGGGATTTTGGGTCTTATTGAAGCAGCGAGGAGGTTTGACCCAGATAAAGGGGTTAAGTTTATCTCTTACGCTGTTTGGTGGATAAGGCAGTCTATAATGCAGGCACTTGCGCAACAAACCGGTGCTGTGAAGATTCCTGTTAAGCAGGCTGTTCTTGTGAATAAAATTACCCGCTCTTACGGTGAGCTTTTGAAGAAGCTGGGGAGAGAACCAACAACTGAAGAGCTGGCAGAATATGTGGGAATGGAGCCAAAGGATATAGAAAGGCTTTTAACTGTTTGTCAGGTTCCTCTTTCCCTTGATACGCCGATAGGGGATGAAGAAGACACTACTTTTAAAGATTTTCTCAAGGGTGAAGGGACAGCAGAGGTAGAAGAAAAAGTTGTGAAAGAGGAGTTAAAGCAGAGTATTCAAGAGATGCTTGAACAGTTAACGCCTCAAGAAAAGAGAATTATTATTATGAGGTTTGGTTTAGACGGTAACGACCCAAAAACTCTCAGGGAAATCGGAGAAAAGCTTGGGATAAGTAGGGAAAGGGTTAGACAGCTTGAAGCGAGAGCGAAGAAAAAAATGAAAGAGTATGCTTTAAGGAAAAAACTTAACGTATTCCTCAACTGATATGGAGGGAGAAATGGCTGTTACGTTGACATCTTATCTGTTTGATAAGAAAAAAGAGATTGGACACCTTGATGATGACTTGATTATTCTGATAAACGAGATTGCATCTGCAACCAAAGAGATTTCTGCAAAGGTAAGGAAAGCTGCTCTTTTAAACGTTTTAGGAAGTGCGGGAAAGACGAACGTTCAAGGAGAAGAGGTTCAAAAACTTGATGAGCTTGCTAACGAGATAATTCTTGATACGCTTAAAAAGTGCGGGAAGGTTTCTCAGATAGCTTCTGAGGAAATGGAAGATAAAGTTGTTTTGTCCAATAGCGGTTATGCTGTTGCTTATGACCCTCTTGATGGTTCTTCAAACATTGACGTTAACGTTAGTATTGGAACGATTTTCTCTATCCATAAGGACAACGTTTTAAAACCCGGTAGAGAGCAGCTTGCAGCAGGTTACGTTATATACGGTTCGGGAACGATAATGGTTTTGACGTTGGGTAGAGGGGTTGTTGGTTTTACTTTAGACCCTGAAAGTGGAAATTATCTGCTTTCCCATCCAGAGATAAGATTGAAGGAGAAAGGGAAAATTTACTCAATCAATGAGGCTAACAGGGATAAGTGGGTACAGGAAGGGTTGAGAAAGTACGTGGATTTTCTCAAAGGAGAGAAGTATACGCTAAGGTACGTTGGTTCTATGGTTGCTGATGTTCATAGGACGCTACTAAAGGGAGGCGTATTTATCTATCCGGCAGATAAGAAGAATACGAGTGGAAAGTTGAGATTTCTTTATGAAGCAAGTCCTATGGCGTTCTTGATTGAGCAGGCTGGTGGTTTGTCAACTACAGGTGAGAAAAGCATACTTGACGTTGTTCCTGAAAAACTTCATCAGAGAGTTCCTGTAATAATTGGTAGTAAGTGGGAAGTAGAGAAGTGCTTAGAGTTTTTAGCGGAGTAACTACTGCTCTCCGCTTCTCAGAATTTTTACCGGTTCTGTTTTGGCGGCTTTGAGGGAGGGGTATATAGTAGCAATTACGCTTATGATAATTGCTGCAACAGCTGCTGTTATACAATCAGAAGCGTGTAAGTTAAAGGGTAGATGATCTATATAGTAAACGTCAGGTGGTAGTGGAATAAGTTTGTATTTTTCGCCTAAAATGGAAATGCCTATTCCTATAACTTCCCCGATTATCGTTCCTATTAAGCCTATTAAGAAGCCCTGAAAAATGAAGATTTTTAAAATTAAGGAGTTGTCGGCACCAACAGTTTTAAGGATTGCTATGTCTTTGGCTTTAGCGTTTATGTTCATCATCAATAGACTTGAAATGTTGAATGAGGCAACGATTACGATAAGCGTTAGAATTAAAAACATTGCTAATTTTTCCAATTTCAGCGCTGAAAAGAGGTTTTTGTTGAGGCTTATCCAGTCTTCTGCGTAGTAGCCTTGTCCTAACACTTTTTGTATCTCTTTTTCTACTATCTTTACGTTGTCTGGGTTGTCAACTTTTACCATTATTCCGGTTACCACGTTGCCAAATCCGAACTTTTTTCGCACCGTATCTATGTGGGCTAAAATGAGGGAAGAGTCAAATTGATACATTCCTACTTCAAATATTCCGTCAACTCTGAACGTGGCGGTTCTCGGTATTATTCCAAAAGGTGTTTTTCTTCCAAGTGGAGATATTACTTTGATTTTATCGCCAAGCGTTACTCCTAAGGTGTCGGCTAAAATTTTTCCTATTACAGCTCCGTCTTTGTCTCTTTTGAAAATTTCCCAGTCACCTAAAATAATTTTTTCTGGCAGGTCTGTAACTCTCTTTTCTTTGTCGGGGTAACAACCTCTGATTGAAGCGCTTGCAGCAGAAGAAGCGTCTGAAGATACTGCCATTACGGGAACGTAGAGAAAAGGTTCTGTGCCTGTTACGTGGGGGAGTTTTGCGATTCTTCTCTCAACGTAGTCGTAGTTGTCAAAGGGTTTACCGCCTTTCATCACTATAATGTCGGCGTTGCTTGATAAAAGCCTTTGCTTTATTGCGTCCTGAAAGCCTGTCATTACTGCGTTGACTATTATGAGAGCTGCAACTCCGACGATTACACCTAATATGGATATGATAAAGGCGAAAGATAGGTATCCTTTTTTGAACTTAAAGTTTCTTAAGGCAAGCCACTTAATCAGCGGATTCACTTTTTATTGCTCCTTGTAAAGGGGAGAGCGTGAGGCTCTCCCTACTTGCTTTCCTGCTTTTCTGGTCTTAACTGAGGGAATAAAAGTACCTCTCTAATTGAGTCCTTGTTGGTGAAAAGCATTACGAGTCTATCTATTCCGATACCTTCGCCGGCTGTCGGCGGCATTCCGTATTCAAGTGCTGTAACGAAGTCTTCGTCGTATTCCATCGCTTCGTCGTCGCCTTTCTTCCTCTCTTCAAGCTGCTGTAAGAAGCGCTTTTTCTGTTCTTCCGGGTTATTTAGCTCTGTGTAAGCGTTTGCAACTTCTCTGCCAAAAATTATAAGCTCAAATCTTTCTACCAATTCTGGGTTGTCTCTCTTTTCTTTTGCGAGGGGTGATATCGCTTTCGGAAAGTCTATTACGAACGTTGGCTGAATGAGTTCTGGTTCTATGAGTTCTTCAAACAGTTCCTGAACTCTCTTAAAGTGGGATAGTTCTTCTGCCTTTTCTATGCCGACTTCTTTTGCTTTTTTAAGAACGGCTTCTTCATCGTGTAGTAACTGGTCTGGTGTAAGTCCTGTTTTCTTTGAGAGTTCTTCAAGGTAAGAGATTCTTCTGAAAGGTCTTTTGAAGGAAAGTTTTGTTCCCTGATATTCTATTTCTCTTACGCCTTTACCGAAAATTTCGTCTAACAGGTATTCAAAGAGTTTTTCGGTCATGTCCATAAGGTCGTAGTAGTCGGCGTAAGCCATATACCATTCAATCATCGTAAATTCGGGATTGTGGCGCGTGCTTATACCTTCGTTTCTGAAGTTTTTACCTAACTCGTAAACCCTTTCAAATCCGCCGACGATGAGCCTTTTTAAGTAAAGCTCTGGTGCGATTCTCAGGTAAACGTCTATGTCAAGGGCGTTGTAGTGGGTTATGAAGGGTTTTGCAGCAGCGCCGGAGGCTACCGGCTGCAGGATAGGAGTTTCAACTTCCATGAAACCTCTGCTATCAAGGAATTCTCTGATTTTCTTAATGATTTTTGTTCTCGTTCTGAAAACGTCTCTGACTTCCGGATTGACTATCAGGTCAAGGTATCTCTGTCTGTAACGCTTTTCAACGTCTTTTAAACCATGCCACTTTTCCGGTAGCGGGCGGAGGGATTTTGTGAGCAGTTCCATTTCTGTAACTTCTAACGTTAGTTCGCCTGTTCTTGTTCTGAAAAGTTTTCCTTTGACGCCGACGATGTCTCCTATGTCAATTAGTTTTTTGAATACCTTGTTGTAAAACTCTTCTCCAACTACGTCCCTTCTTATGTAGCACTGTATCTTTTCGGTTTCGTCTTGAATGTGGAAGAAGGCAGCTTTACCCATTATTCTCATCGCCATTATTCTGCCGGCTAAAGAGAACGTTTCTTCTGGAAGTTGTTCTTTTTCTCTTTCTTCGCCTTCTTTGTGTCTTCCGAATTTGTCTAAGAGTTCCTTTGCGGAAACTGTTTTTTCAAACTTGTAAGCGTATGGTTGTATGCCTTTTTCTTTAAGTTTTTCTATCTTTTCTTTTCTCTGTTCAATGATTTTTTGCTCAAGGCTTTTTTCTTCTGCTGCCATTTTGCCTCTCCTTGTAATTTTGTCTTGTAGAGTTTACGAAAAATTAGTCGTTTGTGGGGGAGATGGGGGGGATTTTGTAGAATAGAGGAACAAAAATTAATCAGTTGTTCAGAATATTTTTATCTGGAGAGTGGATAGATTGATAGGTGTTTTAGAAGCGATAGGTTCATGGGTTATAGGCTTTTTGGAGTTTTGGGGTAGGTGGTTTCTCCTTTCGGTAAAGGCAGTACTTTTAGCCTTTAAAAAGCCAATTAGATTCAAGCGATATATCTATTACCTTGCATCTATAGGTGCAGACTCTTTACCTGTAATTGCCATTACTTCTTTCTTTACAGGTGGAGTTATAGCTCTTGAAACTTATACGGCGTTTCACCGCTTTAATGCTGAGTATATGATAGGTGCTGTTGTAGCTATTTCTATGGCGCGTGAACTTGCACCGGTGTTGTCTGCCCTTTTGGTTACGGCTCGTTCTGGTTCTGCTATGGCTGCTGAAATAGGAACGATGAAGGTTACAGAGCAGATAGATGCTCTTGAAATGATGGCAGTAAATCCGATTAAGTATTTGATAACCCCCCGCCTTTATACTTCTGTTATTGCTGTAACTGTTCTTACACTTATCTCTGATATTGTTGGTTATATAGGCGGTTATGTTGTTAGCGTTTATCTGTTTCACGTGAATAAAACTCTTTATCTGAGATATACGCAAAACCTTGCAGAAATGAACGATGTTTACCACGGTCTTATTAAAGCTGCAGTTTTCGGATTTTTGATTGCTACGATAAGTTGCCTTTATGGATACTACACGAAAGGTGGCGCTAAAGGTGTTGGTGAATCTACAACGAAGGCAGTTGTAACTTCGTCTATAGCTATTTTGATTTTTGACTACTTGATTACATACATATTGAGGTTGTTTAACCTATGAAAGAGGCGATTGTTGTTAAGCATCTGAAAAAATCCTTTGGAAGTAAGGTTGTTCACAGAGATGTAACTTTTACTGTTTACGATAGAGAGATATTCGTTATCATGGGTCCTTCGGGGACAGGCAAGAGCGTTCTTTTAAAGCAAATAGCTGGTTTAATAAAACCTGATGATGGTTATATAGAAGTTTACGGAATGGATATTTTGTCGTTGGATGAAGAGAAAGTTATTGAGTTCAGAGAAACGCTTACCTATGTGTTTCAAAGTGGAGCTTTATTTGATTCTTACCCTGTCTGGTACAACGTTGCTTTTTACTTGATAGAGAAGAAAGGAATAAGTGAAAGAGAAGCAAAGAAAGAGGCTTCCTATTATTTGTCTCTATTAGGACTTTCAGGAACAGAAGACCTTTATCCTTCAGAGCTTTCTGGCGGTATGAGGAAACGGGTGGCAGTTGCCAGAGCGTTGTGTATGAATCCAAAGTGTATCCTTTTTGATGAGCCGACTTCTGGTCTTGACCCTGTTATGACGGCGATTTTTGATAATTTAATATTGAAGCTCCGAAAAGAACTTGGAAAGACTTGCGTTGTAGTTAGTCATGACGTTAACAGCGCTTTTAGGATAGCTGATAGGATAGCTATCCTTTGGAACGGAACGATAGTGGAAGTTGGTACGCCGGAGGAGATAAGAAATTCTTCCAACCCTGTGGTTAAGCAGTTTATCAATGGGGAACCGGAAGGTCCTATAACGGAAATGATGGAGAGGGAAAATGAGCAGATTAACGCTTGAAGCTAAAGTCGGGCTGTTTGTCGTCCTGGCTTTTGCAGGACTCGGAGTTGTAGCTACTACTCTTGAACCTTTAAAGTTCAAAAAAGAGTTTAAAAACTTAAAGTATTCCATAGTGTTTTCTAATGTAGCTGGTCTTGAAAAGGATGCACCTGTTAGAGTTGCCGGCGTTACTGTAGGTAAGGTCGTTTCTGTAGATGTAAAAGGGGATAAAGCTGTTGTAGAGATAGTTTTTTTAAAACCCATTAAAATATATAGAAATGCGAAGGCTTCCATTGAAACTATGGGATTGATGGGAGAAAAGTACGTAGAACTTGACCCCGGTCACCCTCCGGCACCACTACTTCCCCCCAATTCCGTTATAGAAAATACTAAAGTTCCGGCTTCTATGGATGAAGTTATGACCAGCGTGAATGAACTGTTAGAGAAGTTTAATCAGTCTTTAACGACACCGGATGGAAAGAATAGGCTTGCCATTATAATGGATAATGTAGCTAAGCTGACAAAAGATATTGACACTACTATATCGCAGATAAATAGCGTTTTGGCTAACAATAAAGAAACTGTTTCTAAGATACTTAAGAATACTTTAGCTCTAACTTCTGTTTTAAAGGAAGAACTCCCGCAAGTTATGGATAACGTTAATACTTTAACTACTCAGCTTTCGCAAATGGCAGTGGAAAACAGAGATGATATAAGACAAACTGTGATTTCTCTGAAGAAGGCTGTTCAGAGAGCGCCTGAAATAGCGGACAGGTTAGATAACCTAACGGCTAAATTGCAAGAGCTCTTAAATGAAAATAATACGAAAAATATAGAAGAGACCTTGAAGAACGTTAAAGTTACGACGGAAGAGCTTAAGGAGTTACTTGCAAAAGTTAACGAAGGTAAAGGAACTGTTGGAAAGCTATTTAACGATGATAAGCTTTATGAGAGTCTTACAAAAACGGCAAAGACGTTGGGTAACCTTGCAGATAGGTTTGAAAAGACAAAGACGTTTATAGGGTTTAGAGGGGATGTTAATACAAGGACAGGCGATACTAGAGGGATTATGAGCTTGAAAATAGTGCCTTCAAAAGACCATTTCTACCTGTTGGAAGTTGTGGGTGATTCTCAGGGTAAGGTTGACAGAAAGGATTATTACATTACTTACGGCTCAACAGTGGAGAAGAGAGAAGAGATAGAAACGAACTATAGGACAGAGTTTACGCTTCAGTACGCAAAGGTATTTGATGATGACTTATTCCATAAAGGAGGTAAGTTTGTTCTTAGAGGCGGTTTGAAAGAGAGTACTGGTGGTATAGGTTTGGATTACATATTTAATGATAAGTGGATGTTGAGCTCAGACTTGTGGGATGGTGGTAGAAAGGATGCAGATGGAGATGATATTCCACCTCATTTAAGAATAGGTTTAAGGTATAACTTAAATAAGAATTGGTTTATCTACGGTGGTGGTGATGAGTTACTTTACCACAAGTGGAGAGGAGTATATTTGGGAGCAGGTGTTATGTTTGGAGATAACGATATCAAGTATCTTTTGGGTTCGCTCCCTGGAGGTATAAAGTGATAGCGGTTGTAGATTATGGAATGGGTAATTTGAGGAGCGTTAGTAAAGCCTTAGAGCACGTAGGAGCTGACGTTGTTGTTACTTCTAAACCCGAAAAAGTGAGAGATGCTGAAGCCATTGTACTGCCGGGTGTTGGAGCTTTCAAAGATGCTGTGAGGAACTTAAAAGAGAGAGGGTTATGGGAAGTTTTGATAGATGAGGTTGAGAGGGGGAAACCGTTTTTGGGTATATGTCTTGGATTACAGCTTGTGTTTGAAAAGAGTTATGAGTTCGGTGAAGAGGAAGGTTTGGGGTTTATAAAAGGTGAGGTGGTTAGGTTTGATTTGCCGAAAGAGTACAAAATACCCCATATGGGTTGGAATCAGATAGTTAAGAAGAAAGAATCGGTTTTACTTAAAGGTATTAAAGAAGGAGAGTTTTTCTACTTCGTTCATTCTTATTACGTTTGTCCTAAAGAGGAGAGCGTTAAATTGACAGAAACAGAGTACGGGCTTGTTTTCACATCTGCAATAGAGAAAGACAACGTCTTTGCTACACAGTTTCATCCAGAAAAGAGTCAGAAAGCTGGATTGAAACTGCTTGAAAACTTTCTCTATTTTGTGAGGAATGTGTAATTCTGATTGGAGGAGTCATGAAAAGGAGAGGATTTACGTTAATAGAGCTTATGATTGTTATAGTTATTTTGGGACTTTTGGCAGCTTTAGTCGCTCCGAAATTCTTAAAAAGAGGAGAAGAAGCGAAAGTTACAGTTACTCAAACTCAGATGAAAAGTATTGAACAGGCACTTAAGCTCTATAAGGCAGATAACTCTTTCTATCCTACTACATCTCAAGGGTTAAAGGCGCTTGTTGAGAAACCGGAAACGGAGCCTGTGCCTAAAAACTGGAAAGGTCCTTACATGGATGCTGTTCCTAAAGATGCTTGGGGCAACAATTTTATTTATGTTTCCGATGGTAAGACGTTTACACTTATTTCACCCGGTCCTGATGGAGAAGAGGGAACATCTGACGATATAAAGTGCGTTAATACGTGTATCTTTAATAATACTGGGAAGTAGAATGGTTATTTATGGCGTTAATCCTATTGCTGAAGCGGTTAGGTCTGGATACCCGATATTGAAGGTTTACGTGGAGCAATCTTTCAGGGATAGAGAAAAAATCCTCCCCCTCCTCTCCTCCTCCTACCCTTCCGCCAAAATCGTAAAAGTCCCGCGAAAAAAACTTGATGAAATAGCAAAAACAAAAAAGCATCAGGGCATAGTTGCAATCGTTTCCCCGGTAGAGCCGACAGATTTTGACGAACTCGTCCAGAGAACGATAGACACAAACGGCTATCTTCTCTTTTTAGACAGGATAGAAGACCCTCACAATTTAGGAGCTATTTTCCGCTCAGCCGACGCCTTCGGCGCAACCGGCATAGTAATACCCAAAGACAGGAGCGCAACCATAACCGATACGGTTGTTAAAGCTTCCACGGGAGCAGTTTTCTACGTTCCTTACGCAGTTGTGAACAGCTTTTCTCAAGCAGTGAAAGAATTTAAAAAGGCGGGAGGTTGGCTTATAGGACTTGAGACGGGAGGTAAGCCCATCTCTAAGTATTCTTTTCCCTTTCCCTTAGGGCTTGTTGTCGGTTCTGAGGGGCGCGGTATATCAAACCCTGTGAAAAAACAACTTGATGACGTTGTTACCATAGAGATGAAAGGTCACGTTAACTCTTTGAACGTTTCTAACGCCGTTGCTATAGGACTATATTTAATATCCCTACAAAACGAAACTTGAGGAGGAGAAATGGAATCTCTTAAAGGTAAATTGGTGTTCGTTCAAACAGCAGGAGGAGAAAGCGTTATACCATCTTCGGGTATAATCGGCGTTGTGGAAGAGATAACTCCCGACTTTATCAGGCTCAAAGATGCGGGCGTTTTCGCTTTAGTTCCTACAACAAAAGGGGCGCAGGCTACAATTATGCCTATGGACCCAACTGCAAACGAACCTGTAGAAGCTTACATTCTCAAAAGTCAGATTACTGCAATTGTTCCTGTTACTGATAAGTCAAGACTTAAAGAGTTTCACCAGCAGTTTAAGGCAGCAGCTGCAGGTATAGAACTTCCTTCACCTGGTTCTATTGACCTATCAAAGATTAAAGAGTTCCCCAAAGGGGGCGGAGATAAAGGAGGACTATCCATAACTTGAGAGCGGAAGATATCCTCTTTTCTATACCCTTCCCCGTTGTTATTACCGACGGGGAGGGGAAAATCCTCCACGCCAACCAAAAGTTTGAAACGTTCGTTAACCGTTCCATAAAGTACCTTCAGGGTAAACCGCTATATTCCTTTTTCAAACATCAGGAAGACATAAAAAAGAAGATAGAGGAGTCTTACTCAAACTTAGTTGAAATCTTAGGATTTAAAACTGACGATTACTATCTGAACTTTGCACCTTTTTACGTTTCTTCCGTAGTAAAGGGAGTAATCGTTGTCGTTCAGCCCGTTGCGGAAAATCCGTTTGACGAGGATATTCTCCTTTTTCTGAAAGGGCTTTCTCACGAGATAAGGAATCCCCTCAGCGGCATTAAAGGAGCAGCTCGCCTCTTTCAAAAACTAAAGTGTTACGATGAAGAACTACTCAACGTTCTTATAGAAGAAACAGAGCGTATAGAAAGGCTCCTTAACAACGTAGTTAAAAGCTTTGACTTTTCTTCCTTAAACTACGAACCTACCAACGTTCACAAAATAATTCAGAACGTTGTGAACCTTTTCAGGGAGCGTATAGAAACGGAAGATATAGAAGTAGTTTACCTTTTTGACCCTTCCCTGCCTGAAATTTCTGTTGACCCCGACAGGATAACTCAGGTTCTTATAAACTTTTTTAAGAACGCCCTTGAAGCTGTAGAAACTTCGGAGATTAAAAAGATTACCGTTGAAACCGGCTACGCCATTCACCCTTCCGGCTTTATTTTTATAAGATTAAAGGACACAGGCTGCGGTATGGATGAGCAGGAGTTAAAGCAGTTTTTCGTTCCGTTCTTTACGACCAAAGAGAAGGGAAGCGGTTTGGGAACGTTTATCGCTTCGGAGATAGTGAAAAAACACGGCGGCGAAGTGAAAGTGAAAAGTGAGAAAGGTAAAGGGACGGAAGTAACAATCTACCTGCCGATGAAGGGGTATTGATGGCAAAGATTTTGGTTGCAGACGATGAGAAGAGTATAAGGATTGTTCTGAGAAAATTCCTTACCTCTCAGGGACACGAAGTAGTTGAGGCTTCTAACGGTGAAGAAGCTCTTTCCATTTTAAAGTCCGGAAACGTTGACCTTGCGTTTGTTGACGTTAAGATGCCCGGAAAGAGCGGTATAGAGATTTTGGATGAGGTGAAAGACGTTCCAATCGTTATCGTTACGGCTTACGGAACGATGGACTTTACCATTTCCGCTATGGAAAAGGGAGCTGTTGATTACATAACGAAACCTTTTTCCTTTGAGGATATAGAGACGGTTCTCAAAAAGGTTCTCTCTGTGCCTTCTCAAGAGGTAGAGGAGGAAAAACCCATAGAGGATGAGATAGTTGGAACAAGCAGAAAGATGCAGGAAGTTTTCAAACTTATAGGTAGGGTAGCCAAAAGCGATATAACCGTTTTAATAACCGGAGAGAGCGGAACGGGAAAAGAGCTTGTTGCTAAAGCGATTCACAGGTACTCCCACAGAAAGGATAAGCCATTTATTGCCGTTAACTGCGCAGCTTTGCCTCCAAACTTACTGGAAGCAGAACTGTTCGGTTATGAAAAAGGAGCTTTTACGGGAGCTACTTCCACAAAGAAAGGACTCTTTGAGCAGGCAGACGGCGGAACGCTGTTTTTAGACGAGATTGGAGAGCTTGCACCAGAACTCCAGGCAAAACTTTTAAGGGTTTTGCAGGAAAAGGAGATAAGAAGAGTAGGGGGAAGCAAAAACATAAAAGTTGACGTCAGGATAGTCGCTGCTACGAACCGCAATTTAGAAGAAGAGGTAAAGAAGGGTAAGTTTAGAGAGGATTTGTTTTTCAGGCTTAACGTTGTTAACGTTGAAATCCCGCCGTTGAGAGAAAGGAGGGAGGATATTATTCCCCTTGCCCTTCACTTTATAAAGAAGTTTGCCAGAGAGTTCAAGCTTCCAGTAAAGGAACTTACGCCAGAAGCGGTAGAGTGGCTTGTTAACTACGATTTTCCGGGAAACGTAAGAGAACTTGAAAATATGATTTTGAGAGCTATGGTTGTCTCTCCCGTTGACGTTATAGACGTTTCCGACCTGAAACCTTCTGCCGTTATGCCGTCTTCTCCTTCTTTTGAAGAGGCGATACGTAACTTTGTCGTTGATATCTTCACCGTTGAACAAAAGGAGAAGAACAACCTTTACGACCTTGTTGTTAAAGCTGCTGAAAGGATTTTAATCTCGGAAGTGTTAAAGTTCTGTAACTTCAATCAGGTTAAAGCGGCGAAAGTTTTAGGTATTCATAGGAACACTTTGAGAAAGAAGATAAAAGAGTTGGGGATAGGGAAGTAACAGTTTTTCTTATCTTCCCATAATTGATTTTTATCAATGCTAATTGCCTAATCTTGTAGATATTGTAAAATTGTTAATAAGGAAGTAGTTGAATTTGCTTAAATGGAAGGTGTTATGAAGGAAGGGGATTTCGCAGAAAAGAAAAGTTTAATTCTCTGTCAGGACGGTTCTCCTTTTATTCCTTACTATCCTGCCGGAATCAATACCGATAAGTGTACAGGGTGCGGTGAGTGTGTGAAGGTCTGTCCGCAGAACTGCATTGAACTTAAAGAGCAGAACGGTAAGTTGGTAGCTGTCATCGTTGATATGGAGTCCTGTATAGGCGACGGTATGTGCAGGCTTGTCTGCCCGGAAGATGCCTTTACCTGAGGCGTTTCCTGCTCCGGTTCGGGGAAGGTAGAGCTTTCAGAAGAGAATATCCTTTGCGATGAGAACGGCAACTACGCTTACCTTACTTTTGGCGGTAAACTTTACACCCCTGCTTATCTTCAGAATATTGATAGGAATTTGTGCGAGAACTGCGAGAAGTGTCTTGAAATGTGCGAAACGAGAGGACTTGATGAGGAGGGAAACGTAATTCCGGAGTTACCTGAGGTCTGCAACGGTTGTGGACATTGCGTTAACGTTTGCCCTGCAAAAGGTATAGAGGCTAAGCCCATAAGCATTAAAGAGATGATAGAACGGTTCAGACGCTGGAAAAAGTCTCAATCGCATATAGACAGCGTTATATTGAGCTTACTTGAAATTTCTTCAAGCGGTGCGCTTCTTTTCAGCATGTTCGCTGCTTCGTGAAGCGTTATTGGTCGTTTGGGGTTTAAGGATAGGTGGAGACAACGGGGAGCTTCTATAAAGTTTGATAAGGGAATGAGTACTGAGGGCGGTAGTTTCCCCTGCAGTGAAGATATGAGCTGCTTTTTGAACGTTCTTACGTCTTCCCCTGCTAATTCGGCTTGCTTTCTTAAAAAGCCTTTTACTAATCCTTGGTCTCTATAGGTAAGTTCTAACTTTTTAAGTTTTAGGCGCGATGGTGTAGAAAGGTTCCCCTGTAGTTGAACGCCCAAGTTAATACTTCCTAAGTCTTTACCTTCTGCAGATAGGGATAGATTAACGTTATTTCCTGATATCAGGTAGATAATCGCAGCGTTTATTTTTACTTTGTTTCTATGGTAATCGGTGAGTGAGAGCATTTCTTTCATATAGGGGAGGTTTGAGGAAAGAGTTGCATCAGCTATAGATACGGAGAGTGAGGGGGGGATTTTGGAAACGCTGAAAGGTAGGTCAATTTTAATTTTTCCTATCTCTGCCGAGTAGTTCTGGTAGGAGAATTTAAGGTCGTCTATCGTAATTTCGTTCTTTATCAGTGAGTAATTGATTTTTTTGTAGGAAACGCTTCCGGGGAATTTGTCTAAGGCGTGGTTTACTTTGTTCTGGATTTCGTACTTTATCAGCGTTTGGAGGGCGAAGTAGGAAGATATTAAAGCTCCTGCAAAGAGCAGGAGCGTGATTATTAGCCTTTCTTTTTTACTCATTGTTCTCTTAGTTCTCTGCTGATTTTGTGGACTGTGTCAACTAAGAATTTAGCCTTTTTAGGGTCTGTTGGGGGCAGGATGCCGTGTCCTAAGTTGAAGATATGTCCGCGCGCCTTTTGGGCGGAGGTGAGGATTTTTCTTACCTGCTTTTCAATTAATTCCTCACTGGCAAACAGCATTACCGGGTCAAGGTTGCCCTGTATAGATTTATCAATTATCTGAAGAGCTTTGTCTATTTCTGTTTTCCAGTCAAGCCCTATTACATCAACGTTAAGCCTGTTGTTTACCTCTAACAGGTGTCCTGCGTTTACTCCAAAGTGAATTATCGGCGTCTCCGGGTGTCTTTTCTTTAGTTCGTTTACGATTTTTTCCGTATATGAAAAAACATATCTTTCGTAGTCGTCTCTGGACAGCACACCTATCCATGAGTCAAAAATCTGGACTAAGTCAACGCCTGCTTTTATCTGAGCGGATAAGTACTCTATCACTGTTTGAGTTAACTTTGTCATTAAAGTATTCCATAGCTTCTCATCGTTCCACATGGTTGATTTTGCAGCTATGTAGTTCTTTGAGCTTCCGCCTTCCAATATGTAGCTTGCCAGGGTGAACGGCGCGCCGGAAAAACCGATTAGCGGTCTGTCTGTTAACTTTTCTTTTATTAATTGAATGGTTTCTAATACGTAGGGTAGGTCTTTTTCAGGTTCGGGGATTTTTAGTCTTTGAGCGTCTTCTACAGTTTCTACTTTTGGTTCTAAAACTGGTCCTTTACCTTCAACGAAAGAAACGTTTATTCCCATCTTTTCGACGGGAACTAAGATATCGGAAAAGAGAATAGCAGCGTCAACGCCGATTTCATCTATCGGAATAAGCGTTACCTCGGCGGCTAACTCAGGATTTTTGCACAAATCCATAAAGCTTCCTGCTTTCTCTCTGATTTTTCTATAACGTTCTGAGTACCTTCCAGCCTGCCTCATTATCCATATAGGCGTGTATTCAGTTTTTTCTCCTCTTGCAGCTTTTAGAATTGGGTGGTTTTTTAAATCCATTACGCTTCTCCCTGCTGTTTTTTCATTCTTATTGGAACGTATCTGCATATGGGGTCTTCCTGCATATAATCACCGTATTCCCAGTATGCCCTTACTCTACAACCGTTGCATATCTTAACGTATTCGCAAACACCGCACCTTCCTTTGTATTCTTCAATTTTTCTCATGTCCTGCATGATTTTTGATTCAAACCACGCTTTATCGAATGGCACGTCAAAAACGTTTATATCGGATATCGGGAAGTAGCTGCAGGGTCTTAACCAGCCGTGGCAATCTATGTAGGCGATGGACTGCCCTGCTACACAACCTTTACCACCGCCCGTTCCGAATACCAAGTTGCGCCTTTTTAGGTCAAGTCCATCTCTTTTGGCGTTCTGGTTAAAGATTCTGTAATAGTGAGGGGCGCACGTTGGACGGACTAAGATTGTATTGTCGCCTTTCAGAATTAGCTCTTTTTCCAACTCGTAGTGCCAGTTTAGCCAGTATTCTGCTTCTTCTGCATTTAAGAGTTCTGCGTTTGCTTCTTCTCCCCTTCCAACGGGAAGAACGATAAACATATACCAGGCTTTAGCTCCTAACTCTCTTGCTTTTTTGTAAACGTTGGGGATGTCAAAGGCGTTTCGCTTTGTGAAAGAAGAGTTTATAAGAAACGGAATGTCGTACTTTTTGAAGAGTTCAATGGCGTTCATTACGCCTTCAAACGCACCGGGTTGCTTCCTGAAATCATCGTGTATTTCGGGTGTTGAGCCATCAAGAGAAAGGGATACCATTCTTATTCCGGTTCTTTTCATCTCTTTGCAAACTTCGTCGTCAACTAACGTTCCGTTTGTTGCCATGCACATTCTAAAGCCTTTTTCCGTTCCGTAGGCTGCTAAATCCCATACATCGTCTCTTAAAAGGGGTTCGCCGCCTGTCAGGACGATTGTTGGTTTGGCGATTTTCTCTATGTCATCCATCAACTTTTTTCCATCTTCAAGTGAAAAATCACCCTGTTCCGATTCCATCGTTGAAGCGGAACGGCAGTGGATGCAGTTTAAATTGCACCTTCTCGTTATCTCCCAGGCTATCCATTTGGGCAGAAATTCATTCTTTTCCATAATGTTTCTCCTCTTTAAGAAATAAACGAAATTATAAACTTTCTTTTGCTAAAGCTTCTACTTTCTTTTCCTGGTCGGCTGCTATCAGGGCGTCTACCATTTCGTCTATTTCTCCATCTAAGAATTCCTGCAGGTTATAGAGCGTGAGCTTTATTCGGTGGTCTGTTACCCTTCCTTCAGGGAAGTTGTAGGTTCTTATTTTCTCGCTTCTGTCTCCTGTTCCCACTTGAGAACGCCTTGCAGAGTCAAGTTTCTCTTTCTGTTCTTTTTCGTAAAGTTCTTTTAACCTTGCCCTTAAGATTTTCATGGCTTTTATTCTGTTTTGAATCTGTGAGCGTTCGTTTGAGCAGGTTACAACTATTCCTGTTGGTATGTGTGTAATCCTTACGGCAGAGTCGGTTGTGTTAACGTGCTGTCCGCCGGCACCGGAGGAGCGGTATGTGTCTATCTTTAAATCCTTTTCATCTATTTTTATATCAACTTCTTCAGCTTCTGGTAAGACTGCTACTGTTGCTGTTGAAGTGTGAATTCTTCCGCCTGATTCTGTTACGGGAATTCTCTGAACTCTGTGAACGCCCGATTCGTATTTGAGACGGGAATACGCTCCCTTACCGGAAATCATTGCTATAACTTCTTTAATTCCGCCCAATCCTGTTTCATTTAGTGAAAGGATTTCTACTTTCCAGCCTTTTTTTTCTGCGTACCTTGAGTACATTCTGAAAAGGTCTTGAGCAAAAAGGGCTGCTTCTTCTCCTCCAGCACCTGCCCTGATTTCAAGGATTACGTTCTTCTCATCGTTGGGGTCTTTGGGTATTAGCAGTTTTTTTAGTTTGTTTTCTAACTTTTCTACTTTTTCTTCTAACTCTTTCTTTTCTTCTTTGGCTAATTCGGCTAACTCTTCATCTCCGCTTTCTATGATTTCTATCGCTTCTTCTATCCCTTTTTTTGCTTTCTTATATTCCATGTACGTTTCGTAAATCGGTTGAAGCTCGCTATGTTCTTTGGCTAAGGTCTGAAACTTTTTCTGGTCGGCAATTATTTCAGGTTTTCCTAAATTTTCTTCTATTTCTTTGAATTTTTCTGCTATTTTTTCTAAACGTTGTTCAATTCCTCTTTCCATCCTTTTCTCCTTGGTGGATTTTTCTGTCAATATAGATAGTCAAATTTTATCTGTTAACAAGCGGGAATGTTGCTATAATCCTGTTTAGTTAGTTTTTAGGAGGTTTATAGTGAGAAAGTTGTTCGTTTTTGCGTTTGTTTTTCTTGCTTCCTGTGGAGGACCTGAGTTTGCCGTTAAGTATAAGTACGTTCCGCCTGCAGACAATAGAGTTTGCCTTGAAACTTGCGATAAAAAGTTTAACGCTTGCGTTGAAAAGTGTAGTGAGAGAAGAGAAAGGTGTCTTGAGAAGGTCAGGAAAGAAGCAGAACAAATTTACAGAGAGCAGTTAAGAGAGTATTCTAAGCAGGTGGAGCTTTACAATAAGGAGATTAAAAACTATCAGAATGAGCTTTTGAGCTGGAACGATAAGTTTACAAAGCTTTACAAGGATTATAGATACTTTGATGCCGTTTGCAGAAGAACGAAAGATTACGTTGCCTGTAACAGGAGAGATGAACTGAGAGAACTTTTAGAAGACTTAAACGATGAAAAACCGAAAAAGCCTGTAAAACCTGAAGCTCCTTCTTTTGAAAGGATACTTGCAAGGCTGCAGGCGTCATGTAACGTTGATTGCGGTTGCAAGGATATTTACGATGCTTGCTTTACTTCCTGCGGTGGCAAGTTGATTCCTTATAAGTTTTGTGTGAAAAACTGTAAATAGGAGGTTAATTTGGAAATAAAAACTCACGAGAAAATAGACAAGCGTTTGTGCGGAGAACCTGTAAAGTTGGAGGAGGGGAGAGCAGAGGTTAAGCTGAAAACCGTTCCTGAAATGGCTGCCGATGAAAAGGGATTGGTTCACGGCGGTTTTGTTTTCGGGCAGGCAGATTACGCTGCAATGCTTGCCGTTAACCATCCAAACGTTGTTTTAGGGGCAGCTAACGTCAAGTTCTTGAAACCTGTTAAGGTAGGTGACATTTTGCTGGCAAAAGCGCAGGTAGTAAAAGAAGAAGGCAAGAAAAGGATTGTTGACGTTGTTGTTGAAAGGGACGGGGAAGCGGTTTTTGAAGGAGAATTTACCTGCTTTGTTCTACCTGTTCACGTTTTGGAGAGATGAGATTTAAAGTTACCGAAAAGGTTTTTAAAGAGGCTGAAAAAGAGGGGAGCGCGAGGGAGTTTTTCTTTAAGCTGTGTGAACTGCTTTCTGACGGAGAGCTTAGCAGAAAAGTTTTGAAGAAGCTATCTAAGGAAGAACAAGAAAAAGTTGTCTTTTCTTTGGTTAAAGAGAATGGGTTAGAGAGGTATTTTAAGCTCTCTGATAATCTCTTTGCTTCCTTGAGAAAAGCGTTCAGGGCGAAATACAGGCTTAACGTTGAGAAGGAATGGGAAGAGAAACTCTCTAACTGGCGAAAGGAATTTGAGGAAGCGCTTGATAGGGCGGTTGTTAGTTATCTGCTAAAAGCAGAGGGTAGAGAAATTGTTTATCAGCTTTACCTAAAAGGCTGGATAGTCGCTTCAGACGTTGTGAATGAGTTTAAGGGTAGCGGTGAGGATTTTGGTAAATGGGTGATGGAGAGGGGGGATTTTTCTTTTCTTGCATTGCGAATTGAAAAGTGGCTTGAACTTAAGCCGTTTAAGCGAAGAGAAAAGATTTTAAGAGATATTTTGAAAGCCTATGAACTTGGTTGCCTTGAGCTTGCCATTTACGGTTTGTTTCCCCAAACGGAAGGGGTTATCTGGGATACCTTTTTGAAGGAAAACGTTGTTGAGGCGGATTTAGAAAGTCTTATAAGGAAGAGAAACAGGAAGTTCGTTACCATTCAGTATGCCGTTAAGTTAATTGTTGAGAAGCTTTTGGGGAAAGATGAGATTCCGGATTTTTTTGATTGGGTCAGGTTTGTTGATTACAAGGAAGGAACGCTTAACAGGCACGCGATACAGCACGGCGTTGCGGTGAATTTCGGGACGAAGGAGAACTTTTTAAGGTTGTTCCTGTTTTTAGATTTTTTAGCAGAAATCGTTTTTTACCTTACAAAATCACCATCTCGTCGCGGTGGATGAAAGCTTTTTTAAAAGAGCAAAGCTGGTCAGGGTTACACCTGACAATTCCCTTTCCTATCAGTTTACCGTTAAGGTCAAATATTTCCACTGCATCGCCTTTTCTGAAGTCACCTTCCACTTTTTTTACGCCTTTTGAAAGGAGGCTTTTGCCACTTTCTGTAATGGCTTTTACCGCTCCATCGTCTATGAATACTTTTCCTTTCGGTTTCATCAAGTATAGGATTCTGTAGCTTTTCGCTTTTAGTTTCTTTGCAGGTAGGAACAACGTGCCGATTCTTTCGCCTTTTAAGATTCGTTCTATAACGTTTTCTTCCCTTCCGCCTGCTATTATTACCGGGATTCCTTTCTGGGAGGCTTTGACGGCGGCTTCAACTTTAGTCCACATTCCTCCCGTTCCAAACGTAGTTTTTCCTTTAAAGTCGCAAAAACTTTCTAACTCTTTCGGGTCTTCAACTACAGGTATGAGTTTTGCGTCTTTGTGCTTGTTGGGGTCTTTGTCGTATAAACCGTTTGTCACCGTTAACATTATGAGAATGTCTGCTTCAAACAGAACGGCAACGTGGGCTGAAAGGTTGTCGTTGTCTCCTATTTTTATCTCTTCTACCGAAACGGTGTCGTTTTCGTTAACGATGGGTATGGTTTTAAACTTCATGAGGGCGTCTAAAGTGTTCTTTGCGTTTATGAAACGTTCTTTTGAGCGTAAATCTTCTGCCGTTAGTAGAACCTGGGCGATTTCTCTGCCGTGTTTTTTGAAAGCTTTTCTATATTCTGCCATTAGGTAAGGTTGACCAATTGCTGAAAGTGCTTGCTTTTCCTGAAGTGAAAAGGGCTTTCTGTTGAGCTTAATGGCTTTTATGCCTGCTAAAACGGCACCTGAACTTACTAAGACAACTTCCTTTCCGGCGTTTGATACGTTCGCTATCTGTTTAGCCAGATTCTCAATAAAATCGCTGTTGAGTCCGTTTTCGCCGGATAGTAGCTGAGAGCCTACCTTTATTACTATTCTTTTAGCCTTCTGAAGCATCTTCTTTCTCTAACTCCTTGAGCTTTTGAGCTACGAAATACATAAGTTCGTCAAGTCCTTCGCCGGTTACTGCCGAAATGGCAAAGAAAGGATAACCTTTTTTGTTGAAGTATTCCTTTAGTTTTTCTATTTTGCTTCTATCGGTAAGAGCGTCAATTTTCGTTCCTACAACTATTTGCGGCTTTTGGGTGAGCTCTTCTGAGTAGAGTTTTAATTCTTCGTTGATTTTTTCAAAGGCTTCTTCCGGCGTTCTCGTCGGGTCTGTCAGGTCTATCAGATGGAGCAGCAGTTTTGTCCTTTCTACGTGCCTCAGGAATTCATGTCCTAAACCTTTGCCTGCGTGTGCACCTTCTATAAGACCGGGGATATCTGCAACAACGAAAGAGTAGTCTCCAGCCTTTGCAACGCCTAAGATGGGGCGTAAGGTGGTGAAGGGGTAATCGGCGATTTCGGGTTTGGCTGCGGTGATGCGGGAGAGGAGGGTGGATTTTCCGGCATTTGGAAATCCTACAAGTCCTACGTCTGCTAAAAGTTTAAGTTCAAGTTCTATCCATCTTTCTTCGCCTGGCTCTCCCGGTTCTGCGAAGTCTGGCGCCTGGCGGGTTGGCGTTACGAACGCCGCGTTGCCTCTTCCGCCTCTTCCACCTTTTGCCACTACCAGTTTTTGTCCGTGTTCGGTTAAATCTCCTAAAACTTCGCCAGTTTCTGCATCTTTGACGACAGTTCCTACCGGGACTTTTATGATTAGGTCCTTTCCGCTTCTTCCCGTTTTCTTACTTCCTTCTCCGTGCCTTCCTCTTTCTGCTTTGTATTGACGTTTGTATTTAAAGTCAAGTAGGGTGTGGACATTTCTGTCGGCTTCTAATATGACATCACCGCCTTTTCCGCCGTCTCCGCCGGCAGGACCACCTTTGGGAACGAACTTTTCCCTTCTGAACGCTACGCAGCCGTTTCCGCCGCGTCCGCCTTGAACGAAGATTTTTGCTTTATCTATGAAAGTTGCCACAGTTACCTCCTTAATGGTCGGGCAAAAGAATCTGCCTTAATTATAAGGTAAGTAACTGTGGCTATAAATTTTATTTCCCGATAAATTCTGGTTCGTCATCGTAATAGTCATCTTTACTAACGACGGACTCTACCATCTGACGCAGGTTATCATAGGCGTCGCGGCTTCCCCATATTCCGTAAATAGTTTTGTTGTTTATTTCGTTAAGTAGGTTTTGTATCGTTTCGTTATCGCAGGATATCTGGAAGTATCCGCTTCCAGAAATGAATAGAATGAAGTTACTATCTGCTTTGCATATTCCTGCATCTGCCATGTAACTTGAACAGGGAATCTGGAATGTCATATCAGGTGTAAAGGTGAAGTTTGCAGAACCGGAACCATAAGCGGTGGGATAAGTATCATAATATGTGAAATTTACATTGCTATAGCTGGAATAATACTTACTGTCATTTACCTGAATTTCACCCTGTCCCCTTGTGGAAATGGAATGATTGGCTATTCTCAGAACAATATCCTGAGCGACGCCTTCGTTTCCGCTGAATAATATGTCATCATCGGTGTAGTATGAAACTTTGCCACCGCTGAAGGTGATTCCGTCATGGTAATCACTATCGCTGCCAATCAGCGTTAAGACGTTCAGAAGGTCATTTTCGCTGGCTTTTGTGTATGTTATGGATGAACCGTCAATGGATAGGGTAACTCTTTCCAGAGCTGGACTTTCTGAATAGAAAGGGTTATCGATAAGGATACCGGCAAATCCTTTTTCATTGATGGTATGGATTAGTATGGCTTTAAGACCTTCTTCACCACTGGGCTGGAGAACCAGTATTGGGTAATTTATGAAAGTAATGGTAGGTGAAGTATAAGGGGATATTACTTTGTAATGTTCCATATCTGAAAAAATGAATGGGAAAGAGATAATAAATGTCCCATTTCCAGAATTATCGGTGTAGGAACCAATGATCTGGTCGGCTCTTATCTCAATTGGTTTTAAAGATAAAGTGTAATTGTCATCTCCTGCTTTTCCTTTTAATTCTTTGCTGGTTTTGAAAAACGAAAGTTTTTCGGATGATTCAATCAGAGTCTCAGGATTACTATTTTCCAGTTCTAACTTTTTTCTCAATCGGTAGAATTTAACCCTTGTTTCATCTACAACAGTTGAATTACTTTCCATACAGTTTGCAAAACTTTCGCTATCTCTGAGAGAAGTATCAAGACAATAAACTAATTTCTCTCTGTTCCTTTCCCAGAATCTGTAAAAGTTTTTCTCTGGAGGCAGGAAGTTTGCACATACTGAGGAATTAAAGGAGGAAAAATCCCACGTTGTTATGGAAGAGTTTGTTGTGCACGTCTGAGCTAAATTTTCCAGATATATTGCCAGATCAAGACCGATAGTTTCATTTTCTGTTCCGTTAAAAATGAAGTCTGTAGGTTTGATAACTTTGTTGTTAACTTTGTTTGAAGGGATAGTTCCCAGGTATATCGGTCCATTTTCTGTGTTTAGATAGACGTTAAGATTTCCTCCACTGTAATTTTTTATTGTGTATTTCCCCAGTTCATTGGTTTGATTGCATAGGGGGGAAGTAACGGAGCTGCCTTCCGGGCATACTGTTAGTCCTTTTATGAAGGCATCGTATATCGATCCGCTTGCTGTTGTTGATGTGTTGCTTGAGATGTTACCACTGCCACAACTTGCCAGGAAGATGATACATAAACTACTGAATGCCAGTTTTGTTCGTAGATTTCTCATATTCTCCTCCGAGATAGGTTCTGATTTAATAATAACTTTTTTATTTGATTTTTCAATGTGGAAAATAATTTTTTTATTTTCAAGAGAATGATGGTTAACTCTTAAGAGCTTGTCCTGTATAATCCTATTTTCAATTAGATGTTTTGGTTGATGAGGAGGTTGTTGTGGATTTTGAAAAGGAAAAGTTTTTTGAAGAGACTTTTCCCAACTTTTACAGATTGCTTACTGACGTTGCTATGGGAGTTGAGGAAGGAAGGTCGGAGTGGGACGTTGTAAGGGAAGTTGTTACCGATTGTGAAACTGCAGAAAGTTTGATTGAAGAGATTGAGAAGTTTTTGAAGGAAAATCCTGCTCAGTTTGAGCACGTTGTTGAGGACGTTGGAAACAATTACTTTGATGATACAGATGACTTTTTGAGATGGGTTGAACAAATTAAGAGGTACGTTTTGTCTGTTAAGGGGAGGTTGTGCAAATAGGTGCGAGAAGATTGGGATTTATCAAGCTTTTTGAATGAAAAGATGTGGTTTTATCAGAAGAAGGATGGGTTTAGATTTGGAACTGATACGTTTCTGCTTGCCGATTTTGTTCGTTTGAAGGGTAATGAGTATATAGCCGATTTAGGAACGGGATGTGGGGTTATACCGATTCTTCTGTTAAAGAAATATAAAGACGTTAAAGCGTTGGCGATTGATGTTTTGGCTGAGAACGTTGAACTTACAAAAGAAAATGCCCGTCTTAACGGCGTTGAAGATAGATTGGATGTGAGGCTTTTGAATGTAAAGGATGTCAGGAGAGAAGTGAGGGGTGGGATTTTTGACGTTGTTGTATCTAATCCTCCTTTTATAGAAGCTGGAACAGGTAATGTGGCTTCCAACTACCATAGGGCTGTTGCGAGGCAGGAGTTAGAGGCAAGGTTAGAGGATTTTGTTTTTGCAGCTGCTTATTTGCTAAAGAATAAGGGAAGTTTTTACGTTCTTTTACCTGTTCAGAGGTTTGTTGATGTTTTATGTTTGATGAGGAGTTATAAGTTAGAGCCTAAAAGAGTTCGTTTTATTCAGCCAGATTATGAAAGTGGTGCAAATCTCTTTTTGCTGGAAGGTAGGAAGAACAGCGGGAAGGGTTTAGTTGTAGAGCCTCCACTTGTTGTGTATTGCGACAGTAAGAAAAGGGTATATACTAAAGAGGTGGAAGAGAAGTATGGGGGATTTTTTGAAGGGTAGGAATTTAGTCTGTGAAGTTGATGTGAAAGATATTGCATTTATTAACGCCATATTTGAGTGGTATCACGAGATTGCTACTGTTAGAACGAGAGATAGAAAGAAAGGTTTGATTGAACTCTGGATAGCACCTGATTTTTATGATGAAGCAATGAAAGCTGTTGATTGGCTTGTAAATGGTGGTTTTGTGAAAAAGTTTAAGATAATTGAAGAGGTTGGTGATGATTGGTGGCGGGAGTAATTTTTATGTTGAAACGTAGGAATGGTGGATTTTCATTAATTGAATTGTTGTTAGTTTTAATTGTCTTAATTATTATAACTTCAATATCTGCTTTTGGCGTTTATAAATTGATTTCATACTATAAAGTAAGGACTTTTAGTGAAAAACTTTATTCAGAATTAGAATATGCAAGGTCTTTGGCGTATCAAAAGGGTAGTAGTGAGTTTAGAATAGAAAATGGTTACTGTAATGTGTATGCTCCTGTGGGAAGTTCTATTCCTGTAGTGGCGTTGAAAATACCGGAAAACGTTAATGTTACTTTAAGTTTATCTTTTTCTTCAGTTAATCAAGTTTTTAAACGTAATGGTTTGCCATATTATAATGGAACTATTAACGTTAGTGGGTATGGTTTCACCTTTAAAATAGTAATGGATAATATCAGCGGTAGAATTTATTTGGAAAAGGGATAATGAGAAGAAGAGGTTTTACAGTTATTGAGGTGTTAGTGGCTATGGTAATTATGATGATATCGGTACTTGCTTTAACTCTTGCGTTAATTTATGCAATCAAGTTTTCTAAATTGAATCTTCTTAGGGAACAAGCATTATATAAAGCAGAAAAATTGGTTAACTATTTGGTTTCTCTCCCTTATACGGATACCTGCTTGCAAGCTGGAACTTATAACTGTTCGTCTGGAACTTCCTGTTGTGATGGTTTTGCAGGAGATAGGCAAGTATCTTATTCTGTTTCTGACAATGGTTCTGATTTAAAGAAGATAGAGGTTAATGTAGAGTTTAGTTATGGTTCATATAATGCAACTGTTCACCTTGAACGTTTGAAAGGAAACTGGTGATGAGAAAAGCTTTTTCACTCATAGAACTTTTAGTGACGATAGCTGTTGCTCTTTTAATAATTGGAGGAGCAGTATATTTTTTTTCTAAGGCACTTACTAATAATATAGGAACTTTGTCATTTTCCAGGGGAAGTGTTTCTGTTTTTCAAGCTGTTAAAGTTATTGATAGCGACCTCTTGAAAGCTGGATATGGAATAAATGATACAAGTGTTTATCCTCCTGTTAGTTGGGATAATGTTAATAGGATACTAATTATTAGGTATGTAGATTATGAAAAACCTGGTTGTGAAAATGCGACCTTTTCTTCTAGTTCTACTTGTAGTTATGTAGTTCAATATAAGTTGATTGATGGGAACTTAGAAAGAAAGGTGAATGGTAGTTTGTTCATTCCTATGTTTGACAGTGGAGTTGTTGAAGTAAGTGATTTTAATGTTTCTTTTAATTCCACATCGCATGTTGTTAATTATAAGCTTGAAGGAACTCTAAATGGGAAATACTTTTCAATAGGAGATATTGTAATTTGTAGAAATTGGCGTTAACCACAATAAGAGGATAATTATGAGGAAAGCCCTTGCACTACCTTTGATTTTAGCAATAGTGTTTATTTTGTTTTTGTTGAGTGGAGCTGTTTTAAAAGTTGTGACTACAAATACGTCTTCGACTGCTGTTACAAAAGATTCTATTGTAGCTCTGAATGCTGCCGAAAGTGGAGCAGAGGAAGCTCTTGCGAAAATTAAAAGCGGAGCTATTAGTTCCTTCCCAGCACAGTTGAATGGAGAAATTAATGGGGCTACATATAACGTTACTATTGATAGAACGGTTGATGGTTATTATGTGGTTTCAACGGGAACAAAGGGTGAGGCTGTTAGAAAAGTTGAGGTAAACTTGGGGAAAGCAGGGTTGGATTTTTATCCTTTTGCGGTAAATGGGAATTTTGATATAAATGATTTGAGTAGTGTGGGTTCTGGTGATTGGAGTGATGCGGTTGTAGCAGTTAAGTCAATTTCAAATTCGCTTAAGAGTGATTTGGAAAAGTTGGGTTTTGATGTTTATATTCAGAATAATTTGGATTTGCCAAAGGTTGCAGATTTAGATGTTTCTAAGTTTTATCCACCAGAAAATGAATGTGATTATGGTGACTATAATACTAATGAAGTATATAAGAGCGATTTTGTTGATAAAAATGGAGATGGAAAAATTGTTGTTTGTGGCAAGAATATAACTCTTGATGACTCTCTAATTTATTTTTATAATGATATTATAATTGCAGCAAAGGGAGATATTTATTTTACGCGTAATACAACCTTAAAGAAAAAAGTGGGGAGTACTTCCAATCTTTCTTTAGTTGCAGAAGGGAAAATGGAATTTGATTTAAATAGTAACATTGATTTCTCAGGAGCTGATGAGGGATACAATATACTTCTCTATGCGAAAGAGGGGATTTATAGTGATGACAAGACTGGACAGTGGATAAGTATTTCTGGTAATCAAAACACTGAGAATACTTCTAATGTTTTCATACTTACGCCGGAGAAGATAGAGGTTAATAGAGATTTGATAGATGATACTGCTACTACGAAAAAAGATGTTAATTTTCTCTTATGGGCTGATAAAGGAATAGCTAGTTCGAATGGAGGTTTTGATATTTCAGGTTCATCTAAAACTGTTAGGAATTTTTCCATTATAGTTCCAGAGGGCAATGCAACTTTTGACCGGTGGCAGTTTACGGGGAGTGAAGACAGAAGTGGACTTTCGTATAAAGATATAGAAAAATATTGTGAGAATGATACATCAATTCCTGATTTTTATAGAAGTATCTATTGTCAATTAAAAGATATGATAGATAAAAGTAGCAGTGGAGGTTTTGTTGTTATTAATTGGAAGGTGTATTAACGTATTAATTTGACTTTCATATAATCACGTAAAACTTCAGGTATTATTACACTTCCGTCAGCTTGTTGATATTGCTCTAGTATGGCTATAACGGTTCTTCCTACTGCTAAACCAGAGCCGTTGAGAGTGTGAACTAACCTTGTTTTTCCTTCTTTGTCTCTAAATCTTATCTTCGCTCTTCTTGCCTGAAAATCCTCGCAGTTTGAGCACGAAGAAATCTCTCTGTATCTATTTTGAGATGGTATCCAGACTTCTATATCGTAAGTTTTAGCGGCGGAAAATCCTAAGTCACCTGTGCAGAGCTCTACTACACGATAATGTAATCCTAACAACTGAAGAACTTTTTCTGCTTCGTTTACCAACTTTTCTAATTCTTCGTAGGATTTTTCTGGATGAACTATCTTTACCAATTCAACCTTATTAAACTGGTGGAGTCTCATTATTCCGCGAACATCCCTTCCGTGTGCACCGGCTTCCTTTCTAAAGCAGGGCGTATAAGCAGTATAGTAAATTGGTAAATCTTTTTCATTCAAAATTTCCCCGGCGTGGATATTGGTGAGTGGAACTTCAGCAGTAGGGATAAGCCATAAATCTTCGCCTTCTATCTTGTATAGGTCCTCTTCAAACTTCGGTAGTTGTCCTGTGCCTGTCATCGTCTTTGTATTTACTAAAAACGGCGGGATTATTTCTGTGTATCCGTGTTTTTCTGTATGTAAATCCAGCATAAAGTTAATTAAAGCTCTTTCTAACTTTGCGCCCCACTTTTTGTAAATTACAAACCTTGAACCTGCAAGCTTGGTTGCTCTTTCAAAATCCAGGATATCTAAAGCTTTAGCAATGTCCCAGTGAGGAATAGGTTCAAAGTCAAATTCAGGTTTTTCACCCCAGTATCTAACTACTACGTTGTCTTCTTCGTCTTCACCGATAGGAACACTTGGGTGAGGCGGGTTGGGGATGGAGAGCATGAGTTTCTCAAATTTCTTTTCAATTTCTGCTAACTCTTTCTCAAGCTGAACAATTCTATCGGAAATTAATTCAACCTCTGCTTTTAAAGTTAAAGCTTCATCTTTCTTTCCTTCCTTGAAAAGTTTTCCTATTTCTTTTGAAAGGGTATTTCTTTTAGCCCTCAGGTTTTCTAACTCTGTTACAAGAGTTCTTCTTTCTTTATCTACGGATAGAAGTTCATCTACCATATCTGCGAAAACTTTATCTTTTCTGGAAAGAAGTTCTTTAAACTTTTCTGGTTCTTTTCTCAGGGCTTTTATGTCAATCATTCTTCTTCCTCCTGCACTTTTGAAACTGAAACGACAATGTCATCTTCGGCTAACTTTTGAATTCTTACACCTCTTGTGTGTCTTCCGTAAACCGGGATATCTTCGCTGTTAACTCTTATTATCTTTCCTTTTTTGGAAACGAGTATTACCGGCTCACCATCTTTTAATGTTATTGCGTCAGCTATTTTGCCTGTTTTTTCTGAAAGTTTTGCCGCTATGAGTCCTTTGCCGCCTCTTCTCTGTATCGGAAATTCAGATAATTTAACTCTCTTACCGTAGCCCTTTTCCATTACGATTAAGAGGTAAACATCGTCAGGATGGATAACGGTTGCAGCAACGGTTCTGTCTTCTTCGCTATCTAACAGTATTCCCCTTACACCTCTTGCGCTCCTTCCCATCTGTCTGACATCTTGAACGTGGAATCTTATGCCCCTTCCGCCTTTTGATACTAAAAGAATGTTATCTTTTTCATCTACTAACCCTACATATATCAATCTGTCGCCGGGTTCAAGGTTGATGGCGTTTATTCCTGTTGAGCGGGGGTTGGAAAATTCGCTGAGAGGTGTTCTTTTAACGTATCCTTTTTGAGTTGCGAAAAAGACATCTTTTTCTATATTAAAATCTTTTACTGGAATTATTCTTGAGACAATTTCGTTGCCTGACATTCCTGGCAGAAAGTTCCTTATGGATTGTCCTCTGCCCGCTCTTTCCATTTTTGGAATTTCGTAAGCCTTGAGCCAGTAAACTTTTCCTTGATTTGTAAATACCAGTAGGTAATCTTTGGAAGAAGCTGTTATCACATCTTTTACGAAGTCACCTTCTCTTGTCTTTATACCTCTTACACCTGTTCCACTTCTTCCCTGCGTTCTGTAGGTTTTCGCAGAAGTTCTTGCTACAAAACCTTTATGCGTCAGGAATATTACGACTTCTTCGTCTTCTATCATTGATTCTATGTCAATTTCGGATTCTTTTGACACTATTTTTGTTCTTCTTTCATCGCCGTAAGTTTCTATTATTTCATCCATGTCCTGCTTTATCAGCTTTTTCTGCTCTTTTTCGTTTTCCATTACAAACCTGTAGTATTCTGCGTCTTTCGTTAGAGATTGATATTCGTTTTCTATCTTTTCTCTTTCAAGTCCTGTAAGCCTTTGAAGCCTCATTTCAAGTATAGCTTTGCTCTGCTTTTCTGTCAGTCCAAACTCTTCTTCCAATTTCTGTTGAGCAACGGCAGGGCTTTCTGCCTTTTTAATTGCTTCAACTACTCTGTCTATGTTTTCAAGCGCTATCTTCAGTCCTTCTAATATGTGAAGTCTTGCTTCCGCTTTTCTCAAAAGGAACGCAGTTCTTCTAAGGATAACTTCTTTGCGGAACTTTATGAATTCTTCAAGGTATCTTTTAAGGTTTAATAGTTTAGGCTCGCCGTTAACTAAGGCTATCATGTTGAAATTGAAGTTACTCTGCAGCGGTGTGAATTTGTAGAGTTTATTTAAAACAACTTCAGGCGTGGCGTCTCTTTTGAGTTCAATTACTACTCTTATTCCTTCTCTGTCGGATTCGTCTCTGATATCGCTGATGCCTTCTATTTTCTTATCTTTTACCAGGTCAGCTATCTTTTTAATCAGGTCTGCCTTGTTTACTTGGTATGGTAGTTCTGTTATAACTATCGCTGTTTTCTTTCTAACTTCTTCTATTTTGTGTTTTGCCCTTATGGTAACGCTTCCACGCCCCGTTTTGTAAATTTTGGTGAGTTCTTCAGGGTTTATGATTTCTGCACCTGTAGGAAAATCAGGTCCTTTGATGAACTGCATAAGCTCTTCAACAGTTGCTGTTTCTCTATCTACAAGGTATTTAATGGCTTCGCATACTTCTTTTATGTTGTGCGGTGGAATGTTTGTTGCCATTCCAACGGCAATACCGGAAGTGCCGTTTACAAGAAGGTTTGGAAATCTTGCCGGAAGGACTTCTGGCTCTGTAAGGCTTTCATCAAAGTTTGGTTTGAAGTCAACTGTTTCTTTTTCTATGTCTTTCAGGAGTTCTGTTGCTATTTTAGAAAGCCTTGCTTCGGTGTATCTCATTGCTGCTGCTGAGTCACCGTCTATGGAGCCGAAGTTTCCCTGTCCATCTATCAGAGGATAGCGCATGGAAAAATCCTGCGCCATTCTTACTAAAGCGTCATAAACGGCAGTGTCGCCGTGAGGGTGGAACTTACCCAAAGTCTCGCCGACGATTCTGGCACTCTTTTTATAAGGTTTGTCAGGTTGTAACCCTAATTCATACATTGAGTAAAGAATTCTTCTGTGAACAGGTTTTAAGCCATCTCTTACGTCTGGTAATGCCCTACCAACGATTACGCTCATTGCGTAGTCAAGGTAGGATTGTTTCATTTCCTCTTCTATGGGAACGGGTATAACCCTTTCCATTAAGTTTCCTCCAGATTAGAAAGTAAAGAAGTTCATTGCTTTTCTGACTTCTTCCATAGTTTCTTTAGCTATTTCCCTTGCTTTTTTAGAGCCTTCAACGAAAATTTGGGAAAGCGTTTCTTTGTCTGATAATAGTTTTTCTCTTTTTTCTCTAATCGGTGAGAGAAAGGTATTTAAGTTTTCAAAAAGTTGCTTTTTACATTGAACGCAGCCTATCTGTCCCTTTCTGCAGTTTTCTTCTATCTCTTTCACCTGTTTTTTGTCAGTGAATATTTTATGGTAGGAGAATACAGAACATACTTCCGGATGTCCGGGGTCGGTTTTTCTCACTCTTGCCGGGTCTGTAACCATTGACATAACTTTTTTTCTGAGTTCTTCTTCTGTGTCTGAAAGATAAATACAGTTTCCATAGGATTTGCTCATTTTCCTTCCGTCAAGTCCGGGGAGTTTGGGCGCTTCTGAAAGATAAGGTCTTGGTTCAGGGAAAATATTACCGAAAAATCTATTGAACCTTCTTGTTATATCTCTTGACAGTTCAAGGTGTGGAAGCTGGTCAATGCCTACTGGAACGGTGTCTGCTTTGTATATGATAATGTCTGCAGTTTGAAGAACAGGGTAACCTAAGAATCCGTAAGTTGCCAGGTCTCTATCTTTTAAGTTTTCCATCATTTCCTTATAAGTGGGATTTCTTTCCAGCCATTTTACCGGTGTAATCATTGAAAGAAGCAGGTGGAGTTCTGCGTGTTCTTTTACCTGAGACTGAATAAAGAGAACGGACTTTTCCGGGTCAAGTCCTGCAGCTATCCAGTCTGCCATCATTTCCAAAGTATTTTGAGAAAGTTTGGAAGTGTCTTCATAAGACGTTGTTATGGCGTGCCAGTCTGCAATGAAGAAAAAGCATTCAGCTTTATCCTGCAGTTCAATCCACGTTTTAAGTGCTCCAAAGTAGTTACCTAAATGAATTTTGCCGGTTGGGCGCATTCCTGATAAAACGCGTTTAATATCTTTAGGTTCTTCGTATTTCTCAAGGGCAATTTTCATTTCTTTGTCAACGTTGCTGACTAATAACTCTTTCTGTGCCATTTTTACTCCTCTACTTTTTCGTATCTTTCCACTATTCTTCTATAAACTTCTTTATAGCTTTCTACTACTTTGCCCATATCTTTTCTAAATCTGTCTTTATCTAAAACTTCTCCTGAAGACTTATCCCATAGTCTGCAGGCGTCGGGTGTTATTTCATCTGCCAAGAGAATTTCGCCGTTGTGCCTGCCAAATTCAAGTTTGAAGTCAACTAACTGGATGTCTATTTCGTCAAAGAACTTTTTGAGAAGTTCGCTTACTTCAAGGGCTGTTTTTGTCATGAAACCCAGCTCTTCTCTTGTTGCCCATCCGAACATGTAAACGTGGTTTGGGCATACCATCGGGTCGTGAAGTTCGTCGTTTTTGTAGAAGTATTCTACTAACGGTTCTTTGAGGGGCGTTCCTTCTTTTACCCCGTATCTCCTTGAGAAACTACCGGCTGCTACGTTTCTGACTACTACTTCTACCGGTATTATTTCACATTTTTTGACGAGCATTTCTCTTGGTGAGAGTCTTTCAACGAAGTGGGTTTTGATTCCGTGTTTTTCAAGGTATTCAAAGATTATGGTAGAAATAGAGCAGTTTATAACGCCTTTGTCTTCTAAAACTTCTTTTTTTGCACCGTCAAAAGCGGTTGTATCATCTTTGAAGTATTGTATTACTAAGTTATCGCTGTCTGTTGTGTATATGATTTTTGCCTTTCCTTCGTATAGTTTTTCTCTTTTTTCCATTTTTTCCTCCGTGATTAAGTTTCAGGTGAAAATTAATGGTTTGTAAGCCAAATTATCTCATAAATTGTGCTGGTTTTTAGGCGGGAGTTTCTGTAAAAAAGTGCTTTTTGGGACAAATTTTGTCGGTTTTTTTGTTTACATTTTCAATAATGAAAAAATAATAGATTTGGGTTTTCGGTTGAGGTGAAGGGGGGAGGGGGATTTTACTTCGTGCTTGAATTTCTTTAATGGAAGTAGGATAATCTTCTTTCCATTGGTATCAAAGTACCCGGGAGAGAATAATGAAAGAGTATTGCGGCGTTTTTGGTATTTATAACAATCCTAACGCTGTTTACTATACTTATTTAGGACTTTATGCTTTGCAGCATAGAGGGCAGGAAAGCGCAGGTATAGCTGCTACAGATGGAAATAAAATTGGTTATTACAGAGATTTTGGATTAGTTTCTTCTGTTTTTAAAAGTTCTGTACTTCGTGAATTGTCTGGTTTTATAGCCATTGGGCATAACAGGTATTCTACTTCAGGTGCTTCAGATTCGCCAGATAACATTCAACCTATAGTTGTGTCTTATAAATATGGACAGATGGCTGTTGCTCATAACGGTAATTTGGTTAATGCGTTAGAACTTAGGGAAAAGTTGGAAGAGGAAGGTTCTATTTTTAGAGGGACTACTGATTCTGAAGTTATAGTTCATTTAATAGTTAAGTCTAAGAAAAAAAAGTTTTTGGATAAACTTATAGATGCGCTTGTTAGGCTTAAAGGAGCTTATTCCCTTTTAGTTATGACCAATAAAAAGCTCATTGCGGTAAGAGACCCGTGGGGATTCCGTCCGTTATGTATGGGAGAACTTGACGGTAGTCCGGTTTTTGCTTCAGAGACTTGTGCTTTTGACCTTATTGGTGCGAAATACTTAAGGGATGTTGAACCGGGCGAAATTATTGTTGTTGAGAATGGTGCGATATCATCGTATAGGCTGCCTGAAACTGAAAACTGCCCCAGGTCACAATGTATATTTGAATTTGTTTATTTTGCCAGACCTGATAGTAAGATTTTTGGTAAAAGTGTTTATGACGTTAGGAAGGCTTTTGGTAGGAGATTGGCGAAGGAACATCCGGTAGAAGCGGATATTGTTATACCTGTTCCCGATTCTGGTGTTGTGCCTGCTTTGGGGTACTCTCAGGAAAGTGGAATACCATTTGAAATGGGACTTATAAGGAATCATTATGTTGGTAGGACGTTTATAAAACCTGACCAAAAGTTGAGGGATATAGGTGTAAAGGTAAAGCTTAACCCAATTCCTGAGTTGCTTGAGGGTAAAAGGGTTATAGTGATAGATGATTCTATAGTGAGGGGAACTACCAGTAGGAAGATAATAAGAATGCTTAGAGAAGCAGGTGCTAAGGAAGTTCATATGAGGATAAGTTCTCCGCCGACAAAGTTTCCCTGTTACTTCGGAATAGATACTCCGACCAAAGACCAGCTTATCGCTTCCAACCATTCTGTTGAGGAAATATGTAAATATATAGAGGCAGATTCTTTGGGTTATCTTTCGTTAGAAGGAATGATAGAAGCAGCTGGAGGAAACTTTTCAGAGTACTGTACTGCATGCTTCAATGGGGAATATCCTTTTAATATTCCAGAGTCTGTGGAGAGACAAGCAGAGAAAAAGTAATGGTGCGCCTGGCGGGATTCGAACCCGCGACGCCAGGATCCGGAGTCCTGGGCTCTATCCAGCTGAGCTACAGGCGCTTATATTGTAGAGATAAAATATATTCTGTTTAAGGAGTGGCGTGAAGGAGCTGAGAGAGAAAATATGTTTCCTCTCTTACATCGTTAGTGCTATTTTAGCTGCTTTTTTGAGCTTTAAAGTTATTAATGTCAGGTCAGCATGTACTCATGAAAAACTGAAGATAACATCTGTGGTTAATGAAATAAGAAGATTAAAAGAGGAGAATGTTAGACTGTCTGTGGAATATTATTCTAATCTAAAACCGGAGAATGTTGATAAGGCTTCTAATGATTTAGATTTTTACCAAGAGAATGAGGTTCAGTATATAAAATGAAATGGTTTCTCTACAGGATAAAGGAGACTATTCTTAGGACTTACCATTTTATAAGTCCCTTTAAGGATGACAGACTTAATCTTTTTATGTTAGCGTCTTTGGTAGTAATGGTTATCTATTTAATTAGGTTATTTTCGTTAGGAGTTTTTGACGGTAAGAAGTGGATATCTCTTGTAGAAAGGCAGTTCCAGGGATGTGTGAGGATATCTTCAGAAAAAGGAGAAATCTTAGATAGAAATTTTACACCTTTGGCAGTTAGTGAGAAGGTTGTTTCTATTTATGTTCGTCCGCCTGAAATAAAAGATTGGTTGTTGTTTGAAAAGATAGTTAGAGGAGATAATAAAGTTATTTCTGAATATGCTGAACGAAAAAAAAGCTCTCCGGAAAAGCTTCTTTCGCTTCTTTCTCCTCTTTCTTCTACAATTACTCTGTCTGACCTTGAAGCTGCCTTTAAAAAAAAATACATCGTCATAAGAGTTGATAGAAAAGAGAAGAAAATCCCCTTCGTCTGGCTCAAAAAGGGCATAAACTGCAACGTTTCCGATATCTCAAAAGCAATTTCACTTGCACTGCGCATTTATTACACGCTTTCAGGTGAAAACCGTTTTGATAAAAGATATCCTGACCTTATAGGCTATGTGACTGAATATAAAAGAGTTTATCCTTATGCTGTTGCATCGGAGGTTGTTGGAGTAACCAATGCTCAGGGAGATGGGCTTTCCGGACTTGAATATATCCTGGAAAAGAAAAAAATCATAGCCGGCAACACTATCGTTCTTGAAGGAAGAAAAGATGCCAGAGGCAAGGTCTATCTTGGTGAAAACGCAGTAAAGTTTCTATCAAAGCAGAAAGGTAACAACGTAGTTACGACAATAGACGGGAACCTTCAATATATTTTTGAGAGAATTATTAAAGAATACGGTGAAAAGTGGCATCCTAAATTCATAAATGCAGTTCTTATGGACATTCATACCGGTGACGTTCTGGCAGCAGCGTCGTATCCTTTTTATATCTATGGTGAGAAAAAAACAAAAAATTTTCTGTCTCTTCTTAATCCCCGTTTTATAACTGAGCCTTATGAACCTGGTTCTGTAATGAAGCCGATAGTTCTGGCTGCTGCCCTTACCGAAGGAGTAATAAATGTTGATTCAGTTATATCCTGCCCTGCTGACTATAAAGTTGGTGATAAGGTTTTCCATAACGAGTTCCACGGGAAGGACGTTAAGATTAGGGCTTGGGAAGTCATAGAATATTCAGATAACGTTGGAATAGTTAGAATTGCGCAGAAACTTGGTAAAGAGAGACTCTATAAATATTTAAAGCTTTTTGGTTTTGGAAACAAAACTGGAATAATGCTTCCTGGTGAGAGTCCTGGCTTTTTAAAAGACTGGCATAAGTGGAGAGATGTTGAGTTTGCAACAATTGCTTTTGGGCATTTCATATCCACCACAACGCTTCAGTTAGCTGCTGCCTATGCGGCTCTGGTAAACGGTGGCTACTACGTCAAGCCGAGAATTCTGAAAGAAATCGTTGATGATAAGTGGAACGTAATAAAAAAGTTTCCGATTAAAAAGAAGCGAATTATCCCGGAGAAAGTTTCAAAAACGATGAGAAGAGTTCTTACCATGGTAGTTGAAGGTGGAACAGGTACGGCTACGAAAATGGAAAACTTTTACATAGGCGGAAAGACTGGAACTGCGCTGGTTTACGACCCTAAGATAAAAGCCTACAACAAGAGTAAGATAACCGCCTCTTTTGTTGGTGCCTTTCCTATGACCAATCCTGAATATGTTTTAGCTGTGACTGTTGATGAGCCTAAAGTGCCAAAAAATATGTTGTGGGCGAGTAAAATTGCCGTTCCTATCTTTAGAGACCTTGCTGAAAGGGTTTTGCTTTACGAAAGAGTTGCGCCGGATAGAAAGAGCTACACTTTGCTCTCTAACGGAACGATTATCAGTAAAGAGATTAACACCGACTTTATCTTGAAAAACGGACTTGCGGACAAGCAAAAGTAGTAAAATTGCTCACTCAAAAGAGGATTATGAGAGGTAGAGAATGATAAAGATAAAGCTACCTGACGGAACTATTTTGGAGTTTGAACCTGGCGTTACCGTTAAAGATATAGCAAGCAGGATTGCTAAAAGTCTGGAGAAGAACGCCGTAGGTGCTTTCTTTAATGGTGAACTTATTGACGTTCACACGCCGATAACGACCGATGGGGAGATAAAAATAATAACGGCGAAAGACGATGAGTCTCTTGAAATTTTAAGACATAGCGCTGCTCACGTTCTGGCAAAGGCGGTAAAGAGGGCTTTCGGTGAAGATAACGTTAAGTTGGGTATAGGTCCTGCAACGCAGGAAGGTTTCTACTACGATTTTGACCTTTCAGAAGCGATTTCTGAAGAAGATTTAGAGAAGATAGAAAAAGAGATGCAAAAAATTATTGAAAACAAGGAACCTTTTGTTAGAGAGGAAGTAACAAGAGAAAAAGCGCAGGAGCTTTTTAAAGACGACCCATATAAGTTAGAGCTTCTTGCTGATATTCCTGAAGGAGAAAAGATAACGATATACTGGCTTGGTAATGACTTTTACGACCTATGTAGAGGTCCTCACGTAGAGCACGCTGGAATGATTAAAGCGTTTAAGTTGCTTTCTGTAGCAGGTGCTTACTGGCGTGGTGATTCTAAAAACAAGATGCTTCAAAGGATTTACGGGACTGCCTTCTGGAAAAAGAAAGAGCTTGAAGAATACCTTCACAGGCTTGAAGAGGCGAAAAAGAGAGACCACAGAATTTTAGGAAAGCAGCTTGACCTGTTTTCCATTTATGAAGAAGCTGGACCAGGTCTTGTTTTTTGGCATCCTAACGGTGCTATTTTGAGACAGGAAATTGAAAACTGGGTTGAAGAAGAACACAGGAAGAGAGGTTATCAGAGGATATATACGCCTCACATAATGAAGGCTGACCTTTGGAAAACTTCCGGTCACTACAACTTTTACAGAGAAAATATGTTTTTCGTTCCAGTTGTTGAGCACGACGAGGAAGAGAGGCTTGGAAACGAAGAGGTGCCACTCACCTGTGAAGAGATTGAAAGAGCTAACTGGTATGCTGTAAAGCCGATGAACTGTCCGGGGCACATTCTCATTTATAAATCAAAAGTGAGAAGTTATAGAGACCTGCCTGTAAGGTTTTTTGAGTTTGGAACGGTTTACAGATATGAAAAGAGCGGTTCTCTTCACGGTCTTTTAAGGGTTAGAGGATTTACCCAGGACGATGGTCACATCTTTTGCCGTCCAGACCAGTTAAAAGAGGAAATTCAGGGCGTTTTAGATTACGTTATGGAAATGCTCAACACATTTAACCTTGATTACGTTATTAACATTGGAACTAAACCTGATAAATACATAGGTAGCGACGAGGCGTGGGAACACGCAACACAGGCTCTTATAGATGCCTTGAAGGAAAGGGGTTTTGAGTACAACATTGTTGAGGGTGATGGTGCTTTCTACGGACCAAAGATGGACATTGCCGTTTTAGACGCCATAGGAAGGAAGTGGGATGGTCCTACAATTCAGGTTGACTTTAACCTGCCAGAAAGGTTTGACCTGACTTATGTAGATAAGGACGGGCAGAAGAAGCGTCCTGTAATGGTTCACAGGGCGATAATGGGAAGTATAGAAAGGTTTATCGGTCTTCTCATAGAGCACTATGCAGGACTTTTCCCCGTGTGGCTTGCACCGGTTCAGGTTGTTATTATTCCTGTCAGCGATAAGTATCTTGAATACGCTGATGAGGTTTATGAGCGCCTCAAAAAAGCTGGCGTTAGAGTTCAGCTTGATGATGAAAGCGCTAAAGTAGGCTACAAGATAAGAAAGGCAGAAACGATGAAAATACCTTACATGCTTGTTGTAGGAGAGAAAGAACAGCAGAGTGGAACGGTTTCCGTTCGTTCTAAGAAAGAAGGTGACCTTGGAGCTATGGACGTTGATGCGTTTGTGTCTAAAATTCTTAAAGAGATAAAAGAGAAATCTAATTAAAAGGAGGGAGCCATTAGTAAGAAGGTTGAACAAACGAGGGTAAACGAGAGGATAAGGGCGAGGGAAGTTTTAGTAATTGACGAGGACGGAACGAAGTTAGGAGTAATGCCCACGCTTAAGGCTCTTCAAATTGCACGGGAAAAAGGGCTTGATTTAGTGGAAGTTTCACCTAACGCCAATCCTCCCGTTTGCAGGATTATGGATTACGGCAAGTATAAGTATCAGCAGCAGAAAAAGATGCATGAAGCGAAAAAGAAACAAAAGACTATTGAGGTTAAAACTATAAAGGTGCGTCCGAGAACTGATGAACATGACATGCAGGTAAGAATAAAGCAGGCGAGGAAGTTCCTTGAAAAAGGCAACAAGGTAAAAGCTGTTGTTATGTTCAGAGGTAGAGAGCAGGCACACCTTGAGATTGGTGAATCGCAATTGATGAAAATTTATGAGGCTGTTCAGGATATAGCTGAAATTGAAAAGAAGCCCAAGAAAGAAGGGCGGGACATGATTATGATACTTGCACCGAAGAAAAAATAGACTATAATTCACACTTCGTTTAACTAAGGTAAGGAGGCTTTACAATGCCCAAGATAAAGACAAGAAGGTCTGCTGCTAAAAGGGTAAAGGTAACGGCTAAAGGTAAGATTAAGCACTGGTCTCCTGGTAAGAGCCACATCTTGACCAAAAAGAGCAGAAAGAGAAAGAGAGCGCTCAGAAAGGCCAAGTACCTTGAAGGAGCTCAGGCCGCTAACTACAAACAGTTAGTTCTTTACATGTAAAAAATCAGAGCTACGGGCTAAAAAGACCCGAAAGGGCGCCTGTAGTTCGGTGAAGGAGGAGAAGAATGAGAGTAAAGTACAGCCCAAGAAGGAAGAGAAGGAAAAAGCTAAAAAAACTGACGAAAGGTTACTTTGGTGGCAGGTCCCGTCTTTACAGAACTATGAAGATTGCTGTTATGAAGTCTCTCTTTTACGCTTATCAGCACAGAAGGTTAAAGAAGAGAGACTTCAGAAAGCTGTGGATTATGAGAATTAACGCTGCTGTTAGACCGTTTGGCATCAATTACAGCAGATTTATTCATGGTCTTAAGAAAGCCGGAATTGAGCTTGACAGAAAAATCTTGGCTGACCTTGCAGTTAGAGACCCTGAAGCTTTTGCTGCAATTGTTGAAAAAGCCAAAGCTGCTCTAAATCAATAAATATGAGCCCGCTTTCTGCGGGCTTTTTATACATTTAAATTTCCGTTTTCCATTAAAGTAACTTTTTTCTTATTTACCTTAAGTATTACCGTTGGTTCCTCTATAAGCATGTCTATATGAACGTTTGCTTTTACCTTTCCACCAAAAGCGCTGTTGTCTCCAATTGCTATGTGGCAGGTTCCTAAAATTTTTTCTGCTTCTAAAATGTTCGTTCTTGTAACGGCTTTTTCGTTTGTTCCTATTCCTAACTCTGCGATGTTGTCGGCGTTTTTCTCTCTATGGATTAGCTGGTTTATGTAGGATGAAAACTCTTCTTCGCCTTCAGCTTTTACTACTTTTCCTCCCTCTACGGTGATTTTTACCGGTTCTTTAAGTTTTCTGTCTGGCGCGTAAAAGGTTACAAAAACGCCTTCTGCCGTTCCTTCTACCGGTGCTATGAACGCTTCTCCTGCCGGTAAGTTACCGAAGTCTCCGGGTTTACAGAGCCTTCCTGTATCTGCTAATCCTTCTCTATCTTTTAAAGACATTGTAATTGCTGTTCCGTTGGGACAGGTTATTTCTACTTCTTCTGCTTGAGTTAAAAGTTCTGCAATTTTCCTGGATAATTTTTCCACCTTTTCCCAGTTAGCTTGAAAGGCGGTGTTAAACATGAATGGTTCAAACAGAGGCATGCTGGCAAACCTTATAGATAAGAATTCCGTGCAGAGCTTTCTGAAGATAGTGTGACTTATTGAATGCTGATTTACCGCTACGATTGCTGAAGGTAGTTCGTTAGGTGATGTTGTTTCTAAAAGGATTTCTTTAATTTCTTCTTCGTCGTTTTCCGTTATCTCTTTATTTTTTACTTTTTCAAATAGCTCTTTTGATTTGAGTTCGTTTGTGAATTCTCTGCCGAAAGTGGCTGTCCATACGATTTCTGGCGGTTCAAGCCCGTGCCTGCCGGTTGGCGGATACGTTACGTGTTTGAGGTTGTTTACGTAATTTAAACCGAAGTTGAAGAAAATTTCGCCGATTCTTTCTTTGAGGGTGTCTGAGAGTATGAGGATTTTTTCTTCTTTCTGCGCGCAGAGATTTTGTTTGAAAAGGTTTCTAACGGCTTTTTCTATCTTTTCGTTTTGCCAGTCCCAGATGGTCATAGGATTTCCTCCCTTTTTATAGGAAGTTTTTTCTCTACCTGTTTTATTTTAAAAAGTTCTATTTGGGCAGAAATCATACTGTTTCCATCGTAGGTTTTTGCCAGAGTTCTTCCCCAGGGGTCTATTATTGCTGAACATCCTGCCATTTTGCCGCTTCCGTTTGCAGCTACGACGAAGCGCTGGGTTTCTATGGCTCTTGCAATTGTGAGAATTTCCCAGTGTTCCTTTCTTGCCTTTCCCCACTGGGCAGAAACGGTGAAGATTTCCGCTTCCTGTTGTAAGAGTTTTAAAAAGAGTTCAAAGAACCTCAGTTCAAAACATACGATTGGGGCTATTGTTCCTATTGAAGTTTTTACTGCTTTAAGGTCTTTTATGCTGCCTGGTTTAAAGTATTTGTCTTCTTTCATCGGTGAAAATAGTTTGATTTTCGGTCTTGATAGTAAGACATTGCCGTTTTCAACTACGTGAACGGAATTGAAGAATGAATTATTTACTTTTTCTATTACGGTGTAAACAAAAACTGCGTTTAAGCCTTTGGAAAATTCTAATATGTGAGATACGACTTTTTCGCTGAAGACGGCGGCTTCGGTTAGTTTGTCGTAGCAGAAGCCTGTGAGGAAGAGTTCTGGCAGGACTATGAGTTGTGCGTTTTCTGTTAAGTTAAAGAGGGACAGGAATTTGTTGTAGTTTTTTTCAAAGTTTCCATCTTCGGTTTCAAATTGGATACAGGCTGCTTTAAAGGTTTTCTTCAAGTAGCTTCCTTCCATTTTTCTTTTCCCACACTATTTCGCAGTATTTTGCTCTGCCGGAGTTTACTTTGTAGTGGTGGTATCTAAAGGGGTCTTTTTTGAAAAAGCGGTGATGATAATCTTCAGCGGGATAGAAGTTTTTAAACGGTTTTATTTCCGTTGCTATTGGTTCGCTGAATAAATTGCTGTTTTCAAGGATTTTCTTGCTTTTTTCTGCTAATCTTTTCTGTTCTTCGTTGTGGTAAAAGATTACCGTTTTATATTGGTTGCCTCTGTCTGTGAATTGACCGCCTGTGTCTGTTGGATCTATTGAGCACCAGAAGGTTATCAGCAGTTCTTTGTAGGAAACTTTTTCTGGGTCGTAAGTTACTTGAACTGCTTCAACGTGTCCTGTTTTACCGGTGCAGACTTCTTCATAGATGGGATTTTCAGCGTCGCCCCCGGCGTAACCGGGAACGACTTTTATTACGCCTTTAAGCTTATAAAACGCTTCTTCAAGACACCAGAAGCATCCACCTGCAAAAGTTGCCTTTTCCATCGTTCTTTTAGAGTTCATTTTCTATAACTTTCATTGCCATTGCTGCTCTTTTTGCCTTTCTTCTTGCTTCCTCTACCGTTTCGGCTCTTGCTACGGCTACACCCATTCTCCTTTTAGGTCTTGTTGTGGGTTTACCAAAAATCCTCACCCACACATCCTCCTCACCAAGCGCCTCTGCAAGCCCTTCGTAAGCCGGTGCTACGTTGTGCGTTTTTGCGTGGAAGCAGTAAGAAGCGCCCGGCGAAAGCATCTTTATCTTTATCGGCAGTCCTAAAATTGCCCTTAAATGAAGTTCAAATTCGCTCATGTTCTGGCTTGCCATCGTTACCATTCCGGTGTCATGAGGTCTTGGTGAGACTTCGCTGAACCATACGGTATCGCCTTTTACGAAGAATTCGCAACCGAAAATTCCGTATCCGCCTAAAGCGTCCGTTACTGCTTTTGCCATTTCCTGTGCTTTTTTAAGGGCTGTTTCGCTCATCGGTTGGGGCTGCCAGCTTTCGTGGTAGTCTCCGTCAACCTGAACGTGACCTATCGGCTCGCAGAAGAGCGTTCCCTGATTTTTCGTTCTGACGGTTAAAAGGGTTATCTCAAAGTCAAAATTTATGAACTCTTCAATGATTACCTCGCTTCCCTTTCCCCTTGCGTTTTCCTGGGCGTAGTGGAATGCTCTGTCTATTTCATCTTCGTTGCGGACGATGCTTTGACCTTTACCGGAAGAACTCATTACAGGCTTTACGACGACTGGAAGTCCTATCTCTTTGACGGCTTTTCTGTAAGTTTCTATGTCTGATGCGAACCTGTAAGCGGAGGTTTTAAGCCCTAACTCTTCTGCCGCTAACCTTCTGATGCTGATTCTGTCCATCGTGTATTTTGTTGCCTTTGCAGAAGGAACGACGTTGAAGCCTTTTTTTTCAAGTTCTAACAAAGTGTCTGTGTCTATTGCTTCAATTTCCGGTACTATGAAGTCGGGCTTTTCTCTATAAACGATGTTTTTAATCTGTCTGCCATCTTTCATGTCTATTACGTAGGAGCGCTGTGCAACCTGCTGTGCGGGAGCGTTGGGATATGAATCAACTGCTATGACTTCTATTCCGAGCCTTAACGCTTCTATGGTGAACTCTTTTCCAAGCTCGCCGCTTCCTAAAAGGAGTATTTTGGTGGCATTGTGAGAAAGTGGTGTTCCTATTTTCATCTTTTACCTCCGTTTAAGAAACAAATTCGAGTTAGCTTGGCTTTTTGAAAATTGTATAATTTCTGCCCCTTATTGGGCAATGTGAAGTTGAGAGGGTGATTGGGAGAAACAAATGATAAAAAAGATTTTTAATGTTGTTGAAAAATTGATTCCTCCTCCACCATCTTCTCTTCATTACAATCCTGCTTTAGACGGGATTAGAGCTATTGCAGTTCTTTTAGTTATTCTGGGGCATTATTTCCCGGGAAAAGTTTCATTTGGTTATGTGGGCGTTGATGTTTTTTTCCTATTGTCAGGGTATTTAATTACAACTATTATCCTTCGGAATATTCTGAGCGAGAAATTTTCTTTTAAGAAATTTTATAGGAATAGAATTAGAAGACTTTTTCCAGCTATGATAATTTTGCTCGTATTTTGCTTGATTTTAGGATATTTATTTGTTCCTTCTGTCTTTTATAAACAAATTGGAGAACATGTGTTTTTTACAGGGATTTATCTTCAAAACTTTAAATTGGCAAGCGAGGTCGGTTATTTTGATTTATCGCGAGTTTACAAGCCTTTATTGCATACTTGGAGTTTAGCAGTAGAGGAACAATTCTATTTGCTGTTTCCTTTATTGCTATTTTTTTTGTGCAAAAGATGTTCTGGACGTTTTTCAGTTGTTTTGAGGTGGTTGGCAATTTTGGGCGTAGTTTCTTTACTTATGTCTGCATATTGGCAACATTCCTTTCCTCAGACTGCTTACTATATGCCTTTTGGTAGGTTCTGGGAATTCTTAATGGGGGCATTACTTGCTCTTTTTTTAATCTACAAGAAAGAAAAGAAAATTGTATTATCGGGACTTTTTTCAAGGAATGTGATTCTTTGGGAATCAATTCTTTTAATTTTTACATTTGCGTTTGCGTGTTTCTTTTTACGTGAATATAATCCTATCTATCTATCTATCTATCTATCTATCTGGATAGTATTGTTTGTGTCAGCTGTTATTAATGAGGAAAAAAGCCTTCTTGCGTTTCCAGTGTTAGTTTGGACTGGTAGAATATCTTATTCTCTCTATTTATGGCATTATGTTTTGCTCTCTTTCTCGTTTTTAATACCGATAATTCCCATCCTTGGACATGAAAATATTAACTACGTTAGAGTCTGTAAATTGTTTCTTATAGTTTTTTCGTTTTTCTTAGCTGTTCTTTTTTATAGGTTGGTTGAGTATCCTCTAAGGAAGATTAAGAGTTTTAGTAAAGTTATAACGTTGTGGTTTATTTTGATTATTGTTGCTGTTTTGGGATTGATAGTTTATTTAAAGGACGGGTTACCGAAGAGAAAATATGCTTTATTTACGCCTGTTGTTAAGAACTTGAAGGATTTTCTTCCTTATCCTAATAAAAACGATAATTGTATAAAACTTATAAAGTCTTTAGGCGAAAAGGATATTAAGTTTGATTACTGTTTATCTGATACTTCTCAGAATGATTTGGATGTTCTTATCCTTGGGGATTCACATTCTAAGCAGCTCTATTATGGTTTTGAAAGGTATTTCGGAGATAATTTGCGTTATGCAGAGATAGGAATCTCAAGTTGGCCGGCTACTTTTAAAGCAATTGGATCTAACCTAAGAAAAGCTGTGGAACAGGAAGAAGAGATTAAACAGGTGTTTGCAATCTTGCCAAAGCTGAAATTTAAATTTCTTTTGATAGTGACCAGAAATGCGGAGTATTTTTATGGGAAAGATATAGATTTGAGCAAAAAGCATAAATTCTTGCAGTGCTTTATTGATGGTAAGGATTGTGATAATGAAAAGGTTTATGTGCTGCAGTTAAAGAAAACCTTGGATTTTCTTAGAAAATTGAGTTATAAGAAAATCTATTTCTTGTATGAAAATCCGGCGTTAGATTTTGATCCAAGGTTTAGTGCAGTTAAATATGAAATTTGGATACCATTTACCGAGAGGACAAAAATGCCTTCTTATCTCTTTTTTGATAAAGAGAAAGAAATAAGAGAAAGCCTTTCATCTGTTTTTAAATTATATAACGTGATTCCACTGAATACAGATGCCATTTTTTGTGATGGGAAGTATTGCTACGCTTTTAAGGATGGGATGACTTTGTATTATGATGATGATCATTTGAGTAAATACGGCGCTTATTTGGTTGTTAAATATATATCTAATTCTTTTCTTAAAGCAGTTCAACCTTCGGTCTTGAAAAAATCACGTTAAATGTTGATAGTTTCGTTTTTTTATCTTTTATCATTTCCTTTAAGAATAGGTTTAAAGAGTCGTATGATCTTATATCCACTTTTCTGTTTAGTTTTTCTTTTGTATGTATTTTAATTATTACGATGTCTATGTCACTGTTTGGGGTTTCTTCTTCTCTTGCGACAGAACTGAATATAGCTATCTCTTCTATACCGTATAGCTTTTTTAGGTCTTCCTTTAGGAGTTTCAGCTTTTCCAGGATTTCCACTATTTCCTATGTTTGAAGCAGCTAAATTTTACATCGGCTTTTACAGAAATTCTTTGAGAAGTGCGCGCTGGGACGGGGGCGGGAAGCGCCTTTACGTTTGAGCGGTAAAGCGGAAATATCGGTTGTGAGAAGGGGTTAAACGATATGGATTCTACGGTGCACACTTCTTTTAACTCTCTGCCGAACTCTCTTGCTTCTTTTAATGATTTGCGGATGAGGGCTTTTTTAAGTTCGCTGGTTACTTTCTGCCTTTTTGATTGAGAGATTTCCCAGTGGGGTGAGCCAATAGTGTATTGAAAACCCAACTGCCTTGATTCTTCGTTTAAGAGAGTGAAGATTTCGTTTTGCTTTTGAACGTTTTTTAGTTTAAATGTGTAGTGGATTGTTCCGATGTAGCCTTCTGTTACATAGCGTTTTTTTATCGTGTCCCAGATTCTATTTTCTTCAATTCTGTAGTTGCCGCCTTCGTAGGGAAGTTTCAGGTTTCTGATTTTTTCGTCTAAGGTAGAGAGGGCGGTGAGGATTTTGCCTTCATCCCACGATTTTATCTTTACGTTTATGGGAACTACATAGATGTCTGGCTTTACGTATCTTGATGCTGTTACGGTATCTCTGATTTTTGTTCCTGCAAAGGCTGTTGCTGTTAAAAAGATGATTCCTGTTAGCGTTATTAGAGCTGTTTTCACGATTTCCTCCCTTAATGTTTAGACATATACAGCCTCTTTTAATATAGCTTTTTTGAGTTTTGGTTTTGTTGCTGTTTTTACAATAAGGTCAACTTTTCTGCTAAGAAGTTTTTCAAGGTATTCTTTTAGATTCATGTAGTTGTCAAAAGTTTTGTAACCTTTCGCGAATGTAACGATTATGTCTATGTCGCTTTTTTCCGTTTGTTCATTTCTGCAAAAAGAACCGAATATAGCTATTTCTTCCACTCCAAAAGTTTTTTTTATGTGGTCTTTTCTGCTTTTAAGAAAGGTAATTGCTTCCTGGAGGTTTTTCACTTCAAGACTCCAGATTTGGTTTGCTAACTTCTATTTTATAGGAAGTTTTTAATGAGAAGTAGGTAGAGGGGGAAGAGAAGGGTAGAGATGAAGACGATTGTGGCGGCGGTTTGGGGGGAATTTTTGAACTTTTCGCAAAGAACGTAGTTTAGGATTGCTGAAGGAAGGGATGACTGAACGATTATTACCTTTTTGGCTGTTGTCGGGCAGGGGATAATTGACACTGTTAAAAGAGCAGCGATTGTTCCGCCGAAGAAGCGAACTGCCGTTGCTACGATGCCAACTTTTAGTTCTTTTGGCACTATTTTTGAAAGGCTTATTCCAATTGAAACTAACATAAGAGGTAGGCTTGCGTTTCCGCTCATCTCTATCATTTTGAGAATTCCTGGCGGAAGGGAAACGTTTTTTAAAAGTAGAGAGAGGGTGAGGGCGGGGAGGAGAGGGATTTTGATGGCTGAAATCACAGCGTTTTTAAAGTTTTCTCTTTGCAGAATAACTATGCCTAAACTGAAGTGATAAACAGCCATTGCTACCATGAAACTTAAAGCGTAGGGTAGTCCTTTTTCACCAAACATCAGGTAAATTAGAGGAATTCCTAAATATCCTGCATTCATAACGGTGGCTGAGAGTTCAAATGCTTCGTTTTTTGTTTTTAAAAAGAGTCTTTCAGCCAGAATTGAGATGAGGAAGACCAGCGCAAATACTAAAAGAGCTGAGGCAAACATACAGGTAAGGTTTTGAGCGTTTAAGGAGATTTTTCTGAACGAGTAGAAAATGAGGGCAGGGGCAAAAACGTAAACAACGATTGTGGAAATTGTATCGGTTTGGACGTCAGGTTTTATTCTACCTATTGCGTATCCGACAGATATAAGCAGGTATAGGGGAAAGAGAACGTTTATTATCAGGTTTTCCATTCTAAATTACCGGCTACTCTTTCGTTACCTTTTCTCACGGTAATGCCTTTGCTGTCTAAAAATTCTAACAGCGGAATTGCAAACTTACGGGAGACGTTCAGGTAGTCTTTAAACTCTCCGACTGTAAGCGTTTCTTTGTTCTTAAAGTGATTTTTGAGTATTGAAACGATTTCTTTCATGGCTTCTGGCGAAAACAGGTGTTCGCCGATTTTTACAAAGCCTTTTTGAAGCTGGAGATATGACGCTATTAAGTTTGCTTCCTCTTCAGGAATTTCTATTTCTTTGGCTAATTCTTTTACCTCTGGCGGCGTGAACCGGCTGTTTCTGACTACTTCGACTATTTTCTCTACTTTGCTTTCAAAGGGTGTTCCTTCGTGGTGTGGTGTGAAGCCTTTTAGTTTCAGGACTGCGCCGATTTCTTCTATCTTTCCTTCCTTTAACAGTTCGCTGATGGCTTGAGAAAACATCTCTGGAGGTGCAGAGAGAGATGTTTTAAGGGATTCGCGGTTGATTCCTTCCGATATGGGAAACTTTTTGTGGTGCTGTGAAAGGGCGGTGAGGATTTGCTCCTTCAGTTTCTCTTTAAATTCTGCCGGATAGAGCTTTTTATCGGAAATGGTGATTGTTCCGCTGTCTGTTAGTTCTTTAATTAGCTTTTGGGCTTTTTCGGGTGGTATGTTGAGTAGCTGGGTTAGGGATTTGTCTGTAAGTTTTCCAGGGAACGTTTTTATCAGGTGTATTGCCTTTTCTTTTTCGCTTCCTTCGGTAAGTTTTTTTAGGAATGCCGTTTTTTCTTTTCTGAACTTGCGTCTGAATTTCCTTTCAGGAAGCGGAAAAACGATTTTTCCTCCGCCTATAACTCTTGCCGGCGAGTAGTTTCTTATAACGAACCTGTCGTCGTAAACGGGAACGATTTCTTCCTTTAAGCGTATTTGGGCGAGGGCGCTTTCGCCGGGTAGGAGTTCGTCTTTATCTATTAAGAAAACTTCGCCTTCTGTTTCTTTTGTGAGGTGGTGGAAGTGGATTTTGTGCCCTGGTTGGACGATTACATCTGCATCTTTTGAAAGAGAGAGTTCAACGTCAACGATTTTTGTGGGTTTTAAGTATCCCGGGGTGGCGATTACGTCGCCCCTTTCAACGTCTTCTTTTGAGACATCTGAAAGGTTAAGTGCCGTTCTCTGTCCTGCTAACGCTTCTTCTCTGTTTTTTCCGTGAACCTGAATGTTCCTTACCTTTACCGTTCTACCTTCCGGCAGTATTTCTACTGTATCGCCTACTTTTACTTTTCCGCTTAACAGCGTTCCTGTTATGACGGTGCCAAATCCTTTAACGGTAAAGGAACGGTCAACGGGAAGTCTTAAAATACCTTCTGTCGTTTTCGGCTCTACAGTTTGCGCTATCCTGTCTATCTCTTTAACGAGTTCCTTTATTCCTTCGTCGGTTTTTGAGGATACTGCAATTAAAGGTGCGTTTTCTAAGAACGTTCCTTTTACGAAATCTTTTACATCTTCCTTTACCAGTTCAAGCCACTCTTCATCTACCGTGTCCTTTTTGGTTAGAACGATTATCCCTTTTTTCGTTCCAAGGGTCTGGCAGACTGTAAGATGCTCTTTTGTCTGGGGCATTACGCCTTCATCTGCTGCTATTACAAAGAGGACTAAATCTATACCGGAAGCACCTGCTAACATGTTTTTTATGAACTTTTCGTGTCCAGGGACGTCAACGATACCGGCAAAGATGCCGGAGGGCAGTTCAAGGTTGGCAAAACCTATGTCAATGGTCATTCCTCTCTTCTTTTCTTCTTCCCAGCGGTCTGTATCTATACCGGTGAGGGCTTTTATAAGCGTTGTTTTGCCGTGGTCTATGTGCCCTGCCGTTCCGATAACGATGAACTTTTTACTTTGCATAGTCTACTGCCCTTGTTTCTCTTATAACGGTTATCTTGATTTGTCCGGGGTATTGGACTTCCTCTTCTATCTTCTTTGAAATTTGGTGTGCTAAGAAGGCGGCTTCTTCGTCGGTTATTCTATCCGGTTCTACCATGATTCTTACTTCTCTTCCTGCCTGAATGGCAAACGCTTTCATGACGCCAGGGAAGGATTCTGCGATGCTTTCAAGTTTTTCAATTCTCTTAATGTAGGCTTCAAGGCTTTCTCTCCTTGCTCCTGGGCGGGCTGCTGAAAGGGCGTCAGCCGTTGCTGCGCATACAGATTCAATCGTTGTAAATTCGGCTTCGCCGTGGTGGGCGGCTGCAGCGTTTATGACGGCTTCCGGTTCGCCGTATTTCTTTAAAATGTCTGCGCCTATGAGGGCGTGAGAACCTTCTACTTCGTGGGTTACTGCTTTGCCGATGTCGTGGAACAGTCCTGCTCTTCTTGCTAATTGCTGGTCTGCGCCGATTTCCGCAGCTATCATGCCAGCAAGGTATGCAACTTCTTTGACGTGCTGAAGGACGTTTTGACCGTAACTTGTTCTGAACTTGAGCTTTCCTAACAGTTTTTTGAGTTCAGGGTGAACGTTATCTATGCCTAATTCAAATAGAACTTCTTCCGCTGCGTTGAGGATTTCCTGGTCTATCTCTTCTCTGACCTTTTCTACCACTTCTTCTATGCGTGCGGGGTGGATTCTTCCGTCTGCTACGAGTCTCTCTAAGGCTATTCTTGCGATTTCTCTGCGGACAGGGTCAAAAGAGGATATCGTAACGGCTTCTGGCGTATCGTCAATGATTAAGTCAACGCCTGTTGCAAGTTCAAACGCTCTGATGTTTCTACCTTCTCTACCGATAATTCTTCCTTTCATTTCGTTGTTGGGAAGGTCAACAACGGAAACGGTTGTTTCAGCTACCGTATCTGTGGCAAGGCGCTGAATGGTTGTAGCTAGGATTTTGCGAGCTTTTCTGTCAACAGTTGTTTCAAACTCTTCTTCTATCTTCTTGTATTTTACTGCCAGGTCTTTTCTTATCTCTTCTTCCATGCGCTTCATTAACTCTTCCTGAGCTTCTTCTCTTGTCATTCCGGAAATTTCTTCAAGCTTTTTGATTTCTTCTTCTATCAACTGGCTGACTTTCATCTCTTTTTCAAGAAGTTCTGCTTCAAGTTTTTCCACTTCTGCGCGCTTTTCTTCAAGTTCTGCTTCCATTCTGTCTAAGAATTCTGCGCGCTTGTCTAAGTTTTCTTCTCTTTTATCAAGGGTTGATTCTCTTTTGTCTAAGTATTCTTCGCGCCTTAAGAGTCTTTTTTCAAGTTCGGAAAGTTCTCTGCGCTTTTCTCTCAGTTCTTCTTCAAGCCTTTCCTTTTCTTTTAAGACTTCCTCTTTGGCAGATAGAAGGGCTTCGCGCCTCATCTCTTCAAATTTTTCTCTTGCTTCGGTTAAAAGTTTTTCAGCCTTTTCTTTGAGTTCTTTAGCTTCCTCTTTAGCCCTTTCTATGAGCCTGTCGGCTTCTGCCCTTGCTTCCTCTTTGATTTTCCGTTCTATCTCTTCCTTTTCTACGTGGCTTTTCTTCATTCCAATTACGTAACCTATTGCGAGTCCTGAAATTACAGCCATTATGGCAACTATGATTAGTTCCATTCTTTCCTCCTTATCTCTCTTTTTTCTGTAATTACTGCGTTCATGGGGACGTCAAAGGGGTCAGTGGGGATTTTTTCCACTACCTGAAAGTCAAAGCAGATACCAATTTTAGTTCCGATTTTCCATTTAGCAAGGAATCGGTCGTAGAAACCGCCTCCGTATCCTATGCGAAAGCAGTTGAGGTCAAAAGCTATGCCTGGCACGAAAGCGATGTCTATGGTCTTGAGTATTTTTTCGGGGTTGAGAGGGGGTTCTGGAATTGAGAATTTTCCGGGTGACAGTTCTCTGAGATTGTTGACGGCTACTGGAATGATTTCCTTTCCTTCTGTTTTCGGAAAAGCTACGGTTTTGCCAGCTTGCAGCAACTTTTCTGCTAAGTTGAGAAGCGTCACTTCGTTTTTGAAAGGGTAGTAAAATAGGAAAGACTTGGCGTTTGAGAAAAGGTTATAGAGTTTTTCTTCTATTTTTGTTGATAGCTGTGTTACCTCATCTTTTGATAACAAAAGCCTCTTTTGTTTTATAAATCGGCGTATAGCCTCTTTTGTCATCGTTACCCCTTAACCTGAAAGTAAGGGGCATAAGGGGAAGATTGTCAGGGGGCGATTTTCTTAGACGTTATTAGAAGTTTTGCGCCTTCTTCAAGCCTTTTTATTTCTTCGCCTAATTCTTTTATCTGACTTTTCAGAGATTCGTTTTCGTCAAGAAGGTAAAAGCAGGCTATTATCAGCGCTTTGTCTAAAGTTACTCTGCTATTCCCTGACTTTATCCTTGAAATCATATTTTCAAGGCGTAAAGCAAGTTCCTTAACGTATTGAGGGTCTTTATCCGTCTTTATGTTAAATTTCCTTCCTGCAATGGTCACTTCAACGGTTTCTGGTAAGCTCACAATCTTCCTCTTATGCCCTTAAAGTAGCTCCATAGTTTTCAAGTTCTTTAATTATAGCATTCATTATAGTATTTACTTCTTCGTCGGAAAGGGTTTTATCTTTTGCCCTGAATCTGAGTGAGAACGCTACGCTCTTCTTACCTTCGGGAATACCTTTACCTTCGTAAACGTCAAAGAGTTTCAGCGATTCTAAATATTTAGCTTTTGAGCGTATAACGTTTTCTATTTCCGCTACCGGTTTTTCTTTTTCTACTACAACGGCTATGTCTCTCGTTACCGGTGGGAATTTTGGAATCTGTTTGAATGTAACTTTCTTAGAGAGAGCTTCTGATAGTAACTTATCAAGGTTTAGTTCGGCGATAAAGATATCCTGTTTTATCTCAAACTTTTCTGTTACATCTGGGTGTAGTTTGCCTATGAAGCCTACTTCTTCTCCGTCAACGGTTATTTTTGCGCTCTGTCCGGGGTGAAGGAACGGTTTTTCGTTTTGAGCTGTAAATTCAGCGTTTACGTTGAGCTTTTCAAGCAGAGATTCAACGATGCCTTTTATGTCGTAGAAGTCAGCGTTTCTCTCTCTGTAAAGGTCGTCTTTAACTTTTCCGGTTAATAGGAAAGCGACGTGTAGCGGTTCTTCAGGAAGTTTTTCACCTTTGTTGACGAATATTTTGGCGACTTCAAAAAGAGCTACATCTTTTTCGTTTCTGTTTATGTTGTTGACGGCGTTTTGGACTAAAGACGGGAAGAGGTAGTCTCTCATGTAAACCCATTCTTCTGATAGTGGGTTGGCGATTTTTGTTAGCTTTGAAACGTCAAAGCCGAATTTTGAGTAGAGTTTTTCTCCTATGAAGCTGTAGTTGATTGCTTCGTTGTATCCGTGAGATGCAATGAACTCTTTGATTTCCTGAATGTAGAAGTAACGGTAGTCTTTTTTAACGTTTGAGTGCATGAGGGGATATGTGCTTGTGATGTTTTTCATTCCGTATATACGGGCAACTTCTTCTATAAGGTCAACTTCTCTCGTTACGTCGTATTTTCTCCAGGAAGGGACTTTGACAACTATGTAGTCCTGCTCTTTTTTGACGGTGAAGCCCAGGTTGGAGAGGATTTCGGAGGATTTTCTTGCAGGAATCTGGACGCCTAAGAGGCGGGAGGATTTTTCCGGATTGAAAACGATAACCTTTGGTGTGTAAGGTTTGGGGTAATGTTCTAACCTGCCTTCTGCAACTTCACCGCTGCAAACCTTTTGAATAAGATGAAGTGTTCTTGCTGCTGCGAATTCACAGGCTTCAATATCTGCACCTCTTTCAAACCTGTAGGAAGAGTCTGTTGAAAGGTTAAGGCGTTTGGACGTTTTTCTGATTGTCATCGGGTCAAAGTGGGCAGACTCTAAAAGGATGTTTTCTGTTTCAAGGGTTGTTCCCGATTCTTCTCCGCCCATTATTCCTGCTATTGCAACGGGTTTTTCCGCATCTGCGATGACTAAGTCATCAGAGGTTAGTTTTCTTTCTGTGCCGTCTAAGGTGAGGATTTTTTCACCGTCTTTTGCCCTTCTAACGACTACTTTTTTGCCTGCCAATTTCTCAAGGTCAAAGGCGTGTAGAGGTTGCCCTAACTCATACATTACGTAGTTTGTTGCATCAACTACTGCGTTTATAGGTCTTAAGCCTACAAGGTAAAGCCTTACCTGCATCCAAAGTGGGGATTGGGCATTTTTGATTCCTTTTACGATAAAGCCTGTGTATCTTGGGCAGGCGGCAGAGTCTAAAACTTCCAACTCTGCTTCGTTTTCCGCCTTAAAACTGCCTGTTTCAAAAGAGGTGTCTGGAAGAACGATGGGTTTGTTTAAAACTGCTTTTAGTTCTCTTGCTATTCCTAAAACGGAAAGCGCGTCGGGTCTGTTTGTTGTGATTTCGTATTCAATTATCCAGTCGTTGAGACCCAAAACTTCTACTATGTCTTTTCCGATTTCGGTGTTTTCTGGAAGAATCATTATGCCAGGTGAAGAGTCTGTTAAGCCCAATTCTGCTTCTGAGCAGAGCATTCCGTTTGAGACTTCACCACGCAATTTGCTTCTTTTTATCCTTATACCTATTGGAAGTTTTGCACCGTGAAGGGCTACGGGAACGATTGCACCTTCAAACACGTTGTCTGCACCTGTAACTATCTGAATAGTTTCGTTTCCGACGTCAACCTGACAGATTTTGAGCTTGTCAGCGTTGGGGTGTTTGGTGATGGAGAGGATTTTGCCGGTAACGACTTTTTCTAAGTTTTCGGCAGCGTAAGAAACAGAATCTACTTCTATTCCGATGTCTGTGAGAATGTCGGCAACCTCTTGCGGTGTAAGGTCGCTTATGTCAATGAATTCTTTGAGCCAATTGTAAGTTATTTTCATACCAGTCCTCCGAACTGCCTTAGGAATCTCAGGTCGTTTTCAAAGAAGAGTCTTAAATCGTCTATGCCGTATTTGAGCATTGCTATTCTTTCAACGCCCATTCCGAAGGCAAAGCCCTGGTAGTGCTCCGGGTTTATGCCAACTGCTTTGAAGACTGCCGGGTCAACCATTCCGCAGCCTAAAATTTCAAGCCAGCCCGTTCCTTTACATACCTTGCACCCTTTACCGCCACATATTACGCAACCGATGTCAACTTCTGCGCTTGGTTCTGTGAATGGGAAGTAAGAAGGTCTGAAACGCACTTTTGTCTCAGAGCCGAAGATCTCTTTGAGGAACAGTTCTAATATGCCTTTAAGGTCGGCAAACGTTACTTTTGTGTTAACCATCAAGCCTTCTACCTGATGGAACATTGGCGTGTGGGTGACGTCGGCGTCTTTTCTGTAAACCTTTCCGGGTGCGATTATCTGAATCGGTGGCTGGTGGCTTTCCATTACTCTTATCTGAACGGGGGATGTGTGTGTTCTGAGAACGACATCTTCTGATATGTAAAAGGTATCCTGCATCTCTCTTGCCGGATGTCCTTTGGGTATGTTTAGAGCTTCAAAGTTGTAAAAATCTGTTTCTATTTCTGGTCCTTCGGCTACGGCAAAACCCATTGAGGTAAAGGTTCTAACGATTTCTTTGAGAGTTTTCGTTACGACGTGAAGGTTGCCTGGCGTTACTTTTCTGCCTGGCAGTGTAACATCAATGCGTTCTTTTTCTAACTTTTCCTTCTTTTCCTGTTCTTTAAAGAAGGCAAGTTTTTCTTTTATGGCGTTTTCTATTTTCTGCTTCAGGACGTTGCACTCTTTTCCGAATGTTTTGCGCTGGTCGGGGGGTAAGGTAGGGATTTTTTTGAGGAGTTCGGTAACTTTCCCTTTTCTTCCTATGTAAGAAACTCTCAGGTTTTCAAGCTCTTCTTTCGTTTGTGTCTTTGATAGTTCTTCAAAGAACGTTTTTTCAAGAGATTTTATCTCTTCCATTTTTCTCCCTCTTTAGAGTAAAGCTTTGAATTGTGAGCAACTATTATAACCCTTTTCCCCTTTCTGTGTTTTACTTTTAAGTGTTGAAAAGTTGCAGTTGTGTATATTATAATTTTGGTGATGAGGATAAACTTTCTTTCTTAGATGGGAGGGAAGGGGAAAAGAGAATGGTAGGGCTTCCCGAAAGGGGAGCCCTTAATATATTTTAGGAGAAGAGCCTTCTACAGCGTTTATACCAGTTGATGTAGTTTTCTGCAGCTTTGAGTAAATCTTTATTGGCTTCTCTTAACTCTCTTTTGAAACGTCTTCTTTCCCTTTTTGTGCCGTTGAACGCTAAGATTTGCGGAGACTGAGAAAACTTTTCCTTTACTGCTTCAAAAACAGCTTTAAGAGAGCCCTGGAACTTTACGCTTTTACCGTCTTCAGCTCTGACCCAGAGTTCCATCTTCCACCTCCGGTAGAACTTTAACGGTTTTGTAGTGGGATAATTTAGGAAGAATTTTCGGGAGTGAAAAGTGGAGAGCAGGCGTTTCAGGAATGAATTGTTACGGTTAGTTTCTTCGTGTTTGAAGTCTGGTTATATCGTTGGCGGTTTTGTCAGAGACGTTTTGTTAGGCGTTAGGAAGAAAGAGTTAGACGTTGATTTGGTGGTTAGCTCGTGGGATGAGGTGGATTTTGATTGTTTGAAAGAGAGGTTAGGTGTAAAGCCGTTTGTTTTTGAGAAGGAGAAGACGGTTTATACCTTTTATAAAAAGGGTGAATTCCGCGTTGATTTGACTTTGGTTGATGGGGAAACGATTGAGGAGGATTTGGGGAAGAGGGATTTTACGGTTAATGCTATGGCGGTGAGTTTGGGGGGGATTTTTTTAAAAGAAACTGTTAATTTGATAGATCCTTTTAATGGATATGAAGATTTAAAAAGGAAGGTTTTAAGACCGATAAGAGAAGATTCTATTCGGGCGGATGTTGTGAGAATTCTAAGGGGTATCAGGTTTAAGTTAACTCTCAATTTCGCGTATCATGAAAATTTTGTCAGACAGGCTAAAGAAAATGCTTTCCTTCTGAGAAAAATCCCCCCACCCCGCCTCAAAGACGAACTCTTCAAAATCCTCCCCCTTCCTCTCTTCCACCGCTACTTAGAAGAACTTGACCATTTGAGCGCTTTTGTTCACGTTTTCCCCGAGCTTGAAGGCATTGAAAAAATCCCCCCCTCCGGCCTTCACCAGTTTGACCTTAAAACCCACACCTTCCTAACCGTCAAATACCTTGAAACTTTCTGTGACTCTATACCTTTGAGAGAAGAAGTCGGTAATGACTTTAATATTCTCAAGTTGGTAGCCCTCTACCACGACGTTGCCAAACCTGTGACGGTGAAAGAAAAAGACGGTTACCTTACCTTTTACAACCACGATAAAATAGGTGCAGAGATTGCTAAAAACGCCTTTCAAAGATTGGCGTTTGGAAAGAGAGCCTCTCAAATAGCCTGGACGGTTATCAGAAACCACCTCCGTCCCTTTTTCCTATACGACCTTTACAAGAAAGGGAAACTGACTAAAAAGGCGATTTTCAACCTTTACAAAGATTCCCGTCCCTACCACTACCACGTTCTTCTTCACAGCGTTGCAGATTACATGGCAACATCGGAAGAAATGGCGCAGTCTGTTGGCGACTACCTTGATTTCCTTTCCCTTTTGGTAGCTGATTTTGAAAGGTTTGAGTCCATTAAACCGCTGCTTAGCGGTGAAGATATAATAGAGATAAGAGGATTTTCATCACCCAATCCCTGTGTGGGCAGAATTAAAGAGAAATTGGAAGAACTTCAGGCTATAGGTAAAGTCAGAACGAAAGAGGAGGCTATCAAGTTTGTCAAAGGATACTGCTGCAGTTAAAGCCTATAAAGTTAGTTGCCTTGTAGAACCTGATGGAACTATCAAAAGGAACGTTTACTTAGTAGTTAAAGGTAACAAGGTATTGGAAAAGACTTTCAGACGTCCAGAAGCCCTCAAGGTTAAAGAGATTAAAGGCACTCTTTATCCCCCTTTTGTTAACGCCCATACCCATTTAGAACTTTCAGCCCTTTCCTTTTCGCCCGATAAGTTTGCCAGCTTTTTTGACTGGCTTCTCTGGATAATAAGTAAAAGACAGACCTTTACCGAAGACTGGATAGAGAACTCTTTTCAGAGAGGCTTAAAACTTCTTGAGAGCACTGGAACTTACTATATAGGAGATATTTCCTCCTTTGGCTACTCAAAAAGATATTCTTCAAAAAAATTTCACCTCGTTTCTTTCCTTGAAATAATCGGAAAAGAGAAGAATTTAAAAGGATTACAACCGCCCCTCTCTGCACACTCTGTCTATTCTGTTTCTTTTGAACTTTTAAAAGAGATAGCTGTTGATTCTCTTGAGAGAAACTACCCTTTCCAGATTCATTTAGGAGAGGTGGTAGATGAACAGCTTTTAGTATCGGGAAAGTCAAACCGATTTGAATCTCTAATTTATCCAGAAATCGGCAGGAAAAAGTATCCAATGCCTGAAAGTGAGAATCTCATAGATTACCTGAAGAAAGCCGACGCTTTACACGAAAATACGATAGCTGTTCACTGCACGAACCTTTCAGAAAAAGAGATAGAAACGTTAATTAAACATAACGCTTCCATCGTTCTCTGCCCCCGAAGTAACCTGCACCTTAAAGTAGGATTTCCCAGTGTAGAACCTTTTATCGGTTACGAGAAAATTGCTTTAGGCACAGATGGAATGAGCACCAATCTTTCTCTTAACGTTCTTGAAGAGTTAAAAACGCTTTACTACCGTTTGGATTGTAAGGTGTCATTAAAAAAGCTCTTTTACACCGTTACTCTCGGCGGAGCCAATACGTTAAGGATTGAAAATTACAGGGTTTCTCCAATCTTTTCCTATTCACCTCAAACCCCCGAAAATCCCCTTGATTTCCTTTTAACTCTTCCTTCTTTGAAGATAATAACTCTTTAGCTTTTCTGCTCACTTTGTTGTGTTATAATCGCCTTTAGTTTTTAAGAATATTCCACTCCTAAAGGAGTTGACATGAAGAAACTGTATGACTTTTTCAGTTCCGTCAAGTTGGCGATTTTCCTTCTCCTTATGCTCGCTACAACCTCTATCATTGGAACAATCATAGAACAGCAGAAAGACCCAATTCAGTATTTGAGGGAATACGGGGAGACTACGTATAAGATTTTTAAATTCTTAGGTTTTACCGACGTTTACCATTCTTGGTGGTACATTCTGCTTTTGGTTTTACTTGCCATAAACCTTATTGTTTGTTCAATAAAGAGGCTTCCAAAAATCTGGAAGATAGCTAAAGAGCCTAAGAAGATTCTTCCTGAAGGGCAGGAGAAAAACCTTAAAGCCTATCACTCCATTACTTTTCCTGCACCTTTTGAAAAGGTAAAAAACTCTCTGATAGAAGCTTTCAGAAGAGTAAGGTACAAAGTAGAAGTTGTAGAAGAACAGGAGGACAAAACTTACATTTTTGCTGATAAAAACGTTTTTGCAAGGTTTGGCGTTTATATAGTCCACTTAGGCGTTCTTATCGTCTTAATTGGCGGTCTAATAACGGCTATTTGGGGATACAGAGGTTATATGAACCTTGCAGAAGGAACTGCCAGCAACCTGGTAAGCTTTTTCACAGGCGGTAAAATTATTGAGCTTCCCTTCTACGTTAAGTGCAACAAGTTCAAGATAGACTTTTACCCTTCCGGTATGCCCAAAGCTTACATCTCCGATATTTCCATAATAGAGAACGGTAAAGAGGTATTGAGAAAGCAAATAAAGGTTAACGACCCTCTTAAGTACAAAGGTATTTACTTCTATCAGGCAAGTTACGGGCAGGGAGAAGCTTTCATTCAGCTCAAAAAGGGTGATAACATAACTACCGTAGCTGTTGCGTTTGGACAGCCTTTTAAAGTAGAGGATGGCGTTTATATGAGAATTGTCAGTATAGACGGTATGAGAATGTTGGTCGGTTTTGAAGTGATAGACCACGGAAAGGTGAAAGATTATCAAGCAAAAATGTTTACTCCGTACCAGATTCCGGGTACAAACGTTCTCTTTGCTGTTGCAGACGTTAAACCCGTATTTTATACGGGACTTCAAGTTTCCAGAGACCCAGGAACGTGGGTTGTTTGGCTTGGCAGCATAATACTGATTTTAGGATTGATTATCGCCTTCTTCATTCCTCACAGAAGGGTATGGGTAAGAATAGAGAAGAAGGGTGAGGATAGAACGAAAGTAGTAATAGGCGGAACGACGAACAAGGGAACGGAGGGGCTGTCTCAGGAACTTGAGGGAGTCTTAGGGGTGTTAAAGTCTTCATACTGCCAGAATACCCCTAAGGAGGAATAAAATGGTTACATCCGTAACACTTTTCAACGCTGGTATGGTGGCGTTTTTCCTATCTTTCCTCTTTTACACTATCTATACCTTCTCAAAGAGCGAAAAAGTAGGAAAACTTGCCACTGCCGTTGCCTGGATAGGTATTTTTATTCAAGGCGCAGCTTTCGTTGTTAGAGGGATTGAAAAAGCAAAGGTGAATATGGTCACCGACTGGACTGCTTTCTACAAGTACGCTCCATTTACAAACATGTACGAATCCCTGATGCTTTTCGGTTGGACAGCGGTATTTCTCTATTTGCTCTTTGAGTGGAAGTATAAAAACAAAGCTTTCGGTATGTTTGTTTTACCTCTCGCTCTGATGGGTGAACTGTCCACTCAGATTTTAGGTTTTGATGAGCAGGCTCAACCTCTTGTTCCTGCTTTGCAGAGTAACTGGCTTCTTTTCCACGTTGTAACGACGTTTATAGGTTATGCAGCAGCGGCGGTCAGTGCTGGTATGGCTTACCTGTATTTTTGTAAGGAGAAAGACGTTACTTTAGGTGATTGGATATACCTCTTCACATTTTCTTTCTACATCATTTTTACAGTGATTCTCTATCCTTTTAGACCTTCTAACTCTTTTATTCTTTCTGTTTATATTACAGGTTTAGTCGGAGTGATAATTTCCCTGTTTATAGCTTTCTTGGTCTCAAAGACGAGGAAGGAAGGGGAGTTTAAGTTTGCGGATTTTTCAGGAAAGATATGGGGGCTGATTTTCTTTGCTTCCTTAATTCTTTCTTTGGTTGTTTTTGACTCGGGAAGAAATGCCCTCCTTACGATAGTTATTTCCCTACTCCTTTCAGCTTCAATAGTAGGAGCTATATACCTCATTAGGACAAAGGCAGAAGCGTTTTCCCGCATTATTCCTTCTACTGATGCTCTTGAACATATCATGTATCAATCTGTTGCGGTAGGTTTCGTTTTCCTGACTATAGGAATAATATTGGGAGCTGTGTGGGCTAAATACGCTTGGGGTGGATACTGGTCTTGGGACCCTAAAGAAACCTGGTCCTTAATTACTTGGCTTGTTTACGCTGCTTACCTTCATGCAAGGTATATTAAAGGTCTTTCAGGTAAGCCTCTTGCTTACTTTACTATAGTTGGTTTCCTATCTGTGATATTTACCTATTACGGCGTTAACCTTATTATTCCTGGTCTTCACAGCTACGCTCAGTAATATTTGTTGTTGCCCCCTTCTTGGGGGTATAATTTTTCAGGGTGATTATGATTTGCAAAAGATTGCTCAAGAAAGGTTCTTTTTCCCGTTATCTTCTGTTTTCTGTGTGTGACCTGTTTGAAAGCGATTATCAATTCTTTGCAGCTTCTATAGCTTACTATACGTTAATGTCAGTTATTCCCCTCTTTATATTTCTCTTCTTCTTGGGTATGATGGTCTTTCACGTTGACTTTAAGAGTTTTATTCCGCCGGAGATTATAAATTCACCCTTAAAACCCATATTTTTACAGATAGAAGATGTTATCAACGATTCCGGAATTATAAGTGGAACTGCTGCTTTGATAATGTTGTGGTTTTCGCGGGGGATTTTTCTTTCAATAGAGAAAAGTTTTTGTGAAATACTGGATAAGACAAATCCGGCTGGTTTTTTTTACAAGCATATCGTTACAATTCTTGTGATATTTTTCTTATGGATACTGATGCTTGTTTTTTACGTGGTTAAATACCTCATAGCTGTTCTTATGCCCAAACTGCCCATTCTTTCTCTCTTTACTTCTATTGCTGTTCCTATCCTTGTTTTTGTCTTCATTTTCTCCATTTATTACTTTCTACTTCCAGTTAAAGTATCGGGTAGATTTGTGATGAAAGTAACTTTAATCGTATTTATCTTGCTTGCAGTATTTGAAAAAGTATTTATCTGGTTCATTTTTAATCTGTCTAAGGTAAGTATTTTGTACGGTTCTTTTGCAGCGATAGTTGTTTTTCTTTTATGGATATATTACTCTGCTACTGTGTTACTTTTGGGCGTGGGGATAATTAAAGCTAAAATGTTAGCTGAGGAGATGTAGGATGGAAATTGTGGATAAGATATCCGAATTGAGAGAAAAAATTTCAGTTTTTAAAGATAAAGGTAAATCGGTAGGTTTTGTTCCTACTATGGGTTATCTGCACGAAGGACATTTAAGTCTTGTAAGAAAAGCTAAGGAGGAGAATGACGTTGTCGTTGTGAGCATATTTGTTAACCCAACTCAATTTGCACCTGGAGAGGATTTTGAAAGATATCCCAGAGATGTAGAAAGAGATAGGACTTTACTTGAAAAAGAAGGGGTGGATGTTCTGTTTATTCCCAGCGTAGAGGAGATGTACCCGGGGGGATTTTCCACCTACGTAGAAGTTTTAAATCTTACTGAAGGTCTCTGTGGAGCTAAAAGACCGGGCCACTTTAGAGGAGTAACTACTGTAGTTGCTAAGCTGCTTAACATCGTTATGCCTGATAAAGCGTATTTTGGTAAAAAGGATTATCAGCAATTAAAAGTTATTGAGAGAATGGTAAAAGATTTGAATTTTCCGGTAAAGATAGTTGGTTGTCCTATAGTAAGGGAACCCGATGGACTTGCGATGAGTTCCCGGAACGTTTATCTCTCCTTGGAAGAAAGAAAAGCTGCTACAATTCTTTACAGGAGTTTGTTGTTAGCGAAAGAGTATTATGAAAAGGGGGGAAGGGATGCTGAAGAATTAAAGGAAAAGATAGTGTCTTTTATCAGCGCTGAACCTTTGGTGAAGAAGATAGATTATGTGGAAATAGTTGATGGAGAAACTCTTAACCCTGTTGAAAAATTGTATCCCGGTGTATTAGTAGCGTTAGCGGTTTTTGTGGGTAACGCACGATTGATAGATAACTGGGTTGTAGGTGAAGAACTTTAGGAGGTGAAGAATGATTTATGAAATTAATCTAAAAACGTCTGCCAGAACGCAGTTTGTTGATATTACCAGGCAAGTTGAAGCTATTGTTGCGCAAGCAGATGTTGAAGAAGGTATATGTGTAGTATACGTTCCTCACACTACTGCAGCGGTTACTATTAACGAAAATGCTGACCCGACTGTTCGCAAAGATATAGCAAAAGTTCTTGATAAACTTATTCCTTGGGTAGAACCGTTTTATGAACATGCGGAAGGAAACTCAGCTGCTCATGTAAAATCTTCAGTTGTTGGATGTTCTCAGACTGTAATAATTAGGAATGGAAGGCTTTTATTAGGGACGTGGCAAGGGATTTACTTTTGTGAATTTGATGGACCGAGAAATAGGAAGGTTTATGTAAAAATTGTAAAAGGATAGAAGGAGCAGGGACGTAAGCCGGGTTCTGTTTGAAAGGGTCATTTATCTATGCGGCTTACCCGCTGGCATCGGGCGGGCAACCCTCAAGCGCCAGCCTATTTAGCCTTGCTCCGGGAGGGGGTTACCGTGCCTTTCCCTCTCGCGAGGGAAAGCGGTGGTCTCTTACACCACCTTTTCACCCTTACCACCTTTTAGGTGGCGGTCTGTTTTCTGTGGTCCTTTCCGTAGGGTTACCCCTACCTGGCTTAACGCCAGCTCCCTGCCCTGTGGAGCCCGGACTTTCCTCTGGAAGGAGTTCCTTCCAGCGACCCTTCGCCCTGCTCCCTATTAAAATATAGGATTGTTGGAACTATTTTCTAACTTCCTTGCCTATTTTCTTTTCTATTGATTTGATTTTTTGTTCTAATCGGTTACTCCTTCCTTTTCTTATATCAAACTTTGCCGTGCAGTAGACTCTATTACAGTCGGGTTCTAATAACTTATAAGCTTGTTCTAAAACTTTAAGAGCTTCCTCTATTGTTTCTGTCTCAAAAATGGTTCCCATAGGAGTAAGTTTGTATGGAATACCGCTTTCATCAATGAATTTTATTATCCTTGATACATAACTACTTACACTTTCCCCTTTATCTGTGGGGAACATGGCGAATTCCACTAAGACAGACATTTTTTCCTCCTTTAATTAGATTTCTTTTTAAAATTTAGTCCCAATCCCCTTGACATCAGTTTTCGTGGGTCTATATTAGCCATCGTCAAGTTTGAACAACAGTTGAATAAGGTCAGGCTCTCACAAGAAACTGAAAGTGGGGGCTTGACAGTTCGGGTCAAGAGTCATAAATTTACATCTTGCGTCTTGAAAGGCGGTCTTTGACAGTAGAATAAGGGGTGCGTGCCTGCGGGAG
>NZ_FXUB01000004.1 GCF_900182835.1 Desulfurobacterium pacificum
ATTCCTTTGAGTGCTAAGCAGTGGGTGATGGCTGCTGTTAGTGTGGTCTTGCCGTGGTCTACGTGCCCTATGGTTCCCACGTTCTTGTGGGGCTTGGTCCTTTCAAATTTCTGCTTCGCCATGGTTCTATCCTCCTAAAATTCCTTATTGGTTTGTAAAAGAGCAAAGAGAAGCTTGCAGGCTGGAATTATATGCAAACTTTTGAAAAAGTAAAGAGGTTAAACGATACTTTTCTTAATTAAATTGGGAGAATCAACAGGACTTGATGAGAATTCGTAAGCTGACAGAAAACTATTGATATATTCGTGCTTAATTTCACTGCAGTAAATTTCTCCTATTACCTCCCCTTTCTTAACAAAATCCCCAATTTTCTTAAAGAAACGTAAACCGACAGAGTAATCTATAGCGTCGTCAGCTTTCTTTCTGCCACCGCCCATCTCTATTATCAAATAGCCCAAACGCTCTCCGTTTATGTTTGAAATCCAACCCTCCTTTTCCGATTTTACCTTTATAATATTTTTAGCAGTCGGAAGATTTAATGAACCTCCCCAGAACTCAATCCAGTTTACAAACCTTTCGTAAGCCTTTCCCGAAAGTATTACCTCTTTTGCTAAGTTCTTACCACATTCAAAAGTCCCCAAATCACTCAGCTGGTATAAGCTTCCACAAAGGGAAGTAACAATTTCTAAAAGGTCAGGAGAGATTTCGCCTGAAAGGGCTGAAAGTGTTTCCTTAACCTCTAAAGCGTTACCTGCGTATTCGCCTAAGGGCTGAGACATTTCCGTTATAAGAGCAGCAGCTTTTTTTCCGTAGAGTTTAGAAACGTTAACAAGTCCTTGAGCTAACTTTTCTGCATCTTTTAGTGTTTTCATAAAGGCACCGGTTCCGACTTTGACGTCAAACACGATTGATTCTGTGTTTATTGCAAGCTTTTTACTCAGGATACTCGCCACTATCAGAGGAATGCTTTCAACGGTAGCTGTCGCATCTCTCAAAGCGTAAATTTTCCTATCCGCCGGCGCTACGTTCTCCGTCTGAGTGGATATTGAAAAGCCAAAGCGCTTAACCGATTCTTCAATCTCTTCAGGAGTGAGTTCTACCTTCATTCCTGTACTTTCTAACTTATCTGCTGTTCCGCCAGTGAAACCTAAAGCTCTGCCTGAAAGCATTGCTACGTTGAGCCCCATCTCTGCTAAAACGGGAGATAAAATTAGAGAAACCTTGTCGCCTATCCCCCCTGTGCTGTGTTTATCCACTAAAGGTAAATCGGAAGGTATAGTTATGGTCTCTCCACTTTCAAGCATACTCTTTGTAAGGGCAAGGGTTTCCTGGTCGTCCAACCCCTGAAAGTAGATAGCCATTAGAAAAGCGGACATCTGGTAGGAGGGGATTTTTCCTGAAGTAAATTCTTTAACTATCCAGTCTATCTCTTCCGATGAAAGTTTCTGCCCGTCCCTTTTTCTTTTTATAAGTTCCTTGAAAATCACGCTACCGCCAGCATTACGTTAATTACAGCGTTAACAAGAGGAACTAAAATCCAGTTAAGTATTGGGCTTATAACCAGTATTATAAGAATAATAAAACCGTAAGGCTCTATCTGTTTATAAGTTGCGTAAAGTCTTGGAGGCAGAAAAGCTTCAAGGATTTTTGAACCATCAAGCGGAGGAATTGGAAGCAGGTTAAAAACGCCGAAAGCAACGTTAATAAAAACGTTGTATTTAAGCATCAGATACAAAGGCTGGGCAATCTGAGGCGGCAGGGAAGAAAATGGCAAATACTTAATCAGCAAAATACTTAGAAAAGCACTTACAAAGTTGGCAAATGGACCTGCAAAAGCAACTACAACTTCGCCCCATTTCCTGCCAAGTTTTCTGAAGTTTGCAGGATTTATCATTACAGGTTTTGCCCATCCAAAGTGAGCAATAACCAAAGCAACAAAACCTAAAATATCAATGTGAGCTAAAGGGTTAAGGGTCAACCTTCCCGTAATTTTAGGCGTCGGGTCACCTAATTTATACGCTACGTAACCGTGAGCGAATTCGTGAACCGTAATAGCCCAGAGAATCGCTGGCAGAGATATTAAAAATGACATAATCCACTCTTGCAACTGTTTCCTCCTAAAGTTTCTCTTCTACAACTTCTCCGTAAGGTTCCACTTCTGTAAAAATCTGTCCCTGAAACCTGTAAAACTGACATTCAGGTCTTAACCAGCAGTCTGCCGGAAGACCAGCCTTTAAACAGGTATGGCTGAGAAACTCCTCTTCGTTCCAGCCCCACTCAACCGGAACCTGGGGAAGCAGAAGTCCCGAAGCGTATCCGCAACGGACGATAAGCCCATCTCTTCCTATTTTAATTGCCTTAGGTCTTTCAGCAGGAGGAACGGTAATAGGTTCTGGAGGAGTAAGGACGGTCACTTCAAAAATTAGAGAATCAAATTCTTCCGGTTGAACAGGAAGAAAACGGGGGTCTTTTACTGCTGCTGAGATTGCAGCATCTATAGTGGCTAAAACCAAAGGCATTATAGGTTCTGGATAGCCTATACAACCTCTCAAATCTTTTTCCGGATAGGTTTTTATAGTTACAAAAACGCCTCTCTTTTCAAAGAGTTCCTCCGGCGTTTCTACCGGAGGGTCTATCTTTATTCCATATTTAACGAAGTTTTCCGCTGCTTCTCTGGCAAGTTTTACTAAAAATCTTCCACTATTTAAGTCTAAGAGCATAGCTCCTCCGGGATTATATTCGCCCTTCCAGCAAGAGTTTCAATCTTTCTTTTACCTCATCTGTAATATACTCCGGCTTCGTTTGAATTGCACCGGCGAGAGCGTTCTTAGCAGGAGAGTCCGCTATATCCTCTTCCTTTATCACGCTGATAACTCTTTTAAGCATCTTTTTAGCATTTTCAATGTTTTTAGCCATAGTTGCCAGAACCTTTTCTACGTTAACCTCTTCACCCTCTTTCCAGACGTCGTAGTCTGTCGCAAGGGCAACTGCTGAATAAGGTATTTCTGCTTCTCTGGCAAGCTTGGCTTCTGGAATATTGGTCATTCCTATAACGTCAACGCCCCAGCTTCTGTAAATCTTGGATTCAGCTTTCGTAGAAAACTGAGGTCCTTCAATGCAGATGTAAGTTCCTTCCTTATGGACAGGAATACCCTCTTCAACGCATGCATCGTAAATGATTTTGTTGAGCAAAGGACAGGTGGGCGTATCAAAAGGAATGTGCGCAACTATTCCGTTTCCGAAAAACGTTGAAGGACGGTTTTTCGTTCTATCAAAATACTGGGTAACTATAACGAAATCACCTGGCTTGATTTCTTCCTTCATTGAACCTACAGCGCTAACAGAGATTATGCAGTCAACGCCGAGCATTTTGAAACCGTAAATGTTTGCCCTGTACGGAACTTCTGAGGGGAGGAATACGTGTCCTCTGCCGTGCCTTGGAAGGAAATAAACGTCCTTGCCTTCAAGTTTTCCGTGAATGTAAGCGTCGGAAGGTTTGCCAAAAGGCGTTTCAAGGTAGATTTCTTCAACGTCTGTAAGTCCTTCAATATCGTAAAGTCCGCTTCCACCGATGATTCCTATTTTCATCGTTTCCTCCTTTTAAGGATTGTTGGGATTGGGGGGATTTTATCACGAAAGCTGATAAAATCTTACTTGGAACTAACTTCGGGGGAAGATATGCTTTATTTCTTTATTTTCGCTATTGCGGTTATTGTTTTACTATTCTTTTATTCCGTATCAGTTTATAACAGGTTTCAACAGCTTAAAAACGGTGCAGAAGCTACTTTTGGACAGATTAAAGTAGCGTTAAAAAAGAGACTTGACCTTATATCTCAGCTTTTAGAGTCTGTAAAAAGCTATGCATCTTTTGAAAAGGAAACGTTAGAAAAAGTTACTGAGATGAGAGCTTCTGTTTTAAAAGCTAATTCTCCGCAAGAAATCAAAGATGTTGAAAGGGAAACAAGGGGATTGTTGGGAAATATTTTAGTTACGGTAGAAAGTTATCCTGAGCTTAAAACTTCAAGTCTCGTTCAGGAATTGATGGATGCGGTTAAAAACGTTGAATCTGAAATAGCAAGGTTTAGATATACCTACAATAATATTGCTCAAGAGTTTAACACGATGTTAGATACGTTTCCGACGAATGTGGTGGGGGGGATTTTTGGTTTTAAGAAAATGGAATACCTTGAATTTGAAGAGGAAATTGAAAAGAGACCCAACCTTAACTGGAACATTTGATGAATGAAATCAAAAATTTAATTAAATACCTGTTAACTATCTTCATTATTGGAATAATCGGTATTTGGACTTCTAACTTATCACCTTTACTATTTCTCTATTCTCTTTATTGCTCTAAAGCAGAATTTACGTTGAAATTGGACAATAAAACGTACTTCTCGGAAGAATACGTCTACAAAGTCAAGTCAAACAATAGCTACAGAATGCTTTATAGATTCTGGAAAATCCCCCTCTTACCTTCCCCTTCCTTCTCCTCCTTCTCTTCCCTCTCCCCTCTCACCTCATTCCACTCTCCATCTTCCACCCATTCTAACCAGCAACCAACCCCAAATTCGCCTTACATAGAAGTAACCAACGTAAAATCCAAGTATGACTGGTACATCAAAGACTACAAAGGCAAAATCTACGGAAAGTTCAAAAACCCCCGTAGTGTCTTTTTAGTTAAATCCCTTGCCCAGAAAAATGAAGTGGGAACGGTAAACCCTTCCTTCTTCAAAAAAGGAACTTACACGCTAAAAGCCTCCTACCTCCTCTTCCTCCCAGCTCACACAGACGGCAAGCTCTACCATATGAACTTTAAAATCGCTGACAAGCACGTTCCATACAAAGAAATAACGCTAACAATCTTAGACCCAAACAACGCCGTAGAGCAGGTATTCCCTCACTTCCCCGTATCATCACTCAAAAAAGAAAAAGGAAAGATAACGCTCACAGGAACAGCGTTTGAAAACCAATTGGTAGAAGTAGAACTACTCCTAAAGAAAAATCCCGGCTCCCCCTTCCTCCAAAAAGTGAACAACGTAAAAGAACTAACTCTTATGATGAGTAACCGCTGGGTATATCCCACTGTTTATATCTCAATCTATACACAAAAAATCCTCACCCTCACCATCCTCCTTCTTCCACTACTCATCTTTCTATCCTACTTAAAGTTAGGAACAGAAAAATACTTCCTCATTCCCAAATACCTTTCATTCATCCCCAACAAAAACAGAAAGCCCTACCTCGTAAACCTGATTTTTCAGGGAGATGCAGCAGAAGCAGATGAAAACGCCTTCTACGCAACCCTCTTAGACCTTCAAGAAAGAGGCTTAATAAAGCTCAAAGAAAACGGCAAAGTTGAAATCTACAGCACAAACACAAACGACCCATACGAAAAATCCGCCCTCTCCTTCATGCTCAAATTTTCAAAAAAAGAGAACGGCAAAGCAGTATTCTCTCCTTCCCTCATAGAAAGAACAATAAGTATTGCCGAAGCAACAAAAGATGTAGAAACCCTAAAATCCCTCAAAGAAGAGTGGGAAAAAGTATTCAAATACACAGACCTTAAAACCACAGAAGAATTCATAGACATGAGACTACCCAAACTCTTGCGAAAAATCATATTCATCCTGTTCCTTCTCTTCATACCAATCGTATTCTTAATAGCCATACACAGCCAAATCACCTGGGTAAACTCAGTCAAAATCTTCATACTCTTTATGACCTTAACGCTGCAGATAACGATAATCGCAGCCTCTCCCACCCAACTATTGGGAAGGTGGAAGAAAAATTACTACAGAGAGAAACTGAAATGGGAAGCGTTCAAAAATTTCCTATCAAACTTTGCAATGATACAGAAGTACACTCCCGAAGACATCGTAATCTGGAAAGAATGGCTAACCTACGGCACAGCCTTAGGAGTAGCAGACAAAGTTGAAGAAAGCCTCAAAAAACTCAAAATAGAAATACCGGAAGTCAAAAACTTAAGAACGCTCAGAACCCACCTTGCGATAACCCATACTAATTTAAATACTGCCATCTCCAATGTGGCTCCATCATCAGGAGGAGGCGGAGGATTCGGCGTAGGTGGAGGCGCAGGAGGCGGAGGCGCAGGAGGAAGGTAGTTAAATCCTCACCCAAACGCCCCTTTCCTTCAAATATCTTTTAAGTTCAGGAATAGAAATCTCTCTAAAGTGGAAAACGGAAGCCGCCAGAACAGCGTCAGCCTTACCTTCAACAAGTCCTTCGTAAAAATGCTCTTTCTTTCCAGCACCGCCAGAAGCGATAACCGGAACAGAAACAGCTTCAGAAATCGCTCTCGTCAGCTCTATATCGTAACCTGCCTTCGTTCCGTCTCTATCCATAGAAGTTAAAAGAATCTCTCCGGCTCCCCTGTCCACCACTTCCTTCGCCCACTCAACAGCATCTATCCCGGTAGGCGTTCTACCGCCGTGAATAAAAACTTCCCAGTGGTCTCCAACCCTTTTTGCATCTATCGCAACAACTATACACTGGGAGCCGAAAAGCTTCGCCCCTTCCGTAATAAGCTCCGGATTTTTAACGGCAGCAGTGTTTATGGAAACCTTGTCCGCTCCAGCATGAAGAAGATTTCTTATATCTTCAACCGTTCTCACACCACCGCCAACAGTTAAAGGCATAAAAACTTCTTCAGCAGTTCTCTTTACAACATCAATCATTATGGAACGCTTCTCGTAACTTGCCGTAATATCAAGGAACACAAGCTCATCAGCGCCCTGCTCATCGTAAACTTTGGCATTTTCAACAGGGTCACCTGCATCTATAAGGTTAACGAAGTTCACACCCTTAACCACTCTACCTTCTTTAACATCAAGACAGGGAATAATCCTCTTAGCAAGCATTCTACTCTCCAGAAAACTTTTTACCGCAACAATTTTACCTGCATACTTCCCCCTTGACAATTCTCTCCTTCTCTTTAAATTTAAGTGCAGACAATTAGCACTCACCTTAGGTGAGTGCTAAAAACCAGATAAGGAGGGTGACGGGATGAAGCTCAAGCCACTCTACGACAGAGTTGTAGTAAAGAAGATTGAAATGGAGCAGAAAACTGCAGGGGGTATTATCCTTCCAGATACTGCTAAGGAAGAATCTCAGCTCGGAGAAGTTATTGCAGTAGGTGAAGGAAAACTCCTTGAGAATGGCGAAATAAGACCTCTCAAGGTTAAAGAAGGCGACAAGGTTCTCTATAGCAAGTACGCAGGAAACGAAGTGAAGATTGACGGCGAAGAACTCCTCATCCTAAGAGAAGAGGACATCCTCGCAATCGTTGAAGAGTAATCCAAAACCCAATGGAGGAGGTGAGCAATGGCAGGAAAAGAAATACTCTTTGCAGATGAAGCAAGACAAAAAATAAAAGCTGGTGTAGATAAATTGGCTAACGCCGTTAAAGCTACAATGGGACCAGGTGGAAGAAACGTTGTTCTTGAAAGAAAGTTCGGTTCTCCAGTAGTAACAAAAGACGGTGTTACTGTCGCTAAGGAAATTGAACTTCCAGACCCAGTAGAAAACATCGGCGCTCAGCTTGTAAAAGAGGTTGCTCAAAAAACAGCTGACAAAGCTGGTGACGGAACAACTACAGCTACCGTATTAGCTCAGGCAATCTTCAACGACGGTCTCAAGTTCGTTACAGCTGGCGACAACGCAATTGAAGTTAAAAGAGGAATTGACGAAGCTGTTAAGGTTATCGTTGATGAACTCAAATCCATCTCCAAGCCAGTAGAAACAAAAGAGCAAATTGCTCAGGTAGCTACAATCTCTGCAAACTACGACAGAGAAATCGGTGAACTTATTGCCGAAGCTATGGACAAAGTAGGTAAGGAAGGCGTTATCACAGTAGAAGAAGCTAAAGGTCTTGAGACTACATTAGAAGTTGTTGAAGGTATGCAGTTTGACAGAGGATACCTCTCCCCATACTTCGTAACAGACCCAGACAAGATGGAGTGCGTTCTTGAAAATCCATACATCTTAATCTACGGCAAGAAAATCAGCAACATCAGAGAACTCTTACCAGTGCTTGAAGCTGTTGCAAGAGAAGGAAGACCACTTCTCATTATCGCTGAAGACGTAGAAGGCGAAGCTCTTGCAACACTTGTAGTTAACAAGCTCCGTGGAACACTCCAGGTATGCGCTGTTAAAGCTCCTGGATTTGGTGAAAGAAGAAAGGCTATGCTCCAGGACATCGCAATACTCACAGGTGGAACTGCAATTCTTGAGGACCTCGGTATTAAGCTTGAAAACGTTACACTTGATATGCTCGGTCAGGCTGACAAGGTTGTTGTTGACAAAGAGCACACAACAATCATCGGCGGTAAAGGTAAGCCAGAAGACATTGAAGCAAGAATCAAGCAAATCAAGGCTGAACTTGAGAAGGCAACTTCTGAATATGACAAAGAGAAGCTTCAGGAAAGACTTGCAAAACTTGCTGGTGGCGTAGCTATCATCAAGGTAGGTGCTGCTACTGAAGCTGAGCTCAAAGAGAAGAAGGCTCGCGTAGAAGACGCACTTCACGCAACAAGAGCTGCAGTAGAAGAGGGTATCGTTCCTGGTGGTGGAACAGCGTTGATTGCTGCTGCTCAAAAACTTGAAGACCTCATCAAGAAGCTTGACGAAGCTGGCGAAATAGACAAGAAGCACGGAGTAGAAATCGTTAAGAAGGCTGTTGAATCTCCGCTCAGACAGATTGCTGACAACGCTGGATTTGCAGGACAGGTAATCGTTGAGAAAGTTAAGGAACTCATCAAAGAAAAAGGCGTTGAGTGGGGCTTCAACGCAAGGAAGGGTGACTTTGAAAACCTTGTAGAAGCTGGAATCATTGACCCAACAAAGGTTGAAAGGGTTGCTCTCCAGAACGCTGCATCTGCAGCAGGATTGCTCCTCACAACTGAAGCTACTGTAACAGAGATTCCTGAAAAGGAAGAGAAAACTCCAGGCGGAATGCCTGAATTCTAAGAGATAGTTGAACGTAATAAAAAAGGGCGCCTCTCGGCGCCCTTTTTTATTTACAGCTTTAAACGAAAGTTTAAAGGCTTACCAGATTTAGGATTCAGCAACAACGGAACCGGTGGAAGATTCAATTTAGGGAGCGGTTTGTAATAACTTCCCCTCTCAGGTACGTAGTAATCAATTATAAGGTGCCCATCTTCACTATCTGTGTATATCACAACTCCAACCGTGTACCTTTTATCCTGTTCAGAACACCAGCTCCAGTTACCAAGAGATTTCACAGCTATTGCGTTGACGTCGGTCAGATATAAATCGTGACTTTCCACTTTAAAGGAGTAATACTCCTTCTTACTGGAACGCTTATTTGAAGGATTAACAGGCAATAGCTTCTTAACAGTACTGTAAAGAGGAATTCTCAGCTGTCCATTCTCCTCCTTCACAGTAGAACTTCCAATTGAAGACTGGGAAGACATTCCAGTTTCTTTAACTTTCGTGTAGCCTATCCTCGTTTCTCCGCAAGAGATAACCATCTCTCCCCTGGCTATAACGTTATCGGGTGAATAGTGATAAAGCTCATCTTCGTGCTGCGGATAACTACCAACAAAGCCAGTAAGGTGAACTGGTGATTTATATATCACCCCTATCCTTTTAACCGTAGCTTTTGGAACAGTTACAAGAAGATATTGCTGTTTTCCATTAACATAAGCCAACTCTTTAGGCGAGAGGATAGGATAAAAGAAAGCGTAGTAACTGCTTATCAAAACTACAGCTTTATCTTGATAACCATCAGCACTTAACCCTTCTTCAACAGTTTCCACTATTCTCTTATAGTTACCTTCTTCAATACTTTTACTAACCGTTCTTTCAATGTTGTACTTAACTTTCCTTAAAAACAAAGAAGTTAGCGGACGTTTTTCCCCTTTTATAGTATGGGAAAAAGAAACAGACGATTTCAACTCCACTTTAGTAGTAGAATCGGTACTTTTTGAATGCTCATAAGTAGCAAAAAACTTACCCAAAGCTTCATTAGGAGGTCCAAAAAGGCTTTTCTCCTTAGGCGGGTCATTAATTACAACAACAGGTATCTGTTTTAACGTTATCGTTTTAACAAAAGGTTCACCTAAAACCAACTTGGTATTTCTGAAATCACCTGTAACCAGAACATCATCTTCTCCAGCTTTTACGCCCTTAACTGTGAAATATTTCCACTTCAATCCTCTGTAAGTGGGAACAAGATGTCCTCCCTCTATTTTCTCTCTTTTTGGATTTATCCAGAAAACTTCTGCAAACCCATCACCATCAAGGTCGCCGCTGGTTAAGGCAACGGCATCTTTTGCCGCCCTAACGACCCTTTTAACTTTTCCTCTTTCATCCAGAAAGAAAATCCTCCCCCTCTTCCCATTCAAGTAAATAATCTCCTCTTTCCCGTCTCCATCTACATCTCCACAGGCTAACCTGTCCTCCCTATCTATTAAACCTATCTTCCTGTTTGAGATAAACCTCTTGGAAAGGAGCTTATTCTTAACAATCTCGTAAACAACCAAACGGTTTTTATTGGCATCACCGAAGATAACCTCATCAGCCCCATCACCATCAACATCACCAGCAGCAAGTCTATCGTGCCTTTCAAAGCCGACGTTAATTTTTGAAAGTAAATACCTATCAAGGTCGTAAACTTCAAGCGTATCCTTCTTAGCATTCCCTCTAATAACCAAAGTTTTAAACCTCTTTGAAGTCGGGTAAGCCATAACTATTGCATCATACTTTGAGATTCCGTAGGCGTAAGAAGCGATTCTCTTGAACGTATCCCCTTTATTCTCAATAACTTGAAGACTACCCTTGTAGAAATCCCAATGTTTCGCCTCTTTAGGAACTCCCACTAAAAGCTCCTCATAATCAAAACCTTCAACGTTACCTGCAGCCAACTTACTACCCTTAACAAAAGGAACTCCACTAAAACTCCCGTAAGAAACCACTTCCCCTTCCTTCATAGTAAAGAAGAAAACTTTTCCAGTTTCGGTACTCCCAAAAGCAAGGTCAACCTTCTCAACTACTCTCTTTCCCATTAAAGGGTCAGGAGGTACCCCAAAAGCAGCAGAAAAAGAAAAAAACAACGTAAGACTGGTTAAAAGTAGATTTTTTCTCATAGATTCCCCCTTAAAAGATTTGACCACCCTTGTTTGTTAATTTATCGTTATATTAGGGGAATTGCAACAAAACTACAGATTTGAAAGGTCAATTTCGTTGTCTATTATCGTGTACCTTTTACCGCCAAGCCTTCCAACGATGCCTTTTGAAGTTTCAAGAAGCTCTTCTTCAAAGTGAATAGCAACCACTTCTCCAAAAATCAAAGACATAGGCGTATCGCCGATTTCCACTATCTCTTTAAGCTTACACTCTAAAGCCGCAGGAACGCCTTTCACTTTAGGCGGTAAAACGATTTTAGAAGGTTCGGTCGGAACGTTTAAAATTTCTGCTTCACTTTCGTTAGGGGGATAGTCCTTTCCGGATAGGTGCATCTTTTCTAAAAATTCTTTACTAACGAAGTTAACGACAAATTCGCCGGTTTCTCTTATGTTTCTGTCGGTATCCTTCAAAGTACCGTCCTTTCTCTTTCCGATGGAAACCATTATTATCGGCGGTTTTGTGGTAACGGCGTTAAAGAAGGAAAAAGGCGCAAGGTTAACGACACCCTCTTTAGAAACTGTTGATATCCAGGCGATAGGTCTTGGAACAACGATAGAGAAAATGGCTTTGCTGATTTCTTTCTGCTCATCCTTTCCGGGAAGAAGGGTTTTCATATGCCCTCCTTGAAGAGAAAGGCTGCCGAAAGGCAGCCACCTGTTTATTCTGTAGGCTCTTTTTTGAGCATTTTAACCGTAAAGGTAAGAGTCTGTCCTGCAAGTGGGTGGTTATGGTCAAGAACCGCCTTTTCGTCGTCAAAGTCAACAACTCTTACCAAAAAGGTCTGTCCGTCCGGAGTTTGCCCTTGAAGAACCATTCCCTTTTGAAGGTCTATACCTTCTAAAGCAGCTCTTGGAACAGTTTCAAGGAGTTCTTCTCTGTATTCGCCGTAGGCTTCTTCTGGTGGAAGGGAAAAAGTTTTCTCCTCACCTTCTTCCATAGGCGCAACTTCTCTTTCAAAGCCAGGAATTACTTCGTTCCTGCCTGTAGTAAAGGTGAACGCTCCTCTACCTTCTGTAGAGTCAATAACGTTCCCGTTCTGGTCTTTTAAGGTGTACTCAACGGTGCAAACGTAGTTCATAACATCTCCTTTTAGTGTTTTTGCCACTATACTACAAAGTTTCCTTTTCGTAAACCTCCATTGCAGCTTTTACAGAATCGCCAAAGTTAAACCTGTTATAACCTAACTTTTTAAGTGCAAATTCGGTTACCTCAAGTCCTGTAAGAATGTCAAAGATGTCAACGTATCCCATGTGGGAAAGGCGGAAAATTTTTCCTTTAAGGTGCTCCTGCCCGCCGGCTATCGTAATTCCGAAGGTTTCTCTCGCTATCTTCACAACGTCCTGTCCGTTAATGCCTTCCGGTGAAATGACAGCCGTAACGCCGTTGGCGGGATTTTCAGATAGCAGTTCAAGCCCCAAAGCTTTAACGCCGGCTCTTGTTGCCTTTGCGAGCATCTCGTGCCTTTTAGCAACGTTCTCAAGTCCTTCTTCTTCTATCATTTTGAGGGCTTCGTTGAGGGCTATAACCAAGTTTGTAGCGGTAGTGTAGGCAGTTTGACCTTTGGGCTGCTGTTTTAACTCTTTTTTCAGGTTGAAGTAATAAGCAGTTGGATTGTCGTTTAATCTGTTAACGGCTTTCTCATTTAAGGAAATCACGGCTAAACCGGGCGGCGTCATAAGAGCTTTTTGCGAACCGGTTATTGCTACGTCTATGTGCCAATCGTCTGTTGGAATGTCGTAAACGCCGTAAGCTGTTATACCGTCTGCTATGAGGAGGCAATCGGGAAGCTCTTTCGTTATCTTACCTATAGCCTTTACGTCGTGAATAGTTCCTGTTGAAGTTTCGCAGATTTGAACTAAAACGCCTTTGACGTCGGGGGTGGTGGTGAGGATTTTTCCTATCTCCTCAACGGAAACGCTTTTACCCCACTCCACCTCTACCGTTATAGGCTTAACGCCAAAAGCCCTGCAGAGTTCTTCCCACCTCTGACCGAACTTTCCGCCAGCAACGACTACAGCGCTGTCTCCCGGCTTAAAGAGGTTGGCAACGGCAGCTTCCATGGCGCCGGTTCCTGAAGATGTGAGAATTAACACTTCCCCTTCAGTTTTAAAAAGGCGCCTAAGCCTCTCTCTGGTGTCAAGGAAGATTTCCTTAAACTCAGGTGAACGGTGGTAGAGCGTTGGTCTTGAAAGTGCTTCAAGAACTCTCTCTGGAACCATTGTAGGTCCTGGGGTCAGCAGTCTTTTCTTTAAAGGTTTCATATCGCAACTCCTTTAATGGTTTTCAGGCTAAAACTTTTAAAAACTTCATAATAACGGTTTTTTCTCCGTAGTTGGCAAAAAAAGCCGTAACTTTGGCGTTGTCTCCAGAACCTTCCACTCTTTTTACAACGCCTTTGCCGAACTTTTTATGGAAAACAATTTTAGGCTTTTTGTCAGAAGTTGAGGAAGTTTTCTGTAATGCAGGCTGCCCTGACCTTTCTTTCTTTTTCACTTCTTTTATAAGGTGAGAGGGGATTTCATCCAAAAAGCGGGATTTTTGCGACGACTTGTAAGTTCCAAAGAACCTGCGCCTTTTAGCGTAGGAAAGAGAAAGAAGTTTTTTTGCTCTCGTCACAGCTACGTAGAAAAGTCTCCTCTCTTCTTCTACGCCGTCTGCCGAGTCAAGACTTCTGACGTGGGGAAAAATCCCCTCCTCCAACCCCGCAATAAACACAACGGGAAACTCAAGACCTTTTGAAGCGTGAACGGTCATCAGCGTAACTTTTTCGCCCTCTTCCATTTCGTCCTGGTCGGAAGAAAGGGTAATTGTGCTTAAAAACTCAACGTAAAGCTCTTCGCCTTCTAACTTTTCTCTTTCTGCAAAGTCCTGAATGGTATTCCCCAGTTCCTCTATGTTTTCATATCTCGATTCCCAGTCTTCTCTGTATTCCTTCTGTAAGTATTCCTTATATCCGCTGACGGTGGTTATGAACTTTATGAGGTCGTAGGGGGGAAGGGTGGGGATTTTTTCTCTTATAGCTCTTATAATCTCAATCAAATCTTCTACTGCTTTTCTTTGCCTTGCAGAACTCACGCTCTCAGCAAGTTTTTCAAGCGCTTTTAAATTGCCCTTTTCAACCTTTAAAATCTCCTTCAACTTCTTTTCAGCCGCATCACCAAGCCCTCGTTTGGGAACGTTCAAAATTCTCAAAAGCGAAACAACGTCGCTATCAAACAGAGCAACCCTCAAATAAGCAATAACATCTTTTATCTCTTTTCTCTCATAGAACTTAACGCCACCAACTATCTGATAGGCTATTCCTTCCTTCCTCAAAGCATCTTCTAAAATACGGGATTGTGCGTTCGTCCTATAAAAGACAGCAATGTCAGAAGGCTTAACTCCCTTTTTCAAGAACTGCTTTATCGTAGAAGAGATAAACTGAGATTCTTCAACGTCACTTTCCGCAGCGAAAAGTCTTATAGGCTCCCCGTCAGGATTCTCCGTAAACAGCGTTTTTCCTTTTCTCTTTCTGTTGTTAGCTATAACGGCGTTTGCTGCCTTCAGTATCGTTCCAGAACATCTGTAATTTTTTTCAAGCTTAATAACCTTGGCGTTGGGAAAGTCCCTTTCAAAAGAAAGAATGTTCTCTATGTTAGCACCTCTCCAGGTGTAAATGCACTGGTCTTCATCACCAACAACGCAGATGTTTCCCTTTTCCTTCGTCAAAGAAAGCGCTATCTCGTATTGAATCCTGTTCGTATCCTGATACTCATCTATCAAAACGTACCTAAAATAGTCCGAATACCGCCTCTTTAGGTCTTCCTGCGCTAAAAGGTCTCTTCCACATATAAGCAGGTCGTCAAAGTCAAGGGCGTTACTCTCTTTTAGCCTTTTATTATAAAGCTCAAAAATCTGACCTATGTTCTCGTAATAAAGGTTCATAGAATCAAGCGAATAAGTACCGTTCTTCACGTTACTTATAACCGAGGCAATCGTAGAAGGGCTGTAAAGGTCTGGGTCAAGATTTAAATCTTTAATAATTTCCTTTATCAATCTTTTTTTATCGTCAGAGTCAAAAATTACAAAGTTCGGCTTATACCCCAACCTTACGCTGTGAGCCCTCAAGAGTCTGACGCAAAAAGAGTGAAAAGTCATAACCCAGACGGGAACTTCTCTTTTCAATAAACCCTCAAGACGCTCTTTCATCTCGTTGGCAGCTTTATTTGTAAACGTAACAGCCAAAATCCTTTCAGGTTCAAATCCCAATTCTTCTATCATGTATGCAATCTTGTAAGTAATAACCCGTGTCTTTCCTGAACCTGCACCCGCAAGTATTAAAAGTGGAGAGTCAAAATAAAGAACAGCCTCTCTTTGTTGCTGATTAAGCTCCCTTATAAGTTCTTTCAACGCCATCCCCTTCAAAGCGCAGTAGAATAAGAAAAAAGTGAGATTATATTTAAAAACAGAGAGAGGAAAAAAACAACTTTAAAGGTGAGAGATGAGAACGAAAGTTATTTCCTCCAACAATCCCGTTTTACAGTTAGCATTAGAAGAAATTGAAGAAAACCTATTCCAAACCCCTGATTTTGCCATGATATCCGTTTGCCCCTGCTATCCTTACGAAGACGTTCCATCATGCATTGAATCTATTTTAGGAATAGAAAACTACGTTGCATTCAACGCAATTGATTCTTTCTGCAACACTAAAATAATGAACAAAGGCGTTAGTGGCATGTTCTTTTTCTTTGAAAGGAACGCCTCCGTTGAAATTTTCTGTTGCGAAAACCTGCCAAGTAGCAACCTTGAAGAAACTATTAGAGAAACAGTTTCCTTTCTAAAAGAAAAAAGCCATAACTTAAACTTGATAATCGGAGATTACTCAAGTGGAGTATTTCCCGTATTCCTATGCGAATTAGGAAAACAGCTTAAAAAAGAAAACATAAACGCTGAAAACATCTGCGGAGGAATAGTCTCTACCCCTATAAAGAACGGAAGACCCGAATCTGGCTACGTATTCGCAAATGGAAGAGTGATTTCAGAAGGCTTTGTAATAGTATCCTTCAGTAACTTAACGTTTGAAATAGCTCTATCCACAGGTATATTTAGGAGAGGTCCTGTCTACACTGTAACTTCAGGAAGCATGTTTGACATTTACGAACTTGATGGAGAACCGGCACATTACCTTCCCGAAAGGCTCCTTAAAAACATTGAGAACTATAAAAAAGAACACCTCTGGTACACACCTTTAGCCGTTCTTAACGAAAAAGAAGAGATAACAACGGTCAGAACCTTCAAAGACTTCTCTCCAGGAAAAATAGAAGTATGGGCTCCCATTGAAGAAGGGCAAAAACTCAAGCTGGCTTTCGTAGTACCAGAAGAAATCCTAAAAGACACTGAAAGTTCTGCCAAAAGGGTCAAAGCAAAACTTTCCTGTGTAGAAGCTATCTTTAACTTCTCCTGCGTTGCAAGGCAATATACCTTAGAAAAAAAAGCAGAATTAGAACCCAAGATTTACGCCCAGATTTTAAACGCCCCCCTTTTCGGATTTTTCACTCACGGAGAAATAGCCCCATCTGAAGGAACGTTAAAGCTACACAACCAAACCTCCGTATTAGTAGCAATGAAGGAGGCGTTATGAGAGAAAAAGTAAAACTCCAACTTTTAGTCAATTACTTAGACGAACTGACCAGAAAGTACGATGAAATTTTTCACATTAAAGAACAATTATTGAAAGAGTTAGAATATCAAGCTTTGTTTGATAGTCTAACAGGACTATACAACCGAAACGCTCTTTTTTCCTTCCTTGAGAGAGAAACAGCCAAAGTAGAAAGAGGAGAAAACAGGCTACTTATAATATTCCTTGACCTTGACAATTTTAAAAGAGTAAATGATATATACGGGCACAAAAAAGGTGACGAAGTTTTAAGGCACGTCGCCCAAATGCTAAAAGAACACTTTAGAAAGTACGACATATTGGCAAGATTCGGTGGCGATGAATTTATTCTTGGAATAATACTGCCCCCATCTTCCAACCGAAAAGAGATAGAAAAAATCTTAAAAAGAGTAGAAAACGACATTGAAAAGGAATTTCAAGAATTTGGTTTATCCATAAGTTATGGAATAGCAGTTTCTCCCGATGAAGGAAAGGACGTACAAAAACTTATCCAGTTAGCAGATAAAAGAATGTATGAAATGAAAAAAGTTAAGAAGCAGCGGCAAAACTAACCGCTTACTTCTTCAGGGATGAGAAAATTTTCTCTATTTTTTCCTTCAAAGTTTCAGCAGTAAAAGGTTTGACAATATAGTTATTTACACCTGCCTTTATAGCCATTAAAACGTTTTCCTTTTTAGCCTCTGCCGTAACCATAAGAATAGGCAAATGCTTTAATTCTGGGTCTTTCCTTATTTCCTGAACCAGCTCAATACCCGTCATATTCGGCATATTCCAGTCGGTGATAACCAAGCCATACTTATTGGGATTCTTCTTTAAAATCTCTAAAGCCTGTTTACCATCTTCGGCTTCATCCACGTTTTTATAACCAAGCTGTGCTAACAACGTTTTAAGTATCTTTCTCATAGCTGCCATATCGTCAACAACCAAGATATTAATGTTCGTATCAGGCATTCCCATTTTGTTTAACCTCCACTTTTTGTAACAGCGTACTGATGAACAAGCTTAATTAAATCTGGAGCGTCAAATTTTACAAGATGTGCATCGGCACCTACAAACCTACTCTTATCCACGTTTGCTCTATCACTAAGAGATGTATTAATAATAATAGGAATTTTGGACAATTCGGGGTCTTCCTTCACCTTTCTCGTAAACGTTAAACCGTCCATACCCGGCATTTCAATATCAGAGATGATAAGCTGAACGTAATCTGTAATATCTCTACCCGTAGCTTTCGCTTCTTCAAGCCACTTATGAAGCATTTGCAATCCTTCTATACCGTTCTGGGCTTCAAATACTGTATGCCCGTCAGCCTCTAATATTCTCCTAATAATCTTTCTGGCAACTGGACTATCATCTAATATAAGAATTCTAAAGTGTCCTCTTTTCTCTATACCTTCTATCTTCTTAACTTCTTCTACACCAAATATTTTTATCATTCCCAACTCATCTAAGATACCTTCAAAGTCAAGAAGTAAAAGAAGTTTATTGTCTTCTATTTCAACAACTCCAATAACTTTACCACCTAACTTTTCATCAATACTCTTAGGCGGTCTTTTAATATCAGCCCACCTTATCCTTCTTATCCTTTTAGCCTCGTGAACTATAACACCAACAATCTCCCTTAAAAATTCCATAACAATAACGTACTTACCCGCATTAGGCGGCTCTTTTATCTTCATCCATCTGGCAAGATTGATTATCGGGACCATCTGTCCCCTTATTTTCGCAAGTCCCTCCGCCTCCGGCGGTAATCCAGGTGCCTTAATAATATCTTTTGGTCGGAATATTACCTCTTTTACCTTCGCAACGTTAACACCGAGTATCCATTCATACAAGCTACCGTCATCCTGGACTTCAAACATACGGAAATCTATTATCTCTAATTCGTTGGCACCTGTTTCAAGTATTTTAGGTAATAGCTCTTTTTTTCTCGCCATTACTGCTTCCTTTCTCTCGTTTTCTCAGAGTGAGACAGAACAAAAGCAATAGCTTCTATCAAGTTTTCGGCTATCTTGTTAGTAATCTCTGTTATCTCTCTTTCCTTATTCTTAATTTCTTCTATATCTTCATTATTAATGGCAAGGAACAGCTCTTTCAGAAGTAGCTTAACATCAAAGAACATATCTTCAAGAGTAGAGAAGTACTTCTCAATTTCTGGATATTTCTGAATCAAAGCAGCTATTTCCTTATCCTGTGGACTCATAATTCTGGTTAAAGTCTCAACATCAGCAATCAGAGAAATATCAGGATTGAATCCATCTATGAACTTACCTTTAATAACGTCGTTAACTTTGTTCGTAAACTCACCCAACTTAGCAAGTCTATCAAGAATCACAGCAGCATCGCCTATATCAACAAGGTAGAACGTCTCCCATATCTTATGGAGGCTCGCATCCGTTCTTTCTGCAATCTTAATTATCTTATTAGCTTGTTCCCTAACAGAGTTAATTAGCTTATTTGACTGATGTATGTTGCTAACAATATCACTTATGGTGTTCTTCTGAACAGTCACAACTTCAGAGAGATTATTTATAACAGAGAGGACTTCTTTGGAGGAATTCTTCAGGGAAGCGTAAGTGGATTGATTTTCCTTAAATATGTTCATACCTTCCTCTACAGCCTTAACGCTTCTATCTGTAATTTCTGCAGTCCTGCTCATCTGTTCTCTCATGTTCTTCACCACTTCTCTAATCTCAATAGCTGACTTGTTCGTCCTCTCCGCCAGCTTTCTTACTTCATCTGCAACGACGGCAAATCCTCTACCTGCTTCACCTGCTCTTGCAGCCTCAATGGCAGCGTTGAGCGCAAGTAGGTTTGTCTGTTCCGTAATAGAGGTAATAACCTCTACTACTCTATCAATTTGTTCTGTTTGAACTTGGAGAGATTTAACAACTTCTTCCATTTCTCTTGTAATCTCTCTTATGTACTGCATCTGGTCAATAGACTCAACCGTTTTCTTCTCTGCTGTTTCAAGTTCTTTTAGAACAAAGCGATAGTTTTCTAAAAGCCTATCCGAAACTTCCACAAGCTTTTTAACCGTTTTCTCTATTTCATCAGTAGCCTCTATTTGCTTCTCAGAAAGCTTCAAAGTTTCCTGCAACTCTTTTATGGCAATAGAAACAGCCACTATAGTAGCCAAGTTGTTAACAAGAGATTGCTTCGTAGCTCTTAAGTTCTGTAAGAACATCTTTTGAGCATTTTCAAGCTGCTTCTCAATTTCTCTTTCAGCAGTTGCATCCTTCCAGGTAGCCATGTAATAACGTACAGAACCATCTTTATTAGCTATCGCATGCCTATAGGATGCCATTATATAAGGACCTACTGGAATATCGGCATTTTTCTTATGTTCTCCGGGTTTAGTCTCTTTGAGAAGCTGTTTCACCCTTTCGGGGTCTTTATGGAAAAGGTGAATACTCGTTCCAATAAGTTTATCCGGGTCTATACCAAACTCTGAAATAAAGACGTCTCTCCATTTATTTGCAATCTCTAAAGCTTTCCTGTTAGCGTATATAATTTCATTCCCCGCTCTTCCGGGCTTAAAGTCAGGAGTCGCTATGAAAATAGCTTCTTCCATTAGAGAATCCAATATTTGTTGATACATGTAAACGTCGTTGTCCTTTTCCTCAACTTCCTTTTTCATCAATTCAATTTCTTTTTGCAACTCAGTAGTTCTCTTAGAAAAACGGGTAAGCTCTTCCTTCAAAGAGTTTCTCTCCTCTTCAAGAGCTTCACACTTCTCCTTTAACTTTGAATTTTCAGACCTCAGTAACTCTATTTCCTTCTTTAATTTCTTAATCTCCTCCCTCTCCTGTGAACAAAACATCACTGTTCCTCCTGATTAAAGATAGATTCTATGTTAAGAATTATTAATAAATCTTTCTCCAACTGAACAACACCTGAGATAAACTTAACATCTATACCGATTGTTCCTATAGGTTCAGGTAGAATATCCCCTTCAAGGAACTTAATGGAACCAACTATTTCATCAACTATAACCCCTACCTCCCCTTTCGGCGTATCAAGTATAACTATACGGTTATTCGTATATATATCCTCAGGAATCACTCCAGGAATACCTAAATGCTCTTTAAGATTTATAACTGGAACAATTTTTCCTCTCAAATTCATCACACCAATAACGAAACTGGGAGCTTTGGGAACAGGCGTAATATCTCTATCATTTGTTATTTCAACAACCTTTTCTATGGGAACACTAATTAGCTCTTCCCCTAATTTAAAAGCAATAACCTGTATCTCCTTTTCGTGTACTTCTCCTATTAATTCTTCAACTCCCAAAATATTCATCTCTTTCTGGTCATTGCTCATTTTTTCACCCCAGCTGTTCCTATCAATTTCGTCTTATAATCGGAAAGCAACGAGTTAAGGTCAATTATCAGAACTACCTTACCATCACCAGCTATCGTAGCACCTGCTATTCCAGGAATATCGGAAAGAAGTTCTCCTAAAGACTTAATAACTATCTCTTCTTCTCCAAACAGGTTCTCTATAGAAACAGCAATAAGACGCTCTCCGACTTTTACAATAACAACAAAATGTTTTTCATCCTCATCTGAAAGTTCTAACAGCTCGTTGAGAGAAAAGAGAGGAAGCACATCGTCTCTCAACATAAAGCTTTTAAAACTACCAACTTCTTTAACTAAAGAATCATCGTATCTTACAACCTCTACAACAGAATGTAGAGGAACAGCAAATACCTGTCCATTAACGCCTATCATTAAAGTTCTAATTATGGCAACAGTAAGCGGTAGCTTGAGAAGTATAGTTGTTCCCTTACCCAACTCACTATCTATTTCTATAGAACCTCTAAGAGCATGAATCGTGCTTGCAACAACGTCCATTCCAACACCACGACCTGAAACATCACTGACCTTATCAGCAGTGGAAAATCCAGGAAGGAAAATAAGCTCATAAGCTTCTTTATCTGACATTTGAGCAGCCTGCTCGGGAGTTATTAATCCCTTTTCAAGAGCCTTCTTTTTGACTTTTTCTGGGTCTATACCTCTACCATCATCCTGAATACCAACAACTATATGGTCTCCTTCGTGATAAGCAAAAAGACGAACTGTACCTACTTCCGGTTTACCCATCATTACTCTTTCTTCAGGTGGCTCTATACCGTGGTCAAGGGCATTCCTGACAAGGTGAATAAGAGGGTCTTCAAGTTTATCAAGGATAGACCTATCAAGCTCTGTGTCTTCACCTTCTATAATTAGCTGAACTTTCTTGTTTAATTTCCTTGCTAAGTCTCTAACAAGTCGCGGGAACTTACTAAATATCTTTTTAATCGGTTGCATCCTTAGTTTCATAACAGCAACTTGAAGGTCACTAACCGTTCTATCAAGGCTCGTAACAGCTTCTATCAGCTTTTCAACAGCTTCTGTTCTACACTCCTTTTCAACATCTGAAGTAACTCTTAGAATTCTATTTCTATCAAGAACTATCTCTCCAACTAAGTTCATCAGATTTTCAACTCTTTCAACATCAACTCTGATAGTTTCTGAGGTTTTCTTCTCCTGTTTCTTCTGAGTAGACTTATCTTTCTGTTTAGGAGAAGGACTAACCGATGTAGCTTTCTCCTCTTTCACAGGTTCAGACTTCTGTTCCTCTTTCGTGGATGATTTCTTCTTAATTAAATCTTTTACATCTTTACCTTCTTCAATAAGTTTTTCTATCTCCGGAATAACCTCCATAGGTCTTTCATCTGGAGGCATAAGAATTATTTCTTCAAGAATACCGGCAAGGTCTTTATCTGGATATTTGAGTATCAACTCTTTTAGTTTATCCGAGATACCTTCAACAAACTCTATCTCCTCACCCTTTGCCTCTTCTTTTCCATTCCCTTCTTCTTTTCTCTCTTTCTCAGAAGATTCTTTTACCGATTCTCCCTTAAGAATAACGTCTAACTTTTGAAGAATTTCCGCAATTTCATCCATATCCGGTAGTTCTTCACTTTCCTTAAGCATCTGAAGTGCGTTCTTTAAGTGGTCTATACCCTCTAAAATAACATCCATTATTTCAGGAGTTAGGGACATCTCATCGTTACGGAGCTTATTGAAAATGTCTTCTATTCTATGAGCTATCTCAACAATAGGAGTAAGATTTAAGAAGCCCGCTCCCCCTTTAAGGGTATGCATCCCTCTAAATATTTTATTTAAGAGTTCCTTATCGTCAGGATTATTCTCTAAATCTACCAAATCTTGGTCTAAGTTCTCTAAAATCTCCTCTGCTTCAACCAAAAACTCTTCAAGAATCTCTTTTAGTTCTTCAGGAATATTCACTTTCATGACTTCCCCTACATCCCAAATTGCTTCATGATTTCATCAACTTCATCTTGGGAAACTTCTTTTTTCCACTCCAACTCTTCAAGTTTCTTCTTTAACTCCTGCTTTTCAGACTCTTGAGCGGTTTCTTCTATTCCAGCTAAAAGAGCAATTTTTACTATACTTTTTTCAATATCGGACAGAAACTGCTTTACTTTAAGTAAACGCTGAGCAAGAATATCCTGAAACTCAAGAAGCGTTAAAGCCATAGTAAGATTATTAAGAATGTTATTTAACGCCTTTAAGACCTTCTCCTTTTCAATGCCATTAAGTTTTTCTACCTCTGAAATAACTTCCTGAACAGAGTCCAAAGAGTTACCTATAAGGTCTATTATCTTCTTAGCTGCTTCTTCGCTCTCCGATATAGCAGTATCTATATGCTGATTAACTGCTTTAAATCCTTCTTTTGCAGGAATTTTAGAAAGCTCTTGTTTGAAAGACTCTACCAGTCCAAGAAGTTCTTTAATTTCTTTGATGAGATTTGTCTCCATACTTTTCCTCCTACCCTCCTCAAGTAGTTTAATCAAGTATATATTGTATACAATTTTTTCCATTTGGAGGCAAACTTGGGAATCTGGAATATTCCTATCTTCATAACCACAGGTTTAATATCTGGATTCTTAGCAGGGCTTTTTGGTATTGGCGGTGGAGTTATATTAGTACCTGCATTTTGGATAATATTCTCTCATTTAGGAATTCCAGAAAGCGAAGCTATAAAACTTTCAATAGGAACAAGCTTAGCAATAATCACAATAATTACGCTGTTTACTTCCGGTACCCACCTCTTAAAAGGCAATTTAAACCTTAAAGAAATAGGTTGGTTACTCATATGGATATTAGGAGGAGTTGGCATAGGTATATATCTATCCCACGTTTTGCCAGGGAAACTTTTGAAAAAATTTTTCGCTTTACTTTTAATTATTACCTCCATAAAACACTTTAAAAAGAACGAACTTACAAAAAAGAAAAACTTATTAAATGAAAACTTAATCCTTCCTCTAACCGTATTTTCCTCCGCCTTACTTAGCGCTCTCTTAGGTATTGGAGGGGGAGTAATAGTAAACTCCTCTCTCTTCTCTTTTACAAACAGAGATGTAACAAAAATCGTCGCTCTTTCTTCTACTGTTTCATTTTTAAACGCCCTATTTGGTTCCATTGGTTATCTATTAGTAAAACCGGAAACTCAAATTCCTTACCAGATAGGTTACGTATACGTACCTGCAGCCATCTTTGTTTCACTGGGAGCTTTAGTCGGAAGTAAGATAGGTCTAAACGTCTTATATCGTGTAGAAGGGAAAAATTTAAAAAGATGGTTTGCCCTATTACTACTGGTAATAGCTATAAGAATTTTGATTTCATAGATAAACAGATTTAAACTTAATTAAGGTAGACTAATCAAAATTTTATTTACTATAATCAAAATTCAAAATTTCTTCAGGGGGAAGGGTGTATGAGCTTAATGAAATTTCTAAAAATGGAAAAAATTTCCAACCAGATAGTATTCCTTATTCTGCTTCCCTTAATCTTCTGCATTTTCAACATGGCACAAGAAGTTAGAAAAATCCACCACACCACCTACCTCCCCGCCGAAACAATGATTAAACAAATCCCCGTAATAGAACACGTTTCTTCTTTAGTTCACGACCTCGCCGTTGAAAGAGGACTATCTTCAGTATTCACAGCAAAAGGAAAAGACAAACACAGCAAGGTATATGAAAAACTTCTCAAACAAAGAGAAAAAGTCAACAGAGACATAAGCTCGTTCCCCCCTTTTTCTCAAGATTATCAGATAAAAAACCTCCTCTCATCATTGAGAAACTCCGTTGATGAAGACCCAAACCTCACTCCCATAGCCGTTTTAAAGAACTACACAAAACTAATTGATTACATAATATCTAACTACGTAGAAAAACCTGCTTACACAAACCTTTCAGGAACAATCTTTAAAGAACCTATAACAGCCATCGTTTCATTCTTGATATACAAAGACAGAATGGGAATAGAAAGAGCTTTGGCATCAAGTATCAACGCTTACGCACAAAAAGGTGAAAATCCCCCCCTTCAACTCCTCAACTGGCTATCAAAGATAAAAGGTGAAGAAAACTCTATGCTACGCACTCTTAAACTAACTCTTTGGGAAGAGGAACTCAGAAACTTTGAAAAACTAAGAGAAGATGGAAGTTACGCCCAGATAGAAAACATAGAAAACCTCATCTTCTCCAACAACTTTAAATCTTTTGCCGAAAAATATAAGCCCCTCCAGGTATTTCAGATATACACAGACTTTTTAGGAAAGCTAAAGAGATTTCAGGATAAGTTCGTAAACGACTTAACCGCAAAAGAGCTTAAAATCTATCAAGACGCAAAATGGGAAATGATTTTACTTTCACTAATACTAATCGGTCTCATCGTTGCTTCCGCATTTCTAATAATTCTAAGAAGGAAACTTACCTCTTCGCTTAAATCCATTCACCAAACAATCACAGAATTAGAGAAAGGAAACCTCAACGTCAAAATAGACACAAAAGGCAGCGATGAATTTGCAGAAATAAAGAGAGGCATAAATGAAATAATCAGCACGTTCAAAAAGATAGTAGAAGAAATCATCCACATAACCGGCAACATATCCAACGGAAACTTCAGGAACATAGAAATCAACAAAGAAATCTTCGTTGGAGACTTTGAAAAACTTGAGAAGCACCTATCTCAAATCATCAACACCTTAAAAGACTTCGTGGAAGAACTCAACACCGTTGCCACTCAATTAGCAAACGGTAACGTAGATATAGAAATAAAAGACCACAAAGAATTCAAAGGAGAATTTAAAGAAATCAACGAAAAACTTATAGACATCGTCAACAACTTCAAAAACCTTGCAGAAATAATGGAAAAAATCGCCGAAGACCTTTCAAACGGCGAATTTAAAGTATACGACGAAAGCCTACTACCAGGCAAATTACAGAACATAATAATAAACATCAATCAGGCTTCAATAAAAACCAAAACGGCAATTGATTCTCTGATAAAGATTCTCCAAGAAGGAAACATAAACGAAACGATAGATACAACCGGACTTTCTGGAGAGCTAAAGAGAATTGCGGAAGCTGCAAACGAATTTACCCTTTCCATACGCAACGTTATAAATGAAATTGATAGATTTGTAGAAAACCTAAACAAAGGAAACTTCCACGTTGACGTTGATGAAAGTAAGTTTCCAGAAGCCTTATCAGCGCTCAAAGAAGCCCTGAGAAGCATAAGAAACACGTTCGCTTCATTCAAAAACAGCATCTTAGCTGCCATAAAGAGACTGGCAAAAGGAGACTTAACGGTTAGACTGCCAGAAGATGCGTTTGAAGGAGAACTTAAAGAGATTGCCACATCGTTTAACTGCGGTATAAACGCTTTAAGACAATCCATAGGAGAATCGGTAGAAACGCTCAAACAGGCAGTAAAACTCTTGGAAGAAAAAGTAAACAGCCTATATGAAGTTATGGAAAGTATTTCCTCTCAAACGGAGAAAACGGAAGTTGCTTCACAATCGGTAGAAAAAGTTGCAGAAGGGATAACCTCTCTTGCAGAGGAGATAAAAGAACTCTCCAACCTATCTGAAAAAAACCTTGAAGTGATAACAGAATCCACCGAATCCCTTGAACAGATTAAAAAGACTTTAAACAAGAGAATGAAGGAACTCTACTCCATAATAGATTTAATCCTTCAAATCGCAGAACAGACAAACCTTTTAGCCCTCAACGCTGCCATTGAAGCTGCAAGGGCAGGTGAAGCAGGTAGAGGTTTCGCCGTCGTCGCAGATGAAGTAAGAAAGTTGGCACAGAAGGTAGTTTCTGCAACCGACCAGATAAAAGAAACTATAGAAAACATCAACTCCGACGTTAAAGAAAAGATTATGGAGAACGTTTCCGGTACGTTCCAGAACATTGAAACATCAATGAAGAAATTAGAAGAGATAGTCATAAAGGTATCTTCAAAGGCAATGGAAGAATCGGAATCTGTTAAAGAAGTTGAAAACATAGTCAAAGAAGTTGCCGAAGTTGCAGTGAAAAATATTGAAGAGCTGAAGGACGTTGCTGAAAACATAAAGAGAATTTCAGATAAAATCAAAGAACTTGAGGAGCAGTTAGATAAGTTCAGAACGTAAAAATCCCCCTTCCATTTACGAATAGGTTTTACTATATTTCCACCTGAAAACTCACCGGGTTTGACTTCGGGAGGGGTGCTTCCCGCAGGGAAGTTCTTCCGAAGGACGATAACCCGGGAGGCTAAACCCAAATAGGAGGAGAAGATGTCTGAAGAAATCAAAGAAACGCAACAACCTCAGGAAGAGGTGAAGGAAGAAGCTAAAGAAACTCAAGAAGTAGCTGAACAGGAAACGTTCAAGCCAAGACCTCCAGGTCAAAGAGTAACGATGAAAGAACTGTTAGAAGCAGGGGTTCACTTCGGTCATCAGAAGGAACGCTGGAACCCCAAAATGAAAAGATTTATCTTCACAGAGCGTAACGGCATTCACATCATTGACCTTCAGCAAACGCTCAAGTATTTTGAACAAGCTTACGACTACATCGCAGACTTAGTTGCAAACGGCGGAACAGTTCTTTTTGTCTGCACAAAGAAGCAGGGACAGGATATCGTAGAGGAAGAAGCCAAGCGCTGCGGAATGTTCTACGTTAACAAGCGCTGGCTCGGTGGAACGCTCACGAACTTCCAGACAATCAGAAAGTCCATCTTCAAGTTAAAGATGCTCAAGAAGATGGAAGAGGAAGGAATTTTTGAAAGGCTTCCTAAAAAAGAAGCAATGAAGCTCCGCAGAAAGAAGGAAAAGCTTGAAAAGTACATCGGCGGAATAGAAAATATGAACAGAATCCCGGATGCTCTCTTCATAGTTGACATAGTAAGAGAAGAAAACGCTGTAAGAGAAGCAAGAAGAGCGGGCGTTCCAATAGTTGCATTGGTTGACACCAACGCAGACCCTGACCTTGTTGATATTCCAATCCCCGCAAACGATGACGCTATAAGAGCAATCAAACTCTTAACCTCAAGAATTGCTGATGCGGTTTTAGAAGGAAAGATGAGAAGAGATGCCATCAAATTAGCTGAAGGCGAAGAAGTTGAAGAAGTAGATTTCATTCCTGAAGAAGAGTAATGGAGGAGAAAAATGGCTGAAATAACAGCTCAAATGATAAAAGAGTTAAGAGAAAAAACAGGTGCAGGAATTGTTGACTGCAAGAAGGCGCTTCAGGAAGCAAACGGCGATATGGAAAAAGCCGTTGAAATCCTAAGAAAGAAAGGTGCTGCAAAAGCTGCTAAGAAAGCCGACAGGGCAACGGCTGAAGGTTTGGTTGTTTCATACATTCACGCAGGCGGTAAAGTTGGAGTTCTTTTAGAGCTTAACTGCGAAACGGACTTCGTTGCAAGAACAGAAGACTTTAAAACTCTCGGACACGAAATAGCTATGCAGATTGCTGCTATGTCTCCAGAGTATGTGAGCAAAGAAGACGTTCCTGCTGAAGTTATTGAAAAGGAAAAAGAAATTCTCAAAGAGCAGGCACTTGCAGAAGGAAAGCCTGAACACATAGTTGAGAAAATCGTAGAAGGAAGACTGAATAAGTTCTACTCTGAAAAGTGTTTGCTTGAACAACCTTGGATTAAAGATGACAGCAAGACAATTGCTGACCTTGTTAGAGAATACATCACCAAGTTAGGTGAGAACATCAAAGTCAAGAGATTTTGCAGGTTTGAAGTCGGAAAGTAAATCCCTAAAGCCCCGCTTCAAGCGGGGCTTTTTTGTTTATAATTCTTTTTGAATTTTTCAGGTGAAGGTGGAAATGGGGCTAAAGTATAAAAGAATTCTCCTCAAACTCAGCGGTGAAGCTCTTCAAGGAAACAAAAACTACGGAATAGACCCTGAGTTTCTCCGAAGGCTCGCTCAGGAGATAAAAGAGGTAGTTAACTTAGGTGCCCAGGTCGCAATTGTTATAGGTGGAGGAAACATCTTCAGGGGAGTCTCCGGGGCAACTCAGGGAATGGATAGAGCAACGGCGGATTACATGGGAATGTTAGCAACTGTGATAAACGCTCTTGCTCTTCAGGACGCTCTTGAAAAGGAAGGCTTACACACAAGAGTTTTGACAGCAATAGAAATGAAAGAGATAGCTGAGCCTTACATTAGAAGGAGAGCTATCAGACACTTAGAAAAGGGGCGTGTTGTTATCTTCGGAGCTGGAACGGGGAATCCGTTCTTCACAACTGACACTGCCGCTGCTTTAAGAGCTGCAGAGATAAACGCAGACGTTTTATTAAAAGCTACAAAGGTTGACGGCATATACACAGCCGACCCTGTAAAAGATAAAAACGCTAAAAAGCTTGACAAAGTATCTTATAAAGAAGTAATTACAAATGGTATAAAAGTTATGGACTCAGCTGCTGTTAGTCTTTGCATGGAAAATAGAATTCCAATAGTTGTTTTTGACGTTAGAAAAGAAGGTAATCTGGCAAAAGTGGTTAAAGGAGAAATGGTTGGATCACTTGTAGAAGGGGAGACGCTATGATAGAGGAACTGCTCAAAGACGCTGAAAAGAGAATGAAGAAAGCTGTTGACGTTTTGAAAGGTGAATTTGCAGGTTTAAGAACAGGTAGAGCTTCAACGGTTTTAGTAGAAGACATCAAAGTAGATTATTACGGCTCTATGATGACAATTAAACAGGTTGCACAGCTTTCAGTTCCCGAGTCAAATCAGATAGTAATTCAGCCCTGGGACGTTTCCGTTATTCCCAACATTGAAAAAGCCATAAGGGAATCAGACCTTGGCGTTCAACCGCAGAGAGATGGAAACATTATAAGGGTAATCCTCCCTCCACTTACAGAAGAGAGAAGAAAGGAATTAGTTAAGAAAGCAGGAAAATTGGCAGAGCAGGCAAGAATAGCGATAAGAAACATCAGACACGAAATTATGAAGGAGCTTGATAAGTTGAAGAAAGAGGGGGGATTTTCTGAAGACGACATTAAAAGAGCTAAAGATGAACTCCAAAAGGTTACAGATAAATACGTAAAAGCTGTAGATGACCTCCTCTCAAAGAAAGAGGAGGAAATTCTCACTATCTAAGGAGGTGAAAAATGGCACACAAAATTGACGCTGAACTTTGTATTGGATGCGGCGCTTGCGCTTCCGTATGCCCAACAAACTGCATCCACCCAACTGACGACGGAAAGTATGAAATCGTTGCAGAAGAATGTATTGACTGCGGTGCCTGCGTAGAGGTTTGCCCAACAGATGCAATTTCTGCAGAGTAATGCAGCAAAAAATCCCCTCCCTTCCCCCAACCACTTTCTAAACCTTCGGCGGGAAGTGGAGGGGTTAAATTTTTTCGGAGGTAGTTATGTCAGCAGAAGTAATTAAAAAAGCATCAGAATTAGCGCAGGCTATAGCTCAGTCGGAAGAGCTAAAAGCCTTAAGAGAAGCAGAGGCTAAACTCCAAAAAGACCCTGAAGCTATGAAGCTTTTAAATGAAGTTCAAAGACTCCAGCAGATGGCGCAGATGTCTGGAACGCCAGAAGCTTTAAAAGAGTTAGAGGAAGCTTTTAAAAAGTTCTCCGAAAACGAAGTGGCAAAAGCTTACTTAGAAGCAAACGAAAAGTTTGCTCATATGATTCAAACGGTTAACTCTCTCCTTCAGGAAGCTATTGAAGGACCTAAACCGCACGGGCATCAGTGTTCCGGCTGTTCTGGATGTAGCCTGTAAATTCTCCCTCCCTTTCGGGAGGGTTTAACTAACATTTAACAATAGACTTTTTAGCGTATATAAATCTCCCACAATAGGGACATCTCGTTTTCCCAGGTTTTATGTTCTTTAAAAGTTCTCTGTACTCAACGCTTGAGTAGGTCATTCCGCAACCTTCGCAAGAACCGGAAGAGATATCGGCAAAAACAAGCCCGTTAAACTTGTTCTTATACTCTTCAAACTTTCTCAGTTCCTCCTCAGGTACTTGACTCTTTATCTCTTCTATCTCAGAAAGAACCCTCTCTCTCTTCTTGTTAACCGCCTCTATCTCTTTTTCAATATCCTCTATCTCTTCTATTAATCTTTCTCTTTCAGTAGAAAATTGAGTTTTCACCTTTTCGTAAGCGTCTTTTAAAGCTTCAACTTCCGTTTCCACACCTGTAATCTGTTGCTTCGTCTTGATTATTTCGTCTTCATTCTTGGCGATGAGGCGGAGGATTTTCTTGAACTCATCCCTGCTTCTAACGCTTTCTTTCTGCTTTTTTAACTCTTCTATCCTCTCTTTCTTATACTCTATAAAGCTCTCAAGCTCTCTGAGTTTATTCTCTTTCTCTTCCAATTTCTTTTTAGCTGAAAGAATCTTGTTTTCTATGGAATTAAGCTTTTCCATCAACTTTTTCTTCTTCTCTTCAAGCTCTTTTATCTTGGTGTTCAACCTTAAAAGCTCAACTTCCTTCTTCTGCAGGTCTAACAGCTCTTCTCTCAACATCGGTTGATTACCTCAAAGGGAGATTTTTCGTGAAGCAATATAAAGATAACGTCAGGAAAGTTTTTAGCAAGAAGTGGATTGAGTTTTTCGTAGAAAAGTCTTTCGGTGCCGAAGTGTCCCATGTCAAAAACGGTAAGCCCGCAGTCAACGGCTTTTAAGGCGTCGTGATACTTTACGTCCCCCGTTACGTAAACGTCAACCTTGCCGATAACTGCGTCCATCAGCGACGCTCCGCTGCCAGAACAGATGGCTATTCTCTCAACTAAAGAATCGGCAGAGTAGTTGATAACTCTGAAAACGTCTTCTGGCAGTAAAGAGGAAAGCTTTTCAAAAAGCTCTTTTTGAGTAACAGGCTCTGGTAGAGGGGCGACGGCGCCGTAGGGGGGATTTTCAACTATCGGAGAATAACTTTCTATTCCCAGCTTTTCAGCTATTATAGCCGTTGGACCCAAAGGTGAAACGTCAAGGTTGGTGTGCATAGAATAAACGGCAATATCCTTTTTAAGTAACTGAAAGAACAACTTTTCAGGATAAAACGAAGGAGTTATAGACTTTATACCGCTTATCGTAACTGGATGGTGAGCTACGATTAAATCCACACTTTCTCTCTCTGCCTGCTCTACAACGTCAAGACTCACAGAAAGGGCAAAACCTACCTTTTTTATCTCCTTTTCAGGGTCACCTATCTGAAGCTTTGAGTTATCCCAGCTATCCTGAGCTTCCGGTGGAACCAAAGATTCAAGGAATGCAACTATTTCTTTAAGTTTCATTATCTTCCTCCGTCAAGGGTGGTAGAATTCTACAAAAATTTGAAAGGAGCGGTAATGGCTTACAAAGATTTAAGAGACTTCATTGAAAAACTCAAAAAAGAAGGTGAGCTAAAAGAAATTGACCACCCGGTAAGTTCCTACCTTGAAATCACAGAAATTGCCGATAGAGTGGTAAAGGCAGGCGGTCCAGCCCTCCTTTTCAAAAACGTTGACGGCAGAGATGTTCCGGTAGCGATAAACTTCTTTGCCAGCTACAAAAGGATGGTTTTAGCGCTTGAAGACGACCCGGATTCAATAGGGAAGAGAGCTGCAAAACTCTTAAAGCCAGAAAAGCCTTCAGGATTTTTAGATAAACTGAAAAAGTTAGTTGAGCTGAAGAAACTTTCAGACATCTTCCCGAAAGAGGTTGACAGAAAAAAAGCTCCTTGTAAGGAAGTAATTGAAGAGCCAGACCTTTCAAAGTTTCCAATACTTTTCTGCTGGCCCCACGACGGCGGAAGGTTTATCACGCTGCCTTTAGTTTTTACCAAAGACCCGGAAACGGGCGAGAGAAACTGCGGAATGTATCGCCTCCACGTTTACGATAAAAAAACCACAGGAATGCACTGGCACTGGCACAAAGTTGGCGCAAAGCACTTTCTAAAAGCAAAAAGAATGGGAATAAAAAAGTTCCCCGTTGCCGTAGCAATCGGCTCAGACCCGGCGGTAATCTACTCTGCAACTGCACCACTGCCAGAAGACGTTGATGAAATGGTTTTCGCCGGATTTTTGAGGGGCAAACCTGTTGAAATGGTGAAGTGCGAAACAGTTGACCTTGAAGTGCCGGCAAACGCGGAAATCGTTCTTGAAGGTTACGTTGATACGACAGAGTTAAAGTTTGAAGGACCTTTCGGCGACCACACGGGCTACTACTCTTTGCCTGACTTCTATCCCGTTTTTCACGTAACCTGCGTTACGAGAAGGAAAAATCCCATCTACCCAGCAACAATTGTAGGAAAGCCGCCGATGGAAGACTGCTACATAGGAAAGGCAACAGAGAGAATATTCCTTCACCTGCTAAAAACACAGCTTCCCGAAATAGTTGACATGTGCCTGCCCATTGAAGGGGTCTTTCACAACTTCGCATTTGTCTCCATAGATAAAAGATATCCGGGGCATGCAAGGAAAGTCATATCTGCCCTCTGGGGAATGGGGCAGATGAGCTTCACCAAAAACATAATTATCTTTGATAAAGACACAAACGTCCACGACATAGGAGAGGTTCTGTGGCGGTGGGGTAACAACGTTGACCCGGAAAGAGATGTTATCTTTTCCACAGGACCAGTTGACGCCCTTGACCACACTTCACCTTTGCCGTTCTTTGGAAGCAAAATGGGCATTGATGCAACAAGAAAGTGGAGAAGCGAAGGATTCAACAGAGACTGGCCACCAGATATTGAAATGGACGAAAACGTTAAGAAAAAGGTTGACGAAATCTGGGATAAGCTTGGCTTGCCCTCCCCTCCAGAAAAGAAAAATCCCTGGAGCTGGGGCGTTTAATGGAAACGCTCTTTTCAAAAAACTTTGACAGACCCCTGCCCTACAGGTTATCTCCTGAAAACTTTGAAGAGTTCGTAGGGCAGGAGCACATATTAGGGAAGGGAAAACCGTTAAGAAAGTTAATTGAAAGAAACAAGCTCTTTTCTTCCATTTTCTTCGGACCTCCCGGAACGGGAAAAACAGCTTTAGCCCGCCTAATTTCCAGGCTGACAAACGCAGAATTCATTGAGATAAACGCAGTAACGTCAACAGTTCAGGATATAAGAGAAGCTTTAGAAAAAGGAAGGAAAAACACTGAATTCGGAAAGAAAACAATCCTATTTATAGACGAGATTCACAGGTTTAACAAAGCTCAGCAGGACGCACTCCTTCCCGACGTTGAAGCAGGAAACGTAATTTTAATAGGTGCTTCAACCGAAAATCCTTTCTTTTCCCTAACGCCAGCACTCCGCTCAAGAACGAAAATATACGAGTTCAAACCTCTAACAGAAAAAAACCTTAAAAAGCTTTACGAATTAGCAGTAAACGATGAAAGAGGTATAAAAGGTTTTTCCGTTCCCGAAGAAGTTTTAAAACACCTGATAGAGTCTTCAGCCGGCGACGGCAGAAAGTTTCTTACCTACCTGGAAGAGCTATACGTTTTATCTGAAGGGAAAACGCCAAACCTAAAGTTAGCAGAGGAAGTAACAGGAAGAACTGCCGTAGTTTACGATAAAGGGGATAACCGCTACGACATCATATCGGCGTTTATAAAGTCCATACGAGGTAGCGACCCGGACGCAGCCATCTACTACTTAGCAAGAATGATAAAAGGCGGAGAAGACCCTCTTTTTATCGCAAGAAGGCTCGTAATTTCTGCATCTGAAGACATCGGCAACGCAAACCCTTTAGGTTTGTTAGTGGCAACTGCTGCTCTTGAAGCGGTTAAAAATGTGGGGATGCCGGAAGCCGCCATAAACTTGGCCCACGCAACGGTGTTTTTAGCCTGCTCCCCTAAAAGCGATTCCTCTTACAGGGCGCTAAAAAAAGCTTTAAAAGAGGTAGAAGAAGGATTAAACCTGCCCGTTCCTCAACATCTTAAATCCGGCTTTAAAAATAAAGGCTATAAAAATCCCCACCGCTTCCCCCGCCACTGGGTAAAACAGGAATACCTGACGGAAAAAAGAAAGTACTATGAAAGTTCTCACATCGGATACGAAAAGATTTTAGACTTTTATATGAAGTGGATGAAGTCCCGCCTCAGCGAGCAAGGCGGGAAAGAAGATAAGCAATAACCTCTTCTGGATTTTTCTCTTTTGCAAGCTTTTGGGCCAAAGATTTAAGCTCTTTAGGAACTCTTGAAGTATCAGCGTTAACTATCTCTTTTTCAATTTCTTTCAAGGTGTTGTGCTTAAATTTGGTTCCCCTAACGCCCTTCAAGCTCTTTATCTTGTACATTCTTCTCTTTTCAGAATCCGTAACCAGACTAATTGCCGTTCCTTCTTTTCCAGCTCTTCCCGTCCTGCCTATGCGGTGAACGTAGCTTTCAGGATTTTCGGGAAGCTCGTAGTTAACGACAAGCCCGACGTCTTTAATATCAATTCCTCTTGCTGCAACATCGGTAGCCACCAAAACGTCAGTCCTTCCTTTTCTGAAGGAATTCATTACAAATTCTCTCTGTCTTTGAGAAAGGTCACCGTGAATGGCTTTGGCGTTTATGCCTCTTTCTTGAAGCTTTTTCTCAACTTCGGCGGCATCTCTTTTTGTTTTAACAAAAACAATTGCTGGAACGCCCTTATATTCCTTAAGAATTTTTTCGAGCGCCTTAAGTCTGTCCTCGTTCCTTACGAAAATTATCTTCTGCTTCACCTTTGGCGTAACAAGTTGCTTTCCAACCTTTATAGTCTTGTAACCTTTCTTAAGGTATCTATCTATAAGCCTTCTTATCTCGTAAGGCATGGTAGCCGAAAAAAGCATCGTTTGCTTACTTTTTGGCGTTTCAGATAGGATATCCTCTATGTCTTCTATAAATCCCATATCAAGCATCTGGTCGGCTTCATCAAGAACTGCAAACTTAACGTTTTTAAGGTTCAAAACGCCTCTGTTTATAAGGTCCTTAATTCTGCCGGGCGTTCCAACTATTACCTGATTTCTACCCCTTTTTAACGTAGATATCTGCCTCTCTATTGAGACGCCGCCGTATATGGGGTAGGCAGAAATCCCTTTATTCTTCCCGATAAGAGAAATCTCGTGAGCAACCTGTATTGCTAATTCTCTTGTAGGAGTAAGGATTATCGCTTTAACGCCTCTTTCTTTTGGCGATAGTTTCTCCACTAAAGGAATCCCAAAGGCCGCCGTCTTACCGGTTCCCGTTTGAGCCTGACCTACTATGTCATGTCCTTCCAAAGCAACAGGAATGGCTTCTTTTTGTATCGGTGTAGGCTCCATAAATCCCATTTCTTCAAGGGACTTTTGCGTTTCTGGTGATAATTGTGAAAAAGAAAATTCCATTATTTATTCTCCTCATTGGTTATTATTGTTATTTTTTCTTAGGTCAAAATAAAAACTGCCCCGGCAACCGCCGCCGTTTCAGACGGCCACCGAGGCAGCACTATTTGTTTGTTCCGTTATAGTCTTTCAACGTCAACAGCTTTGAGACCCTTGTCGCTCTCTGTTACGTTAAAGCTTACTCTTTCACCTTCTTCAAGGGTTCTAAAACCGTTTCCAGAAATACCTGTGTAGTGAACGAATACGTCCTGTCCGTTGTCGGCTGTAATAAAGCCGTAACCTTTCTTAGAATCAAACCACTTTACTGTTCCTGTGAGCTTCTCCATGTGTCCTTACCTCTCTTAAAAGTTTCTCTTAAAATTTAAAAGCCCCAGAAGGCAGAAACGGCATGCCTTCCGGGGCTAATCTGTTTCCGTGCTGCCTTCGCTACTTAATCAGCAAATCTGAACTTATAACTTTATTCTACCCTGTCAAGAGGGAAGGGTCAAATTATTTACCTTTAAGGTAATCTTCTACTCTTTTTATTGAACAGAGTTTACCGCACATGGTACAAGTCTTCTCATCTTCTTGAGGTTTCCTCTCTTCACGATACTTCTTTGCAATGTCAGGGTCAATGGCAAGCTCAAACTGTCTTTCCCAGTCAAGAGCTTCTCTTGCTTTAGCCATTTCAATGTCCCACTCAATTGCACCGGGAACGCCCTTCACGATGTCTGCAGCGTGCCCTGCAATTCTTGCAGCTATAACGCCAACTCTAACGTCTTCTACGTCCGGTAGAGCAAGGTGTTCAGCAGGCGTAAGGTAACAGAGAAAATCCGCCCCCGCCTTCGCCGCAATCGCTCCACCAATGGCACCTGTTATGTGGTCATAACCCGGGGCGATGTCTGTAACAATTGGTCCTAAAACGTAGAACGGCGCTTCGTGGCATAGCCTCTTTTGCAAAACTATATTAGCTTCTACCTGGTCAAGGGGAACGTGCCCGGGACCTTCAACCATAACCTGAACGTCCGCTTCCCTTGCCCTATCAACAAGCTCACCTAAAGTTATTAATTCTTCTATTTGACACCTATCTGTGGCGTCTGCTATACAGCCCGGCCTCATTCCGTCGCCTAAAGAGAGCGTAACATCGTACTTTTTGGCAATTTCTAAGAGGCGGTCGTAGTGGGTGTAGAGAGGATTTTCCTGCTCGTTGTAAACCATCCACTCAGCTATTAAAGCACCGCCCCTTGAAACGATGTTCATAATTCTCCCTTCGTTCCTGAGCCTCTCAAGGGAAGAAAGCGTAACGCCGCAGTGAACGGTAATAAAATCCACCCCATCCCTACAATGCTTTTCAATGGCAGCAAATATATCGTCAACGGTCATCTTACCGATAAACCCGTACTTTTCAGCCGCCTCTTTCGCTGCCTGATAGATAGGAACGGTTCCTACCATCACCGGAGAGTTCTCAACTATCGCTTTTCTTGTTTCATCAATAAATTTCCCGGTTGAAAGGTCCATTACAGCGTCCGTGCCATACTTTAAGGCAACTCTCAGCTTCTCAAGCTCAAGGTCTATACTTTCAATATCTCCGGATGTTCCTATGTTAACGTTAACTTTCGTCTTTAATCCTTTTCCTATCGCCCTCGGCGAAAAATCCCCCCTCTCCCTGTGAAAAACGTTAGCCGGGATAACAATCGTTCCCTTTATAAGCCCTTCCACTATATAGTCAACGTCCCTTTTTTCATACTCAGCGCAAAATTTCATTTCCTTCGTGACAACGCCTTTTTTGGCAAGTTCAACGAGTGTAGCCATTACACCTCCTTCATTAACTTTTCCGCTATCTCTTCCGCAACCTTTTTACCAGACATGAGCATTCCGCCAAAGACTGGTCCCATCCTGTGGCTTCCGCACGTAGCGTTTGCTGCCATACCGCTCACGTAAATACCTGGGAATACTTCTCTGCTGTTCTTAACCGTATCTTCTTCTCCAACAGAAGCCCACAGAGGTTTCTCTCCAACAACACAGCCCGTTTCGGTGTTAAGTCTTATACCCGCTTTTCTCTGCAGTGTAGAAACAACCGTCGCATCGTGACCAGTAGCATCAATAACGTATTTAGCAGTAATAACAAGAGGGTCAACCATTAAGTGGTTCATATCAACCGTTGACCAGTTTATAACGAGCCCGCAAACCCTGTAATTACCGTCAACTTTTTTAAGAACAACGTCTTCAGCCGTTACGCCGTTAAAAACGACAGCGCCTGCCTTAACAGCCTTTGAAGCTATCGTGGTAACAGCTTCAACCGCGTCGGTAACGTAATAACCCGGTTCAAACTCCCTGTAAGAAACGCCGAATTCGTCTAAAATGCTTTTTCCCATTTCTTGAACAACAATCTGATTGAAAAACATAGCACCAGCCCACATTCCACCGCCGATGGAGAGCTTTCTCTCAAAGAGAGAAACTTTGAATCCCTTTCTGGCAAGGTAATAAGCTGCCACAAGTCCGGAAGGTCCTCCCCCTACAATGGCAACGTCCGTTTCAAGATGTTCTTCCAACTTTTCCATAAACGTCTTGATGATAGCTTTAGAAATGGTAATTTCGTTTAGGTTTTGCATTTTTACCTCCGGGGATTTTTTGCCGTGGGGGGAGTGAGTGCCGCTCCCTACGCCGGTATTACCCGGTTCAGGTTCAAAGGGTTCCCTGCTCGGGTCTCAGGAGCCAACGCTCCACCCCTGCGGCTAATAGAATTTTATGCTGTTTTCGGGAAGGCGCAAATCTTATTTTTGAATGCAAAGAGCTGTGAACTGTGTCAACATCGGATTTTTTTAATGTTTTTGATGCTAAAATTTTTGCGGTAGAAAAAGGGTTTACTTCCAAACATCTCGGAAAGCATCAGTAGTTGAGTAGGAGTAAATATTAAGGCGCTTATCTATTTCGTGCCGAGTTTTAGCTTTGTGTTTGCTCTGTCCTAATTTGTGCTATTCCTGAAAGTCTATAGAGAGAGCTTGGACTTGACCAACGATGCTACCGCGCAAATTTATCTCTTTTTCTTTTTAGGAAACAGTTTATAGTAATAATCATTCTCATTTATATCATTATTAGTATAATCAGCAAACGTATAAAAGAATTCTTTAAGCAATGAATCATCATACCTATGAAAAGCTACTGTTTCTTTTTTTCCATCCAATTGAACTATTAGAAATACTACTCCGTCTATTTCTTTGTGAGTTTTCATAATGCCATCTTTTTCTAATCTTCTATCAATATTGCTTCTATCTTCAAATTCCGGCGGTTTAAAAATTAAATCACCTCTTTCACCAAAGCAGGTATACCATAGTTCTCCACTTATACATGCACATGAATAAGAAAAGTCAGGATACACTGGAACAGAAACTTTCTTACCTTCATTAAAGAGAGGAAGTTGCTCCAAAACTACCCATAAAATTCTCCTATCAAAGGAACTTGGATGTTGCCCAAGTTTTAAATTATGTTCAATCTTACTTATTAAAGTTTCTATTACAAGAGCTACCGATGAATCGTTGTAGTTTTCATCTCTACCTTTGTAAGGTTGAATAATATTAACAGCAGAAGCTATTTTTTCCTCCCGAAGTTTCTCCTCCAACTTTACCTTTGTTTCTAAAAATTCTTCCTGCTCCTCCTTATATCTTAGATTTGGATAGACTCGATTTAAGGTTTTTACCTCCAAACTAAACCGTTTATCATTAAAAGTAACTTGAAAGTCCGGCGTTTTACTCGAGGTTTCCTTTATCCTATCTATGCAAATCCTTTTTTCATACTTTAGAAAGTGGTAAGTGAATAATTCCCAGTATTTTTTGTGAAAATTATTATGAGTCTCGTCATAATCCAACTTCATAGAGTCAATAACTTTCTCAAGCTCCAATAAAGCCGAGCCTATAAAATCATCATGACCAGCTTTTTCACAAATCCTTTTACAATCTTCATAGTCGATATTTTTAAATAAAGAACTTCCAGATATCGAGTATAACTCTCTCTTAAATTTTTCTAGCTTCTCACACAAACTATTTTTCACAGTAACCTTCCTTTAATCCTCGTGTCCACCTTGGTAGAGTGTTCATCCTCCATTAGATAGCTGGACAATCGCTGGGAATACTTACCTGCCCCTTCTGTTTTCCGTGTCCCCGCTGGAGGCACAAGAGGCTGAACAGAAAAAACTTGTCTGTGCTTTTTCCTGCTCCACTTTAGAAGACAAGAATAGTCCATGGGAGCTACGCTTTGCAATCTCAGCATACAAAGAAAAACACACACCAACCAAGTTATGTCAGAAGTCCCCCAGCTGGACTACCAGCTGGAACAGAACAGCTAACTTGGAAAGATTTTATCAAATCACTTAGGATACTTTGGAAGCATCAGCAGGTTATTGTCGACAAACTTCTCATTTTAGGTTACCCCAACCGCCACCACCAGGAGTTTTTATCGTTAGGATGTCGCCGGCAGAAAGTTTTTCTGTAAACTTTCCTCCTCTCTTTTCTCTCTTGCCACCTTTTACAACTTCGTTTTCCCCTTCGAGCCCCGGTTCTCCGCCGAATAAGCCGTAAGGGGGAATCCTTCTCCTTTCGGAAATTACCGTTACTTCAACATCTGTAAGGAAGAGAAATTCTCTTTCTATCCCGTCTCCCCCCTTGTGCAGACCTTTACCGCCAGAACCTTTCCTTATCCTGTATTTCAAAACTCTCACCGGATACTCAAACTCAATAGCTTCTACCGGCGTATTTAGAGTGTTAGTCATATGAGAGTGAACAGCACTTTCACCGTCGCCACCTGCCCAGGCACCCATTCCACCGCCAATCGTTTCGTAGTAAGTAAAAGGCTTCCTTGTTTCAGGATTAATTCCGCCAAACGTAACGTTGTTCATCGTCCCTTGACTGGCAGCAGGAATAAAATCTGGAAGAGCTTTAGATAGAGCGCCCAACAGAACATCCACTATCCTTTGCGATGTCTCAACGTTACCTGCTGATACAGCAGCCGGAAATTCTGCATCAACTATCGTCCCTTTTTTCGTTATAACCGTAATAGGTCTCATGCAACCTGCATTTACGGGGATATCCTCTTTTACAAGACATCTGAAAACGTAAAGAACCGCAGAAAGAGTTATGGCTCTAACGCTGTTTATACTGCCTTCAACCTGCAGGTCAGATTCAGAAAAGTCAACAACAGCTTTATCCCCTTTAATAACAATTTTTACTTTGATTTTAACGTCTTTTGCCCCAAGCCCATCGTCTTCCATGAAATCTTCAAACTCGTAAACGCCGTCTGGTATGTTTTCTATTGTCTTTCTCATTATCTTTTCAGAATAATCCATTAAAGCAGCGCTGTATCTTTTCACTTCCTCAAGCGAATACTTCTCAATGATTTCTTTGAGCCTCTTTATTCCCGTTCTGTTAGCCATTATTTGAGAAGCAAAATCCCCCCGCCTCTCTTCCGGCGTCCTCACGTTGGCACATATAAAGTTCATAACTTCTTCGTTAATCTCACCACTTTTCACAATCTTCAGCGGCGGAATTCTCAAACCTTCCTGAAAGATGGAATTTGAAAGAGGCATGGAACCGGGCGAAAATCCCCCTATATCTGCGTGGTGTGCTCTATTCGCAACGTAAAAGGCAACTTTTCCACCAACATAAACAGGCGCAACAACCGTAACGTCCGGAAGATGCGTCCCTCCCATAAACGGGTCGTTCAAAACTGCCATGTCACCTTCTTTAAGGTCAAGGTTTTCTATAACCGATTTAACAGAGAGGGGCATGGAACCAAGATGGACGGGAATATGTGCAGCCTGCGCCACTAATTCTCCATTCTCATCAAAGACAGCACAGGAAAAATCCCGCCTCTCCTTTATGTTTGGTGAAAACGCCGTCCTTTGAAGCACAACGCCCATCTCTTCAGCAACAGAAGAAAACCTATTTCTAAAAATTTCAAGAAGTATGGGGTTAACTTTTTGCAACTTAGAATCCTCCGTCACAACGCTGTTCCACCAGCAAGATAAAATCCTTCAGTAATTCCAGATTTTACAAGCGTTTCTAAAACTTCCCTTTGTTTTTTCTTCAATTTCTTCATCGGAAATTCCCAAAATCGTTTTCCAGAAAACTCTGTTAACATCGTTAAATAAGTTGTAGTGCCTTAAGAAAACCTCCTTCAAATACTCTTCGCCGTATTCTCTGTAAACATCCCTCGGGTTGTCATACATCATTCTCCTTGCAACCAAAACGCTCTTCGTTCTGTTGCCGTCCCAGGAATACTTCAGTTCTTCTTTCTTCAAATCCATCAAACACCAACTATTAAGTTTTTATACTCATCTACAAAAACTTCTGCAAAGGGTGGAACAACCGTCGTTGAGCTGTATTCAACAATTATCGCTGCACCTTTTATTCTATTACCTGGAAGAAGTTTACTTCTGTCGTAAACGGGAACTTCCATCCAATCATCAAAGAACGCTTTTCTTCTGCACAGAACAGCCTCATCAGGGACTTTCTCTGAAGCTAAAGAAAATTTCTCCAGTTTTGGCTTTTCAACTCTTCCAGTTGCCCTTAACCTTACATTAACTACTTCAACTTCCCTTTCTGGCGAGGAATATCCGTAAACCTTTTCATGTTCTCTGTGGAAGTCATCTACAAAGTTTTCTGAAAAGGGAACTATCAGTTCGAAAGACTGTCCCCTATAACGGACATCAACAAACCTTTCTAAAAAAATATTTTCCTCTTCAATCCCTTCACTTATAAGCTCTTCAAAAGCCCTATCTTCAAGAACCTTAAAGAATTCATCAAGCGTCTGCAAGGATAATTCTTCATCCCTGACCATAACCGTAAGGGAATAGTCCTTAACCACATCCGACAAAAGCATACCCATAGCAGAAAGTATCCCGGGATTCAGCGGAACGATAACCTGGGGAATGTTAAGCGCTTTTGCAAGAAACGCGGCGTGAAGCCCGCCTGCTCCGCCGAAAGAAAAGAGAGAAAACTCTCTCGTATCGTATCCTCTTTCTATAGAAATTACCCTTATAGCCTTTTCCATCTTTGCGTTGGCAACGTCAATAATGCCTTTAGCAAGCTCTACGGGTGAAAGCCCCGCCTCTTCTGCCATTTTCTCAAAGTAAGGAATAATCCTTTCCGGATAGAGTTTCATTTTTCCGCCTAAAAAGTAGTCAGGAACGAGTCGCCCTAAAAAGAGGTTTGCATCGGTAACGGTTATCTTTTCGCCTTTTCCGTAGCATATAGGTCCCGGGTCTGCACCTGCACTTTCTGGTCCAACGGATAAAGCCCCGCCAGCGTCTATCTTTGCTATTGAACCGCCACCTGCTCCAACTGTGTGAATGTCTATAACGGGAACTTTTATCGGATAGCCTTCTATCTTTGCTTCTGTCGTTATTGTCGGCTTTCCGTCTATAAGGGAAACGTCCGTAGAAGTTCCGCCCATGTCAAAGGTTATCAGTTTATCGTATCCTGCTGCGCTGCCGATTTTCCAGGCGCCGGTAACGCCACCTGCCGGACCTGAAAGTATCGTTCTTACAGGTTGCTCTTTTGCAGTTGTAGAAGAAATAATCCCACCGTTTGACTGCATGATGGAAAGTCTGTCTTCATTACCAAGATGGCTTTCAAGAAATGAAATGTATTTCTTCATTTTCGGCATAACGTAGGCGTTAATTAGCGTAGTAGAACTCCTTTCAAACTCTCTAAACTCTGGAACTATTCTGCTGGATATAGAAACATCAAAACCATAAGAGTTTAAAATTTCAAAAGCTTTTTCTTCGTGGGAAGGATTGAGAAAAGAAAAAAGGAAAGAAACGGCAACAGATTCAACTTTTTCTTTTTTTAGAGCTTCAGCAATGCGTTGTAACTCTTCAACATCTAACGGTTCTATCTCTTCGCCTTTTGAAGTTATTCTTCCCTTAACGCCAAAAACCAAAGAGGAAGGAATAAGAGGAACAGGCTTTCGGTAGTGAAGGTCGTAAAGTTTTTCTCTGTTCTGCCTTCCTATAAAAAGGATGTCTTCAAAACCTCTATTTGTGATAAAAGCAGTTTTTGCCCCTTTCCTTTCAAGAACGGCATTTGTGGCAACGGTTGAACCGTGAACGACGTTTTTCTTTTCACTTTCGGCAATGAGTTGAATACCTTTGAGGACTGCTTCGGCAGGGTTGTGAGGGGTGGAGGGGATTTTTAAAACGCCCCATTCATTGTCCTTTTTATATATAAAATCTGTAAACGTTCCGCCAGTATCAACACCAATGATAATCATCCTCTAACTCCTGCCTTTCCAATTTCAATCAAATCTCTGGCAAAACGTCTCTGCAGTAGATCTGCAAAGTACTGGTTTGAATAGCTAAGAAGGCATGAAGGACAGCACGAATCTTCTCCGCAACTGCAATTTGAAACAATTTCTAACGCTTTATCAAGAACATCTTCAAAGTTTTCATAGATCTCTGTTATAAAACCGGCTCCAGCTGGAACGTTGTCATAAATGATCAACCTGCTTTCGTTATCCTCTGTTCTATAAATTGTTCCATCTATATCTTCCCTCTTTATGTCAAGAGCTTCAGAAGCTCCTTCCAAAATAGCGTAGAGGAGGGAGTAGTAAGCTTCTTGCTTATAGCTTGTAAGTTGTGGTGTAACTGGAGGAGGATTGATTACAAGGATATCAGTGTAGAACTGGTAACCAAGATAACAGCTGTTCTCATCTTTCTTTTTTCTTCCTTCTTTAAGAACTATGCTCAGGAGACCGGTATTTCTATCTACACGCCTATCTTCATGAAAGTTTATAACAGTTATTCTATTTCTCATAAAGCGAGATATTTCAAATTTTCCAACCGTTTTCTTATCCACTTTTCTGTTATTTTCTATGTTTCCACTAACAAAACTTCTAACTACGGCTCTTGGGATAGGTTTATAGAAAACATCTTTTGAAATAGGAAGTTTTTTCTTATTTTTGCTCTTAAAATTGACTATATCAAAAACTTCTTTGAGCTTTTTCTCGTTGAACTCAACTTTATCAAAAAAATGTCTTATATCTTTTACTTCAAAGCCAAAAGAAGGAACAAGATATTTATTAATTTCTACCTTATCTCCCCCACATGCTGGACAAGTTGTAAATTCTATCTTGTCTTTATCCCATGCATCTTTAAAATACAAACACTTCCGGCATACGAAGAAATAACGAATCTCCGGTTCTTTCTTAGGGAGAATCCTAACGTTAGTTGGCATGATCATGTGTTTTCTAACAACTACTTTTTCCCCGGGAGCATACTCTCTAATGGCGATTTTCAAATCTCTATCTAGTTGTATTTTCTTTGATAGTTTATGTCCAACTATTTTTAAAGGAACTACATCAACGGGAAAACCATATTTCGGAATGAAAACTTTTCTACTGAAAAAACTAATGATATCCTGCCTTTTGATTTGTTCAAGATAGGTTTCATACGCTTTTCCTATGGTAGATAAATAACCTACTTTTCCAAAGTCTCCAAACGATTTTTGAATCTCCAACTTAATTTTCTTTATAACTTCTTCCAGCTCTGAAATATCCTCTTTCAGTTCCTCTTCTATAGTTTCCCATAAAGTTTTAGAATTACTTCCGTAATCTTCTGGTAGTTTTCCATTCCACCATTTCCAATTCTCTAAATCGACTTCATTTCCTATAAGTTTTACCTCCTTTTCCTTCATATTTAAACTGGAAAGGATATTTCTTAGCTCCTCCTTAACTTCAACAGGTTTTGTTTCCATAAACTCTTCAAACTTTTTAAAGGCGTCATTGTCTCTGAAATCTTTAACAAAGACTCTACGACCAGTGAATTCTTTTCTAAGAAAGTAGGACAAAGCGACAGCGTTAAAGTGTCTTAAGAGAATTCTCCTGTTATTCAACTTGATTGCTGGAGGTTTTATTTCTCCTTTTATCATTTTGATAGGATTCTCAAAAACTTTTGAATCGTGAGGTCTGTTGAGAACGTAGGTTAAAATGTAAGCGTTTGTTCCCCTTCTTCCGGCTCTACCTGCTCTCTGGACATAGTTATCGGGTCTCGGTGGAACGTTGTGGAGAAAGACCATTTGAAGAGCTCCTATGTCCACTCCTAACTCAAATGTAGTAGAACAACTTAAGATATTTACATCTCCATTTGTGAATTTTCTCTGAATTTCCTCAGCTTCTTCCTTAGACAACTGAGCAGTGTGTTCTTCAACTATTGCTTTGTAATTCTTTGCTTTTCCTTTCTCCACATCTGAGAAGAAATTTAGGTAAAACTTAGAAACGGGAACACCGTCAATACTCTTCTCAATTAGATTCCCACTACACCCTGAATTTGTGCAGGCATTTTTAACATTCCAAGTATGGATTCTTCCACATTTATTACAGACATAAACTTTTCTGTTTTTCTGAACTCTCCACCTATGCGGTTCGATGACAAATCCTTCATATTCATCATCATGATGAACCAGAACCCTTTCGCTTTTTAAAATTTCCCATATTTCCTTGAGTAGTTCCACAATTTCACCGTCATTCAGAGTGGTTTCTGAAAACACTCTTTTCAAGAGGTGAAATCTTTTATTAGTAGAAAAAGAATCATCTTTTCTTCGGTATGGTATCCAAGAAGCAAGACCTCCCTTTCTTCTTCCGCCTTTATCTTCAAACTCTATTATCCCTCGATAGTCTAATACTTCATTGTCATCTCTAATAATTCTATTTTCTCTCAAACCTGCAAGGAGGTTATAGATAAGAGACTTAATCTCCTCCTTATTTAGATTAGATATTGGATAACCTCTCAAAGCTCTAATTCGTTCCAGAATTTTTTCTTCTTTATCTTTCGGTAAAAGAAACTTAACAAGACCTATCCTTTCCAAAGAATCATAAATAAGAGCAAATTCTCTCATAAAAACAGTGTCTATATCTTCCTGGTCCTCTAAATATTTTTTAAGTTTTTTCTCAAGAAACCTCTTGTCTACCGGTTCATAACTTAGATTCCTGTAAAATAACCATTTTTTCCACATTTCATTGTTAAAATCCTGATAGCCAGTAGCAAAGAAAGCGGCATCTCTCCTACTGTCCGAGAAAGCTATTATTTTCCTATCCTCTTTCTTTTTCGATTTTTCGACCAAGTGTCTAAATAAAACCTCCATGAGAACGGTCTGAGGTCTTTCCTGAGGAGGAGTAAAATAACTGAGCCACATTCCTTTTCTGTGCTTCTTCCCTTCAACTCCACAAGAGGGACATTTTTTAGGCTGAGGAAATACACTGTTTTCTTCTTCTTTAAGTTCGAAAACTTCAAGCCAGTTTTTTCCTTCTTTCTTTTTACGGGAAAGTTCACCAGTCTCTACATTAAGATAACATTTTGATGCTGATTTTCTTTTTTCTTTCGTCATCAGCTCAAGGGTATCTCTCGTTACTTCGTTCGGTATTGCAAGAAAGATTTTTTTCACTTTGTCAAGACCGACTGGATCGCCGGAGTATAGTTCTAATTTCTTTTCGTTCTTTTTGTTATTTATATAGCCTGTTATAAAGACTTCCCCGCAATAGCGGCATGTAGCCAATTGAAAAACTTTCTTTCCATTTCTCGTTCTTTCCATTTTGAAACTAAGATTTTCTATCTTCCCATCGTTACTTAAAGTAACGAAAACTCCATCAGGTGCTTTGACAAAAAAGTGATATCTTGCTTGAAGTTTTCTTAGCTGTGGAAGCAGTTCTTTATCCGATGGAAAGATATTGGAGAATTTCTTTTGAACTTCGGAAAATTCTCTTGGTTTAGAAATAAATTCTTTAATCTTCCCCAAGATATCCTTCTCATTTTCATCTTCAAACTGAGCTCTAACTACGTCTTCTTTATCAAAATTCTCACCAAATATTGCAGTGGCAAATTTTGCAGCTTTCTCGTTAACTTTTTCTTCGTCTTTTCCTCCCAGAGTAGCACTTGCTCCAATGCATATTGGAGATTCAAAACAAGCCCTCTGTTTCAATCTACGAAGGAGACAACCTATTTCTGCTCCTTTAGCTCCATCGTAAACATGAATTTCATCAAGCACGAGGAATTTTAAAGCTTTATCCTCAAAAAGAGGAGACTCCTTTGGTCTCAGAAGTAGATATTCCAGCATGGAGTAGTTGGTTATTAATATATCTGGTGGATTTGAAAGTATATCTTCACGGACTAAAAGTTCTTCTCTACACTCTTTCTTACGTTCCTTATAACTTTTCTCTCCTTCTTTTCTCTTTTTATCAAACTCTTCTTTAGTGTAATAAGTATCACCCGTATATCTTGCAAAAGTTATATCTGTACCTGCAAGAAATTTACGAAGTTCCTCTATTTGATCATTTGCAAGTGCATTCATCGGATAGATGAATATCGCTTTAACTCCGCTTTCCCTTTTACCGCTTCTGACTATGTAGTCAACAACCGGAATTAAGAAACTCAAAGTTTTTCCACTTCCAGTTCCGGTAGAAACAAGCACGTTCTTTTCTTGTCGAACTTTTCTTATAACTTCTTCTTGGTGTTTATAGAGAGAATGCTTAAATTCTTTTTTGAATATTTCCTTCGTTTCTTGTTCTAAAATCCCTTCAGAAACGAGATCTTCCAAGTTTGCACCTTGTTTATAGTTGGGAGTAGCTTGAACATATGGCCCCTTAAAAAACTTTTCTTTCTCTTCATCCATTTTTTCTCTTAGTTTGTCGTTTATATAGGAATATTTTGTTCTACAAATGGTATCAAGATAAAGATTAAATACTTTTTTTATTTCTTCCGTAAGTTTAAGGGGATCGATCTGCATCTATTCCTCCTCAATAGTCAAATATTTATTAACGATTCTGCGAAGGTATATATTTCTTTTTATCTGCTTCAAAATTTTTAAAGAAAGTTCTCTATCTCCTTTCATTTCTCTATCAACGATTTTTATACATTTAATGACAAACTCAATAAATCGTTTCCCCAACTCATCGGTTTCTGAAAGAGAAAGGTATAGAAACTCGCGAATTTTCTGTTTTTCTATTTCTTTAAGTTCTCTTGGAATTTTATATTTTAGTCTCCTAGAAACAAATCCATTATTTCTAACCATGCTGCTTTTCAACAAAAGTTCAAGAATTCTTTGTAATGAACATTTTCTCTTTCTACTCTTTCTACCAATAGTAAGGGTTTTTACATGCCTATTTTCGGAATATAACACGAGAGACAAAGGATAAACAAGTTTCTTGGGAGATAGTTGAGACAGATCCAATTCTTTTTCCCCAGAAAACTTATAAATCTCTTCTCCACATCTGTTGTAGAGATAAGCATATATTCCTTTTGGAAGCTTGGGAAGGAGAATCTTTTTCTTAACATCATCGTAAATTTCTCCAGATTGGAGTTTCTCAATGGCAGGATGAGAAACCTTGAAACTTCCAAACTCTTCCTCTATCTTTTCGCCAAGTTGATAAAAATTTCCTTTATAGGAGATGTTAAAGTTTTTTTCTAACTTTGGTCTTTCTGGAAGAAGGTAAATTTTCTGGGTTATTCTCTTCTTGCTACGGTAGGAAACTTTGTAAATTCCTGCTCTGGAAAAATGGGAAGGAAGATCATCTAAGGTATAGATTCCTTCCGGTGTTTCCAATAGAAGATCCTTTACAGCAGGAGAAACTTTTATAAAGAATTTTTTAGAGAATACTTTTCCCTTACCTCCAACTGGGACAAGAAAGTCTATATCTTCTCCCTCAAATTCAATAAGTCTTCCTAAATCTTCAACCTGAATTTTTAGACCATCAATTTCTAAACCTTCAACAGAATCCTCGATTCTTACAAGTTTACATCCATTTACCTCTTTTTCCTCTGGAAAATACCAGTCATTAAGCCAATTTTCATCAAGTTCCTCATAAAGCTCTTTCTTAATCAATAGGTAGGACGGTTCTTCTGAAAGATACAGTATTTCTTCTTTTTCATCCTTCCAACTTCTTATTCCTTTTTTATCTATAGATAGGAATAAGAAATCTTCCTTTTTTAACAAATTAGATAGATTATCTTTTGTCTGGTCTTTAACAGTTTTAAGCTTTTGGAGCTTGTAATCATGTAAAGCTTTTATTAACCAATCTGGAAGATCATAGTTGTTGCTATCTCCATTAAAAAAGGAAAAGACTTCACGTAAAACCTTCTTTAAAGGAACAAAGGTTTCTTCAAACTGGCAGGCATAGATAAATGTTTGTATCTTGTATTGGGATTTTTTGATCAGTTCCTCAAGCTTATCTTTTTCTAAAACATAGAGATGTTCTTCATCACCTTTTAACCTACTATAAATGAAGTAAGCCATTCTAACGAATTTATTTTTTAACCTTGGAGGAACTAAAACATGGAGAAGGATTAGGTTTACTTTTCCGTTTCCAGGTACTTTTTCTGGACAGAATAGATTTGCCTTGTCCAGTATTTTCTTAAAAGACTCAAAAAATTCGTTTTGTTCTTTTAATGATAGACCTTTCCAAAATTCTCGACCGTCTTCCCCGTATTGTTCACCTAAGAAGAGTAGATATACAAACCTATTTAAATCCTTTATACAACTATTAGCAATTCTCTCATTCATTCCTAAATATTCCTTAGCAAAAGCAACCATCTTTTCAACTGTTCTTCCGCGTAAACTCCTCGACTCTCGATAAATTTCAGACTTCAGTTTTTTAAGCTTTTCTAGTTCTCTCCATATACCTGGAATCTCCCACAGTAGCTGATAACCCAAATCTCCCTCCCTAATATTGAGTTATAATTTTTTTGTTTCAATTTCTTTTAGTGCCTCGTCAAAAACAAGTTTTTTTCTCTTCAATCAACTTTAAAACACCATGCCTTCTTCTTTCCCTATCTATAAGCCATTTCTGGAGAGAATCTCTGATAAGCTTACAGAAACTCTCTCTTTTGTCCTTTGCTATTCTTTTCAGTTCTTCTGCGAACTTCTTATCAATAATAATGGTTATTTTCTCTATTGCTATATGGTATGTGGTTATAAACATAAAGTCAATATTATTAAAATTGTATATAGAATCTCTTGAAGAAAATATGGTCTATAACCAAGGAACCGTGACGGAAGTATTCCCCCCTCAGAAGCTAAAAGAAGGCTATGACTGCCGTCGTTAATAAGCTTGTCCATATTTCACTCGCTATGCTTTCTAAAGGTTAGTGTTTCTGGTATCCTTTCCAATCCCTGTTTCAATTTCTGGTAGTTGACTTCCTGAAGCAGAATGACAGAAATAATTTCATCCAAAAACAAAATCCCCCCGCACCTTCCTACTCGGCACGGGGGGATTATAACGCTTTTTAAAAACTACTTACTTACTTCTTTCACCAATAATCTGCTCTGCAACGTTTGGCGGAACTTCCTCATAGTGGCTGAACTTCATGATGTAGGTAGCTCTACCCTGCGTCATAGAACGAAGGTCTGTAGCGTAACCAAACATCTCAGCAAGTGGAACGAGCGCTCTAATTACCTGAGCGTTACCGCGGGCTTCCATTCCTTGAACGCGACCACGCCTCTTGTTAAGGTCACCAATAACGTCACCCATAAACTCTTCAGGCGTAGTAACTTCAACTTCCATTATAGGCTCAAGGAGAACAGGATTAGCCTTCTTAGCACCTTCCTTAAACGCCATAGAACCGGCAATCTTAAACGCCATTTCAGAAGAGTCAACCTCGTGGTATGAACCGTCAAACAGCGTAACCTTGATATCAACCATAGGATATCCGGCAACAACGCCAGTTTCCATAGCTTCTCTTACACCAGCCTCAACGGCAGGAATGTATTCTTTAGGAACAACACCACCCTTAATTGTTTCGTGGAATTCAAATCCCTTACCAGGCTCAAGAGGCTCTATCTTAAGCCATACGTGACCGTATTGACCTCTACCACCTGTCTGCTTGATGAATTTACCTTCAGAAGTAACCTCTTTTCTAATTGTTTCTCTGTAAGCAACCTGAGGCTTACCAACGTTAACGTCAACGCCGAATTCTCTCTTCAATCTATCAACGATAATCTCAAGGTGAAGCTCACCCATTCCGGAAATAATCGTCTGTCCGGTCTCATGATCCATAGAAACGCGGAAAGATGGGTCTTCCTTGGCAAGCTTCTGTAATGCAAGAGAAAGCTTCTCCTGGTCAGCTTTTGTCTTAGGCTCAACCGCAACAGAGATAACCGGCTCTGGGAACTCCATAGCTTCAAGAAGAATTGGATGGTCAGGGTCACAAAGAGTATCACCTGTGTAAGTCTCTCTCAAACCAACAGCAGCGGCGATATCACCGGCACCAAGAACCGGAATTTCCTCTCTCTTGTTCGCGTGCATACGGAGAATTCTTGCAAGTCTTTCTTTTTTATCTCTTGTAGCGTTGTAAACGTAGGAACCGGACTCCATCAAACCGGAATAAACTCTCACGAACGTAAGCTGTCCAACGTAGGGGTCTGTAAGAATCTTAAACGCGAGAGCTGCGAACGGAGCGTCGTAAGAAGCAGGTCTCTCTTCCTCTTCGCCAGTTTTCGGATTAATACCCTTAATAGGAGGAATATCAAGCGGAGAAGGAAGATAATCAACTACTGCATCAAGAAGTGGCTGAACGCCCTTGTTCTTGAACGCGGAACCGCAAAGCATCGGGAAGAACTTAAGCTCAATAGTTCCTTTTCTGATAGCGGCTTTTATCTCATCTTCAGTAATCTCTTCACCTTCAAGGTACTTCATCATTATCTCTTCATCTACGTCAGCAATCGCCTCAAGCATCTTCTCGCGCCACTCTTCAGCAACAGGTACAAGGTCTTCAGGAATATCCTCGTAGTGGAACTTCGCACCAAGAGTTTCTTCTTCCCAAATAATTGCTTTCATAGTAATAAGGTCAACCACACCTTTAAATTCATCTTCAGCACCAACAGGTATTTGAAGAGGAACAGGCTTAGCACCAAGTTTTTCTTCAACTTCTCCAACAACCTTGAAGAAGTCAGCACCAATTCTGTCCATCTTGTTAACAAAGATTATTCTTGGAACGCGGTATTTGTCCGCCTGTCTCCAGACAGTTTCCGTCTGAGGCTGAACACCGCCAACGGAACAGAGAATAGTTACCGCACCGTCAAGAACCCTCAAAGAACGCTCAACTTCAATGGTAAAGTCAACGTGACCCGGCGTGTCAACGATGTTAATTCTGTGGTCACGCCAGAAGCAGGTAGTTGTAGCAGAGGTAATGGTAATACCTCTTTCCTTTTCCTGCTCCATCCAGTCCATTTCGGCGGCGCCTTCGTGAACTTCACCAATCTTGTGAATACGACCGGTATAGTAAAGAATACGCTCGGTAGTTGTAGTTTTACCGGCGTCTATGTGAGCGATAATTCCAATGTTCCTCACCTTTTCAAGAGGAACTTTAATCTGCTTAATAAGTGCTTGATTCTTACTCAACTTAGCCTCCCGCAATAAGTGTTACCATCTGTAGTGAGCAAAAGCTTTGTTTGCTTCTGCCATTCTGTGGGTATCTTCCTTCTTCTTGAAAGCACCACCACGCTCGTTATAAGCGTCAATAAGTTCATTCGCAAGTCTGTTAACCATTCCGCGCTCAGAACGAGCACGTGCAGCGTCCACGATCCACTTTAATGCAAGGTGAATTTGCCTTTCCGGTCTTACTTCCATAGGTACCTGATAAGTGGCACCACCAACACGGCGTGGACGTACTTCCATAATTGGCTTTACATTTTCAACAGCTTTGTGAAATACTGCTAATGGGTCTTCACCAAGCTTTTCCTTAATAATGTCAAAAGCGCCGTAAACAATCTTTTCTGCTTTGCTTTTTTTGCCGTCTTTCATGACCTTGTTGATAAGCTTTGCTACAAGCTTGTCACCGTAAACAGGGTCAGGAATTATTTCTCTTGGTGGAACAGGTCCTTTCCTTGGCATGTCCTTCCTCTCCTAATTATTTTTTCTCCTTAGGTCTTTTTGTTCCATACTTGGAACGGGATTGTCTTCTACCTTCAACCCCTGCTGCATCAAGGGCACCACGAATAATCTTGTAACGAACACCTGGAAGGTCCTTTACCCTTCCACCTCTCACAAGAACAACCGAGTGCTCCTGCAGGTTGTGTCCGATTCCTGGAATGTAAGCAGTTACTTCAATACCGTTAGAAAGCCTTACCCTCGCAACCTTACGAAGAGCAGAGTTCGGCTTTTTAGGGGTTGTTGTAAATACCCTTACACAAACACCTCTCTTTTGCGGATTCCCCTGCAGAGCAGGTGCTTTGGAACGCTTTACCTTCTTCTCGCGCCCCTTCCTCACCAGTTGGTTAATTGTGGGCATATTACTCCTCCTATTGTAGTTTGACAGGCTGAATATAAGCAAAGGCGTAAGATTTTGTCAAGGAATGATATGCAAAGGGAAGGAAAAATCAAGGTGGGGAAGTAAGAAGAAGGGGAGAAGAGGGGGGATTTTACCCCCTACCTTTCTTTTTAAGCAACTCTTTAGAAATAAGCAAACTATTTCTCAATCTTTCTAAAGCTTCCTTTATCTTTATCAAATCTACATCAGCCAAACTGCTTAGCTTTACTTCATTTTTATCTAAATTACCTTTTGACAACGACTCTGCAAAGTTAGTTATTTTCTCATAATCCTCTGAAACAATTCGGGAATAAACATACGTAACTACAAAGAAAAACAAACCAACGACAATTATTGCCACAAGAAGCTTCTCAAAAACCAACTTTGCAAGAGCAGGCTCTTTAACAGTATCAGCTACCACAAAATAAGCAACTACGAGAAAAATAAACGCAGTCGTGTAGTAGAACAGCCCCATTCTAACAGGATACGCTAACCTTATAGGCAAATCCGACATAAAAAAAGCTCTTAATATTTTTTTCACGCCTCACCTCCTGCTTTAATAATTTCTTTGAAAATAGAATTTTAACTCTATTTTTAGAAATATCAACACCATTAGATATTTATTAAGATGCTTAAAAGAATAAAAACAACCTTATATAAAACAAAAAGCCCCCTTTACAAGGGGGCTCTAAACATCTTCTATCTATCCTTCTACTTTTTTCGCTTTCTTTTTACCAACCTATCAAGAGCTTCCAAGAAAGCCAAAGCTGAGGCTCTAACTATATCTGGGTCTACTCCCCTACCACTAACCCTTATACCTTCATTCTCCACTGTTACGTAAACCTCAGCAAGAGCATCCGTTCCTGCAGTCAAAGCCCTTATCTTAAAATCTCTAAGGACAACTTCGTCTCCAACAGAAAGAGCATTCTTTATAGCTTTATACGTAGCATCTACAGGACCATTCCCTACAGCCAATCCTAATTTTTCACCATCTGGTGTTCTAACCTTAACTGTAGCAGAAGGGATAACTCCCTCACCACTTATAGCCTGGTTGGACGCAAGCTCGTAAACTTTTTCCTTTTTCTCACCTTCCAATCCCTCTATTATTAACTCTATATCTACATCGTAAATTTCTTTTTTCCTTGAAGCCAACTCTTTAAAACGTCTAAACGCTTCCTCTAATTTCTCTTCTTCTAACTCAATACCCATTTCTTCTAACTTTTTCCTGAAAGCGTGACGTCCAGAGTGTTTGCCCAAAACTATCTTTGATTCTTTTAAGCCTATATCCTCTGGCTTCATAATTTCATACGTTTCTCTGCATTCCAAAACACCGTGCTGATGGATACCAGATTCATGAGCGAAAGCGTTATCTCCAACTATAGGTTTCGTTCTGGAAATCAACACTCCCGTCAATCTACTAACTAACTGAGAAGTCTTGTATATCTGTTTTGTATCTATATCTGTATAAACAGGAAATTGGTCGGGACGTACCTTTATCGCCATAACTATCTCTTCCATTGCAGCGTTACCCGCTCTTTCACCTATACCATTGATGGTACATTCAACCTGTCTTGCCCCTGCCTTTACAGCCATCAGTGAGTTCGCTGTTGCCAAACCTAAGTCGTTATGACAATGAACACTTACAATAGCCTTGTCTATATTTGGAACGTTCTCTTTAATAGCCAAAATTCTCTCATACCATTCATCAGGTACAGCGTATCCAACAGTATCAGGTATATTTACAACTTTCGCACCTGCCTCTATTACTGCTTCTAAAACCTCAAATAGATATTTTAAATCTGTCCTCCCAGCATCCTCAGCAGAAAACTCTACTTCTGCCTTACCTTCACTTACATCCTGAATAAGCTTAACAGCTTCTACAGCTCTTTTTAGAGCTTCATCTCTACTCATTTTCAATTTGTATTTAAGATGAATATCTGAAGTAGCTATAAAGGTATGAATTCTTACTCTATTACCTTCCTTTAGTGCTTCCCAGGCTGTTTTTATATCGGCTTCAACTGCACGAGCAAGAGAACATACGGTAGAGTTTTTAACTTCCTTTGCTATTCTTTTAACAGCTTCAAAATCAGCCGGAGAACTAATGGCAAAACCTGCTTCTATTACATCAACTCCTAACTTTTCTAACTGCTTTGCTATCTGAACTTTTTCATCTACCGTTAAGTTAACGCCCGGCGTTTGTTCTCCATCCCTCAATGTAGTATCAAAAATGAATAATTTTTCCCTTTCCAATGACCTAACCTCCGAATAAGGATAATACTTCTTATGATAAGCAAAAGGAGGGATATTTCAAGAGAAGAATGGAATTTTATTGCCCAAAAATAAAAATGGCTCCCCGGGCCGGGCTCGAACCAGCGACCTGGTGGTTAACAGCCACCCGCTCTACCAGCTGAGCTACCGGGGAGCTTTGCTATGCAGAAATATAGGACACATCACAAACAGTGTCAATACTCCCAAAGCAAATTTTCTATCTACAAGAATCCTACAGCAAAGCCTTGATTATCTTAGATATAACGTAATTAGAAACAAAACAAGCTTTTTCTGTAAGTTTGAGAATAGGAAAGTCATATTCAATATATCCAGCTTCTTCTAAAACTTGCAGTTCTTCCTTTTCTAATTTTTCCTTAATTCCTAAAGACTTTAGATTAACTCCTGACATCAATCTAAGTCCCATTGCAAGTTTCATTTCTTTAAGCTCTTTTACTGAAAATGCAACAGCTTCTTCAATCGGTGTAAGATTAGACTCTAAAGAAAGAAAGTATCTATTCAAATTTGCGTAGTTTTTTCTATAAACATTACCAACAAACGAAGCCGCTGAGGGTCCTAATCCTTCATAATTGTCCAACCGCCAGTAATGGATATTGTGTCTACATTCAAAACCAGCTTTTGCAAAGTTAGATATTTCGTAATGCAAAAACCCTTCTGCTTTTAAAAGATCCCTTATCAAATCATACATTTTTTTAGTTTCTTCGTCTCCAACCAAATCGTTTTCAGATAACTGATGGAAGAACGGAGTATTCTCATATATCGTCAGCGCATAAGCAGAAACGTGCTTTATAGGAAACTCCAGAATCTGTTTTAATTCCTTTTCTATTGACCAAACAGTTTGCCCCGGTATTCCAAACATAATATCAACTGAAACATTCTTAAACACTGAAACTGCGTTCTCCAAAGCTCTTAAAGCCTGCTTTGAAGAATGTCTTCTCCCCAAAAACTTTAATAGTTTTTCAGAAAGCGTTTGAATCCCTATGCTAATTCTATTAATTCCTGCATCCTTCAATTCTCTCAAGTAAGAAAGCGTTGCGCTTTCTGGATTAACCTCTACAGTAACTTCGCTATACTGTGATACTCTTGATAAAAAAGAGTAGAAAAATTCTGGAGGCATAAGAGAAGGGGTTCCGCCTCCAAAATATATAGTTGGGAAAGCTTCCAGTACCGGCTGCTTGAGAGAAAATTCTTTGTGTAAAAACTTTTCATATTCCTTAACGTACTCTAAGTGAGAAACTGAGAAGAAATCGCAGTAAGGACATTTAGATTTGCAAAAAGGAACATGAACGTAAAGGGCTTTTATCGGTTGGTGGAAAGTAGAGCAATTTTCCTTGATAGTTCCTCCTCGTGAAGGTCTTTATTTGCTTCTTTATACCATAAAAGAGCTCTATCCTTCTCGCCTAAAGCTTCATATATTTCTCCCATTAAAGCCTTGATTTTTGCCGCCTTATCCGAAGTTAAATCTTCTCTCTGAAGTATATCTGTTAAAAACTCTAATGCCTCGTTATACCTTCCAAGAGACTTTAACGATTGAACAATTATAGAAACCGCCTTGAGAAAATGCTTGGAATTTTTTAAAACCTTTTTAGCATTCTCTATCGCCTCTTGATACTTTTCAAGCCCTAACATAGCTTCAGCAAGTGATATGTATTTGGTTCCATCTTTCTCTATTTGTTCAACTTCCCTATCTACATCTCTAAACGTCTCTACACCCAAAGAAATATCATCAACGTAGTCCGATATTAAATCATTAACGTTCAACGCTTCATCAAATGCTTCAAGAATGTCCTTAACTTCAGGCAACTCTTTCTCTACCTGCCTACTATCAATAGAGGAAATGTTAATATCATACCTGGAACTCGCAAAGGATAGCATGGAGTTATAGAAACCATCATCAACCAACTTCAGTCTCTGAAGATACTCTTTAGCGTCCTCTATCTCCCCTTCTTCAAAGGATATTCCCGAAAGCAGATAATATTTAGCCTTAGGAGATGAAATTACCGATGCAACCTTTCTAAGAGATTCCAAAGAACCTGAACTTCTAAACGTCTCTATGACAAACTTCAGAAACTCTGGATTGGAAGCATTAGTTTCTAAAATTTTTAACAATATTGAAGAAACATCCTCTCCTTTCAAATGAGAAACTACTTCAACTAACTGTCTATCCATATTTTCAGTTCTTCTAATGTTACGAGCTTTAAAAAGAGACCTTAAAGCTCCTTTATAATCTTTCAAATTTACGTACATATTTCCAGCTAACACATAATTCTTAAAAGCTTCCTCCAAACTTCCATTCCCAGCAAGTAAATCCGCATATTTTTCATAAAAGAAAGGATGAAACCTTTTTTCCAATAGTTCTTGAATAAGTTCTACTATTCGAGTCGTATCTGAAGAAGCATCCATCATTGTTTTATAAGTGTTAATCAGAAGTTTAAATGCTTCATAATACAAACCCTTCTTTTCATAAGCATGCGCCAAGAGTCTTAAAACCTTAACATTAAATGGGTCTATACGAAGTGCTTTCTTTAATACAGCAATAGCAATATCGTAGTACTCTTCCCTTATCTTTTTTTCCGCAAACTCTATTATTGACTGCAGAGCCTCTTTCTTTTTCCCTAATCTAACCAAGGCATCAACGTAGAAGTTAAGAATAGATAATGAATTTGGATTACGTTTTATGATTTTTTTCCCTATTTCAGCTATTTTAAAATAATCTTTGGAAGCAACAGCTTCCTGAAATTGTTCTTCTTCAGATTTTGGTTTTTTAAAAAAATCAAATAACCCCAACTTTCCTCCCTTTGAGGTGACCAACAGGTTCTCAAGTATAATTATACTCAAGAGACTTTTAGAGGGTAGTCATGAAAAAAATAGACCTCCAACTCAATATAGAAAGAGCAAGAGAAGTGGCTTTTACCTTACTTAAAGCTCTAAAGGAAGAAGGTATCTTTGGTGAAAAAGACTTACCGGATGATGTCGCCCAAAAAATAATGAATGAGATAGATGAAGAGGCTTTTCTATCTATGGTAACTCTTACAACATCTTTAGATTACATGAGGAACGCGAACAAGTTGTGGGAAAGCTCCATAAATACGTTAAAAGATGAAGAGGTAAACTGGGTTTTCTCACCTAAAGAGGTAACGAAAAGAGGAAAGGAGAAACTCAAAAAAGCTTTAATGAAACATGGTCTTGCAGCGAAAAAAGACAAAGACACAGAAATATGGTATCGGATATCGGAAACGTTAACTAAAGAGTTTAATGGCAGTATAAAGAAGTTTTTTGAAAGGTTTAACTACGATGTAAAGGAGATGTTTGAAACTCTACACAAAAAAGAAAAAGAGAATTTTCCGAGTTTATCAGGTATAAAGATTTTTCCACACTGGATAAGGAGCTTGAAAGATAAAAAAAACCTACCCTTTAAGAATGTAGAAAAACTGCCCATACCTGTTGACGTTCACGTAGCAAGAGCAACTTTTACAACCGGCTGCATTACAGGAAAGTATAAGGCAAAAGGTATAACTGAAACACTCAGAAAAAAGGTAATAGAAGTATGGGAAAAGGGACTTGAAGGAACGGGAATTTCACCGATAGAGATGTTTCGCCCACTATGGCTACTCAGCAAGCACGGATGCCATTACAGAAAGAACGGAGAAAGACCAAAATTAGAAGAGTGTCCTGTTAAAGATTTCTGCGTTGACGGAAAAGTCATAGTAACTTCTAAAAAGGTGGAAATAGAAACGTGAAAAAATTGGGATTTACTCTCTTAGAACTTCTTATAGTATTGGTAATACTATCTCTAATTCTAACTTTAATACTACCTGCAGTAATAAACGAAAACCTCAGCGATATGGCGTCTTTTAAGAATAAGGTTAAAAGCGCAATGGACCAAATTTCTCTTCACTCTACGGAAGAAAGTATATGTGCGGATTTCAAGAATAACTCCATTTCTATTGGTAAAGCCAAAATCCCCCTTCCTACCCCCTTTCAACTAACAACTTTTGTGAAACCTTATACTTTAATATCCGGTGAAAACCATAACTCTTTCTGTTTCACAGCTTCAAAACCAACAGTTGCCGGTTTTATTGCAAAAAGTAAAGACCATTATTTAATAATCGCTATGTTTTTACCGGTAGGAGAAGTAGAATTTTCCGAAACCGACCAAGCTGAAGCAGAAACGTTTAAGGATAAGGTAAGTAAGGGGAGGATTTTAGAATGGTTCAACTCCTATTAATCATTTTACTCATAGCGGTAGGGGGACTTTTTATCTTTTCTATAAAACTTCTTTTCACGCTCAAAGAAATTATTGGAAAGTGGGAAGAGACAGAAAGCGAAATTGTTAAAATTAAAAGGCAGATTTCAGACTTAGAAGTCAAAACCAGTGACCTTGAAGAAAGGCTAAAACTACTCTTATCTCAAATTCAAAACTTAACGAAAGAGAGGGAAGAATGAAAGATTTTATATCAATGGTTCAAGCAGACACGCTGTTTATAGAAAACATCATCTCACTATCTTCTTTCTTAAAAGAGAAGCAGAAAAAAGGCGAACTTTACAGACCTTTAAAAGGATTTACAGCAGCGCTCATTTTTGAAAAACCGTCAACGAGAACGAGAGTTTCCTTTGAAGTGGGCGTTTACCAATTGGGTGGACACGGCGTTTATATGGATACAAGAAGCTCTCAACTTGGAAGGGGAGAACCGATAAAGGACACAGCGAGAGTTCTTTCAAGATACGTTGACCTGATAGTAATAAGAACGTTCGGTCAGGGAAGAGTAGAAGAGTTAGCAAAGTATTCAAACGTTCCAGTAATCAACGCTCTAACGGACGAAGAACACCCCTGTCAGGTTTTAGCAGACCTCTTTACCATTTGGGAATACAAGAGAAATCTGAAAGGATTAAAAGTTGCCTACTTAGGCGACGGAAACAACATGTGCAACTCCTGGCTGATAGGCGCAGCATACGCCGGAATGAAGTTTTACGCAGCAACGCCAGAAGGTTTTGAACCGCTAAAAGAATATGTGGAAAAAGCAAAAGAGATAGCAAAAGAAACAGGTGCGGAGATAGTATTAACTCACGACCCCGTAAAAGCGGTAAAAGATGCTGATGTAATATATACTGACGTCTGGGCATCTATGGGACAGGAAGAAGAAGCAGAAAAAAGGAAACAAATATTTATGCCTTATCAGGTAAATGCCGAACTGGTAAAACACGCAAAGCCAGACTTTTTATTTATGCACTGCCTACCTGCTCACAGAGGAGAAGAGGTAACGAACGAAGTAATTGAAGGTGAACGCTCCGTCGTTTGGGACCAGGCTGAAAACAGACTACACACTCAAAAAGCGCTGATGCTGAAATTGGTGAGGAAAACAACTTTTTAAGATAAATCCCCTCCGCGTCGGAGGGGAAATTTATTTAACGTCAGTTTTAGGCTCAAGAGTTCTAATCATTGATAAGACGAATACAAAAAATACCACAAACACCGCTAACAAAAGTAAAATAGATATAAGCATTCACACCCCCGCTAATGCACTTTACTCTCTTCGTCAACCAACTTAAAACGACAAAAACAAACACCCCCAGTAATTCTATCGATAATTTCTCAAAACCATACTTAATAACAGTAACAGCAATACCAGAAATTAAGGCAATTTGCAGCGTTAACAACGCTTTATAAATTTCATATAACAGTTGAGCTCTTATGTTCAATTAAACCAGCTCCTTTAACTGCTTTAGCGTTTCTGTAAATCTGTCGTAAACCTCTTTAAGCTCTGTCAACTCGCTTTTAGCCTTCTCAACTACGTCTGCTGGTGCTTTTTTCAGAAAGTTCTCGTTGGAAAGTTTCTTTTCAAGTTTGGAAATGTCTTTCTCTAAAGACTTTAGCTTTTTAGAAATTCTGTCTATCTCTTTCTCAACATCTATAACGTCAGCAACCTGAACGTAAACCTCTGCTTCCGGCAGGAAGAAAGCAACAGAGTTAGAAGGTTTCTCCGCAACAATTTCTATTTTTGAAACCCTTGCAAGCTGCTTTATGGATTCCTCCATACTTTCTAAAACGCCGCGGAGCGCTTCCTCTTTCACGCGAACAAATACCGGCACTCTGGTAGAAGGAGGAATGTTAAGTTCAGCTTTGGCGTTTCTGATTCCCCTTACTATCTCTTTAATTACCTCTACTAATTTTGCATCTTCGGGGAAGTTCCAGCACGTAGCGCAGGGCCACGGGGCAATGACGATAGATTCCGCATCCTTGTTAGGAAGCTTCTGATAGATTTCTTCTGTAAGGAACGGCATTATTGGGTGAAGAACTTTTAAAGCATCTCTTAAAACGGTAGCAAGAACGTAGGCAGCGGTTCTCTTTTCCTCTTCAGTCCCTTTGTAAAGCCTTTGTTTTGAAAACTCTATATACCAGTCTGCAAACTCGTTCCAGAGGAACTGGTAGATGGCTTTGGCAGCGTCGTTAAACCTGTAAGCTGTAAGTTCCCTGTCAACAGTTTCTATTGTTTCGGAAAGCTTCGTAAGAATCCACCTGTCTTCTGGTTTGTAGAACTTTTTTCCCTCAAGGTTTACACCTTCAAGAGCGTTGAGAACGAAGCGGGCAATGTTCCATACCTTGTTGGCAAAGTGTCTATAACCTTCAATGATTTTTTCTGAAAGCCTTATGTCCCTACCTTGAGCGGCAAGAGCAGCAAGGGTAAAGCGCAACGTATCTGCACCGTATTTTTCAACCATCTCAAGGGGGTCTATGACGTTCCCCTTCGTTTTTGACATCTTCTGACCTTTTTCGTCTCTAACCAAAGCGTGAACGTAAACGTCGGAAAACGGCTTTTCTTTCATAAAGTGGTATCCCATCATCATCATTCGGGACACCCAGAAGAAGATAATGTCAAAGCCGGTAACTAAAAGGTCTGTTGGGTAAAAAGCTTTGAGGTCGTCGGTTTCTTCAGGCCAGCCGAAAACGCCAAAGGGCCACATGGCGGAGCTGAACCAGGTGTCAAGAACGTCTTCGTCCTGCTTTAAGTTCTGGCTTCCGCACTTTTCACACTTTACGGGCGTTTCTTCACAAACGTTAACGTGACCGCAGTCCTGACAATACCAGGCGGGAATTCTGTGCCCCCACCATATCTGCCTTGAGATGCACCAGTCTCTGATGTTATACATCCAGTCAAAGAAGGTGTTCTCCCACTGCTTTGGAATGAACTTTATCTCGCCAGTTTTTACCGCTTCTATAGGTTTTTCCGCCAAAGGTTTTGTCTTTACAAACCACTGGTCTGAAAGGTAAGGCTCCACAACCGTTTTACACCTGTAACAGTGACCGACGGCGTGAATGTGGGGTTCTACTTTTTCAAGCAGTCCTTCCTCTTTCAGCCTTGAAACGATTGCTTCTCTTGCTTCAAATCTGTCCATCCCTTTAAACGGCTCTACCGTTATCCTGCCCCAGTCGTCCATTACTTGAATTGCGGGAAGGTTGTGGCGCGTGCCGACTTCAAAGTCGTTAAAGTCGTGGGCAGGCGTTATCTTTACGGCACCCGTTCCGAATTCCGGGTCAACGTATTCGTCTGCAATTACGGGGATTTCTCTGTTAACTATTGGAAGAACGACTTTTTTGCCGATATAGTCTTTGTAGCGCTCATCGTTCGGGTTAACAGCTACTGCAACGTCACCTAACATCGTTTCAGGTCTTGTAGTTGCAACGACTATGTAGCCGCTGCCGTCGGCCAAAGGATAGCGGATATACCAGAGGTTACCCTGCTTTTCTTCGTATTCAACTTCAAGGTCTGAAAGAGCCGTGTGGCATCTGGGACACCAGTTGATAAGCCTCTTACCTCTGTATATCAATCCTTCTTTGTAAAGGGTTACAAATGCTCTGCGGACTGCCTTTGAAAAGCCTTCATCCATCGTAAAGCGTTCTCTTTCCCAGTCACACGACGTTCCAAGTTTTTTGAGCTGGTTTATGATTCTGCTTCCATACTGCTCCTTCCACTTCCACACTCTTTTAACGAACTCTTCTCTGCCGACGTCGTGTCTCGTTAATCCTTCCTTTGCCAGTTCTCTTTCAACGACCCACTGAGTCGCTATGCCGGCGTGGTCTGTTCCGGGAACCCAGCAAACTTCGTAGCCTTTCATTCTTTTCCAGCGGCAAACGATGTCCTGAAGGGTAGAGTTAAGAGCGTGACCTACGTGAAGAACTCCGGTAACGTTGGGGGGCGGTAAAACTACGCTGAACTTTTTCTTTTCGCCGGAAAGAACTTTCTTCTCGTCTGCGTGGAAGTATCCTTTTTCAAGCCAGAACCTATACCACTTATCTTCAAAAGCTGCTGGATTGTAAGTTGCTTCCATTACTCTTCCTCCTCTCTTTCAAATTTGACGTCCGGTTCTGGAGCGGGAAGGCGTTCTGCCGGTTTTGATATTTCAAACTCTCCCTTTTGTATCCACTCTTTAAGTATGTTGGCTATCTCCCTTGCTTTATAGTAGGAAGAGACGGGGGAGGTGGGGATTTTCTTACCCTCAAGCTCTATGACACCGCTCCTTAACTCTGCGTAGCTTACGTATTTTAACGGCTTGGCGTTTCCAGACGGGTAGTCAACAGAGTAGTCTATTACAGGGGCAAAAATTTCGCTGTCTTTTACAGAAGTGTAGTAGGCTATCCTCTCGTTTAAGATAGGAATGGGAATGCCTATTCCAACGAACATGGATACACCGTAGCCCAATATAGACGCTGCCTTTATAAAGTCTGTTGACATCTGCTTCAGGTCACCAACAACCATAAGGGTTCCAGCACCTTCCATCGGTTGCCCTTTCTTGCTTCGCTTCACTCCGAAAGGTGCGTGCTGGGTGCCGTGAAAGGCAACGTATCCTATACCGCCGCCTAAAAATATTCTCGTTCCTATACCTATCGTTTCAAAGAATGGGTCGTTCATTAAGGGCGAAAGCTGTCCTGCACCTGAATAGGTAGCGTTACCGAAGTTGGGCTTTAAAGTTCCCATGTAGGTATAGACAGTTCGGGAAGATTTGTTAACGGCAACGTTGTAGTTTTGATAGGCGTTTCGCGGGCTACAGAGTATTGCATCGTTTATGGTGTTTATGTTAATCAGCTTTTTTATCTCTCTACGGGGATAGCAGTCCGTCCCGTATCCGTAGGCTTCAAGTTCTATATCTTCGCCCGATAAAAGTTCTTCTATTACGTGTGCACCGCCGTATTCAAACTTTCCCGGATAGACTTCGTTGCGAGGGTCGTTTTCCGGCAGTGCAGTAGCGCCGATGTAAAGGTCAACGGCTGCTATACCTCCGTATGCAGGAACGCCGTTTAAGTATATCTCTTCCATCTTCATTCGCGGTTTAGTATGCCCAACGTTGAGGAAAGCTCCGGAAGAGCACATTGCGCCAAAAGTTCCGGTTGTAACGACGTCAACTTCTTCTGCCGCCTTTACGACTCCAAGCTCTTCCACTATCTCTATCATCTCTTCGGCGGTAACAACTACCGCTTCACCTTTGCGTATCTTTTCGTTAATCTCTTCGTAGGTCTTGTTAACTTTAAACTGTTGTTCCATCAACGCTCTCCTTGTAGTTCCGAAAGCTCTTTTTCAAGGGAAAGTATAAGATTTTTAAAGGCGGTGTGCTGGCTCCTTATCATCTCATACACATCAAGAGCGATTTCCTGATTATACGTGTGAGAAGTAAGGTTTCTGGCTTCTAACAGCGAAAGCCATTTTTCTTCATCTTCTATCCAGCCCAACCTGTAGGCTAACTTTATACAATTTCTGCCGGAATTACATTCACCCGCACCGAGAGCTTCTGCAAATTTTTTTATTGTCTTCCAGGCTAATTCAAAGGTAAACTCAAAGCGCTGAATGGTAGCGTCAATGACTATGCCTGTTTCTTCTGGGTTCATGGCTAACGCTTCTTTCAGGCGATTGTAAGTCTCTTTTAACGTTTTAAGCTTTGTCTTTAACTCTTCTGCCGTCATATAAGATTACTCCCGTTCTTTTTACGGCTTCGGCAAATTTGGTGGAAGTTCTCTTTAAATCTATTAAATCAAAACTTTTTAGTGTAGGAAGATTGTCAAGTTCTTCTCTTATTTGGGCGAGGGTGGCGGGGGGGATTTTTTCTTCCCCTTCTAAAGCTATGTCAAAGTCAGAATTATATTTATAAGTTCCTTTAGCTCTTGAACCGAAAATATAAACAGAAACTTCCGGTAACCTGCAAGAAACGATTTCAACAACCTTTTTAAGAATTTCCTCATCTGTTAATGGTTTAACGGATTTTGCCATTAAGCTACTCTTTTAAAGGTTCTGCTATAAGGTCAACGTTACTTGCAAGGTCTGTAACCTTTGCTTTTACCATCTGCCCCGGCTGAAAATCCCCCCTCAAAAACACAATCCCATCAATCTCGTAAGCGTTCCTGTAACTGCGGGCTTCCACATACCCAGGCATCTCTTCACTTCTGCCGTCAACTATAAGCTCAAGCTCCCTACCAATCAACTCTCTATTTTTCTTTTCGTAAATCCAGAACTGCGTTTCTTCAAGAAGTGAAAGCCTTGACTCTTTCACCTCTTCCGGCAAGTCTCCCAACCTATAGGCGGCTGTGCCTTCCTCTCTTGAATACTTGAAAAATCCCACCCACTCAAACTCCACATCTTTCAAAAACGCGTGAAGTTCTTCAAAGTCAGACTCATCTTCGGTCGGGAATCCAACGATAAAGGTAGTCCTCAAAACAACGTCAGGTATCCTTTTCCTTATTTTCTCTATAAGCCTTTCAGCTTCCTGCCTCGTGTACTTTCTACCCATAGAAGCTAAAACCTTGTTGCTTATGTGCTGGAGAGGAACGTCAAAGTAGTGAAGCACCTTCTCTGAAGAGGCAACGAAATCTATGAGAGAATCGGTAATGTGCGAAGGATAGGTATACATAAGCCTTATCCATTCAATACCTTCTATCTTCTCTAACTCTGCAAGCAGTTTAACAAGACCTTCCCTGTCGCCGTGGTCGTGCATGTAGGCTGTCGTATCCTGAGCTATGACGTAGAGCTCCTTAATGCCTCTGTCTGCTAACATCTTAGCTTCTTCTAAAATCTCCTCCATCGGTCTGCTTCTAAGCCCGCCCCTTATTAAAGGAATTGCACAATAAGTGCAGGCGTTTGAACAGCCTTCTGAGATTTTTAAGTAAGCCAGGTGGTTGGGAGTGAGGATTTCGCGCAGGAGGTAGGGTTTGGTGAAGGCGGCTTTGCGGGAGAGGATTTTTTCAACGCTATCAAGAATTTCATTCACCCCTATAAATGCGTCAACTTCAGGTAGTTCTTTTTTCAGCTCTTCCTTATATCTCTCGTATAAACAACCAGCAACAACCACCTTTTTCTCAGGTGATTTATTCTTCTCCTCAATAGCAGTCAATATCTCATCTATAGATTCTTCCTTTGCAGGCTGGATAAATCCACAGGTATTAACAATTATCACATCGGCACTTTCAAGATTATTAACGAAAACAACGTCACCCGTAGCTTTCAAAAGGCCAACCATTAACTCCGTATCAACCAAATTTTTAGGACACCCTAAACTTATAACTGCAACTTTCTTCTTCAATTTTTCTACCTCAACTCTTCCTAACAACTATTTTACTACCATCGGTAATCCTTCCAACAACAGAGCACCACTTCACACCTTTCTTTTTCATTTCGTCAACTAACTTTTCCACTTTCTCTTCAGGCACAGAAATAAGCAATCCACCAGAGGTTTGAGGGTCATACAGTAAAGACTTCACAGTTTCATCAACATCCTCAAAAACCACGCTATCACCAACGTAATCAATATTCTCATACGTTGCAGCAGGAAGCAATCCCATAGAAGCGTATTCATAAGCTCCCGGCAGAAACTCTAACTTATCCGCGTAAATTTCAGCTCCAACACCGCTAAACTTCACCATTTCAAAAAGATGTCCCAAAAACCCAAAACCCGTCACATCAGTGCAGGCATTCACGCCAACGCCAACCATAACTTCACAAGCTTCCTTATTCAGCGTAGCCATTACATCAGACACCATCTTAATTTCTTCATCAGAAGCCATATCAGCCTTGATGGCAGTAGTTAGAACGCCTATCCCAAGAAGCTTAGTGTAAACCAGAAAATCCCCCACCCTCGCCTCACAATTCCTCACAACCTTTTCAGGATGAACCACTCCGGTAACGGCAAGCCCGTATTTCGTCTCAAGGTCATCAACGGTATGACCGCCAACAAGGCTTACACCTGCTTCCCTCAATTTAGAAGCACCGCCTTCCAGAATCTTTTTTAAGAAATCTTCTGGCACTTTGCACGAAGCAAACATAACAAGGTTAATAGCCGTAACAGGCTTTGCTCCCATAGCGTAAACGTCAGAAAGGGCATTTGCTACCGCTATTTGACCGTAAACGTAAGGGTCATCAACAACCGGAGTAATAAAGTCAGCAGTTTGAACCAAGGCAAGACTTTCTGTTAGTTTGTAAACGCCAGCATCTTCCGCCGTCTCAATACCAACCAAAACGTTATCGTCAGTCGGAAAATCAATACCTTTCAGCACTTTCTCAAGCCCGACCGGGCTAAGCTTTGCCCCTCAGCCAGAAGCTCTTACCGTCTGAGTCAGCTTAAACTTTTCCAAAATTTGCCCTCCAGACGAGAATAGATTTAATATACTAACATAGGCAACTAAAAGAGAGGGAAAAGTGAAAAAACACAAACTCCTTATGGATCCTGTTTACGATGAATTCATACTCATAGAGAGAAACAGCGTCTTAGAAAAGCTCCTTGATTCCTACTACCTCCAGCGCCTCAGATACATCCGCCAGTTAGGACCCTGCCACTACGTCTATCCCGGTGCAGAACACACACGATTCCAGCATTCCATCGGCGTAATGTGGCTTGCAAGGAAAACGCTCAACTTCCTGAAAATGAAGGACTACACAATTACTGAAGAATTGGAACTCTCTATACTGACAGCAGCTCTCGTCCACGACTTAGGACACTCTCCCTTTTCCCACGCTTTAGAAGGCGTAATCCTTCCTGAAAAACACGAGACCCTTACTCTCAAAGCTCTAAACCTCGTTAAAGAAGAAATCAACCTCAATGAGCAAATTTACGACTCCACAGCAAAAATCCTCACCAAAACCCACCCTCTTCCTTTTGCATACCAATTAGTATCCAGTCAACTTGACTGCGACAGGCTTGACTATTTAAGAAGAGACGCTTTCTACACCGGCGTTTCTTTCGGGAAAATAGACGTTAACAGAATTCTGGTTTCAGCTCTCATAGAAAACAACGAGCTGGTCTGGAGTTACAAAGGCTTTAACGCGTTAGAAGCTTACGTTATGTCCCGCTACCAGATGTATTGGGCAGTTTATTTCCACAAGGTAAACCTTTCCGTTCAGGTATTAATGAAGAAAATCATAGAAAGGCTCAAAGAACTGATAGAAAACGGAGAAAAACCCGAAATAGACAGCATCCTCTATAAAACCTTAAAAGAAAAGAGCTTAGAGCACTTCTTCCGTTTGACAGACAGCAATGTAATAGCCTCTATCTACAATCTTTCCTGTGAATCAAAAGATGAAATCCTGAAAGACCTCTGCAATAGACTCGTAAAGAGAAACTTCTTCAGAACCGTAGAGGTAAAACCGGCAGAAGTTCTTGAACTAAGAGAAAAGGTAGAAAAAGCAGGTTTCAACCCTAAATACTATTTTGACATAGTAGAACCATCAAAAGTTGCCTACTCTTACTATTCCCCCTCAGAAGCAGAAATCATCAAAGTAAAAACACCAGACGGAATAGAAGAACTTTCAAGCGTTGCACCAACAGATGCGCTGAAAACGCTATCAAGAAAGGTATCTAAAGTTTATGCCGTAATTCCTGAAGAAATAAACTAAAACGTCAGCACTTTATCGCTGTCTTCCACCCAGTCAGCCAAATCCTTCATTGTTGCCTTGATTTCAGGTGAAAAGTAAGGTTCATTCCTAAAAATCCCGCACCTTACCTGACACGTTCCGCAAACCTTGAGTTTTACACCGCCTTCATACATTTCTTTAAGCATAGCTACAAGATCAATATCGTAATTTTCCGGCTTCTTATTGCAATCTCTTGCAAGGTCAACAGCATCGTTCATAAGAAAAATCCTCACCTCATGTCCCCTTTCATGCAAAACCTTAGCCAGCCTCAAACCGTTCCAGGTAACGTCAGTTCCATCGTAGGGCTGTCTGTTAAATATAAAAAGAACTTTCACAACGCCTCCTTAAAACTCGGCAGAGTAAATAATTCTCAAAGGACACGCAGGAATACAGTGACCGCAACCAACACACTTATCTTTATCAAATTCAACTCTAAACGTTTCCTTATCAAGGTAGAAAGCGTTTGTAGGGCACGGCGCTATACACGCACCGCAGTGAACGCATTTTTCATCTTCTCTGAAAATATCAAGTTCTAAAGGTTTTATCTTTATTTTTAAAGATTTCAGAAACTTTACAGCCTCACCTATCTTCTGTCTATCGCCCTTAAGCTCAACAACGGCAGAACCTTCCATTCTCGGAAGTATTTGGGCACGAAGAATGTTAACGACTAAGTCATAATCCTTCACCAGCTTATAAATAACTGGCTTATCCCACGTCTCTTTCGGAAAGTGTAAAACCAACCTTGTTGAAGTCTCTTTCAATTCAACTCTCCTGCTACGCTTTTACTATCTGCACCGGAACTTTCTTCCTCGGCGTTACCTTCATAAAGCTCTGAAACTTCCCGGTTAATCCTTCTTCCCTCGTAACAAGGGCAAACATAATATCCTCATCACCCCTCACCCTGAAGAAAAAGCTATAAGTCAGCATTTTCCACGTTTTCTTAACGCCGGCAGCTGCAGCCTCCACCTTTTTCCATTCAACCCTTCTGACAACGTTACCTCTAAAATCCTTAACAATTACCTCTTTAGGCGTTAAAACGAGCTCATAGTTTTTCAATATAGGTCTTGACTGCCATAAAACGTAACCGGCAAAACCCAGAGCCAGAACCACTCCAATAACTTTCCAGATTCCCGGCAAAAACAGCGCTAAAATCAAAAGCACCAAATCAACAAACAAAGGTAATCCTATGAATAAAGGATCCTGCTTTACCCTGAATTCTTTCAATCCCTTCATTATCCCCCTCTTAAGATAACGCTAACATCCTCTCTATCGCTTCTCTCGCTTTATCTGCAACTTCTTCATCAACGAAAACTTCAAACTGTTCTCTTTCCAAAGCTTTCAAAAGTCTTTCCGGCGTAATCAACTTCATCTGGTCGCATATAAAACCATCGTAAGCCACCTCAAATTCAACGTCAGGTCTGACCTTTTTCAGGTGATGTATCGTTTCCCTTTCGGTTCCAACTATCACCCTGCTTGCATCCGTTTCCTTAACGAACCTGACTATCTGAGAGGTGCTACCGACAAAATCGGCAAGTTTCCTCACTTCCTCCCTACACTCAGGATGGGCTATAAAAACACCACCTTTACGCTTCCTCTCTTCCACATCCCTTACCCTGAGTTTATCGTGAATGGGGCAGTAGCCTTCCCATAGGTAAATCTCCTTACCTTTAACCTTTGAAGCAACGTAACTACCCAAATTCCTATCAGGAACGAAAAGTATCTTCTCCTCTTCAAGAGATTCAACTATCTTAACTGCATTGGCAGAGGTGCAGCAAACGTCAGAAACCGCCTTAACGTCAGCAGAGCTGTTAACGTAGGTAACAACAGCAAAATCGGGGTTCTGTTTTCTAAACTCCTCAATCTCTTCAGCTATAGCCATATCAGCCATCAAACAACCAGCCTTATAGTAAGGAATAAGCACTTTCTTTTCAGGATTCAATATCTTTGCCGTTTCAGCCATAAAGTAAACGCCGCAGAAAACGATGATATCAGCATCGGTAGATTTAGCCTTCCTCGCAAGTTCTAAAGAATCTCCCACGAAATCCGCAACGTCCTGAATAAAACCATCAACGTAGTAGTGAGCTAAAATAACTGCATTCTTCCGCTCTTTAAGTTCTCTTATTCTCTCAGCAAGCTTTTCCATCAAACCTTACTCCCACTCAATTGTTCCTGGCGGCTTAGACGTAATATCGTAAACAACCCTGTTAACTCCTTCAACTTCATTAATAATTCTGTTCGAAATCCTCTCTAAAACATCGTAAGGGAGTTTAACCCAATCTGCCGTCATACCATCAACGCTCTCAACTGCCCTTATGGCAATAACGTAATCGTAAGTTCTCTCATCTCCCATAACACCAACGCTTCTCACCGGCAGAAAGACGGCAAAAGACTGCCAGATTTTGTCGTAAAGTCCCGCTTTCTTTATCTCCTCAAGAACTATTGCATCTGCTTCCCTTAAAATTTCAAGGTATTCAGGCTTTATCTCTCCAACAATCCTTATGGCAAGCCCAGGACCTGGAAACGGCTGACGTTTTATTATCTCATCAGGAAGCCCCAACTCTTTTCCAAGCTCCCTTACTTCATCTTTAAAAAGCTCTCTCAAAGGCTCTATCAATTTAAAGTTAAGTCTTTCAGGTAAACCCCCAACGTTGTGGTGAGACTTTATGGTAGCTGAAGGACCTTTTACAGAAACGCTCTCTATAACGTCAGGATACAACGTCCCCTGCGCCAAAAATTCAGCGTCAGGAATCTCTTTCGCAGCCTTTTCAAAAACTTCAATGAAAGTATGACCGATTATCTTTCTCTTTTGTTCCGGGTCTGTAATTCCTTTTAACCTTTGAAGAAAAAGCTCTGAAGCGTCAACCGTCCTGAAGTTCTTCATATGAAACTTTTCTTTAAACGTCCTCTCAACCGATTCCCTTTCACCTTTCCTCAAAAGACCTGTATCAACAAATATCGGATAAAGCTGGTCACCTATCGCCTTATGAAGCAAAGCTGCAACGACGGAAGAATCCACTCCACCTGAAAGAGCGCATATAACGTTCTTATCTCCAACTGTTTCTCTTATCTTTTTGACCTCGTAATCTATAAAGTTTTCCATGGTCCACGATGGTTCACAGCCGCAAATCTCAACGGCGAAGTTTTCTAAAATCCTGTCTCCAAACTGCGTGTGCTTTACTTCCGGATGGAACTGAACACCATATATATTCTTCCCTCTATTCCTTATTGCCGCAAAAGGCGCGTTCTCTGTTTCAGCTATAGGCTCAAAACCTTCAGGAATTCTCAAAACCCTATCGCCGTGACTCATCCAGACGGTAAAGGATTCAGGAAGTCCCTTAAAGAGGTCAGAGTTATCAATAACCTTTAAAACAGCCTTTCCGTATTCGTGCCTTTCAGCCCTTACAACCTCACCGCCAAACAGGTAGGTAATAAGCTGCATACCGTAGCAGATACCTAAAACAGGAACGCCTAACTCAAAAATCTCCTTTGATACTTTCGGAGAATCGGGAGCGTAAACGCTGGCTGGACCGCCAGAAAGGATTATCCCTTTGGGTTTATATTCCTTTATCTTCTCAATCGGCTTATTGTAAGGATGGATTTCGCAGTAGATATGCTTTTCCCTTAACCTTCTCGCTATCAGCTGAGTATACTGAGAACCAAAATCCAAAATCAGAATCTTGCTCTCGTGGATATCCTTTACCATTTCCGCTCCTTTAAAGTTTTTTCAAAACAAAATAGAGAAACGTTAAAGAAAATCCAACCCCCACCACAAAAACTCCAATAAGCTCCAAGGTCTTCCCATCCATAACCTATATCTCCGTTAAATTTTATCAGCTCACTCCCTTAAATCTCCAACCATATCCTTTACGCTGCTATATCCCATTTCTCTCATGTAGCTTTCAATGCCGTCAACAATTTCTTCAACAGCTTTAGGATTAAAGAAGTTAGCCGTTCCTACCTGAACAGCCGAAGCACCTGCTAAGAAAAATTCAACGGCATCCTGCCAGGTAGAGATGCCTCCTATCCCGATTACAGGAATAGAAACAGCCCTGCTTACCTGATAAACCATCCTGACTGCAACCGGCTTTATTGCAGGACCTGAAAGCCCTCCAAATCGGTTCTTTAGTTTTGGTTTTCTTTTGTATATATCAATTGCCATTCCCATTAGCGTATTAATCGCAGATAAAGCATCAGCTCCTGCAGATTCAACAGCCTTTGCTATTTCAACTATATCGGTAACGTTAGGGGACAGTTTCACAATAATCGGCTTATCAGAAGTCTTTTTGACTGCTTCTGTCAATCTTGCCGCTTCTACAGGGTCAACGCCAAACGCAAGTCCACCCTTTTTTACGTTGGGGCAGGATATATTAAGCTCAATGGCACAAACACCCTCAGCGCCGTTAAGGGCTTTTGCAACGGCAACGTATTCATCAACCGTTGAACCGTAAATGTTGGCTATAACCTTAAACTCGTAAGAGGAAAGCTGCGGAAGTATCTTCTCAAGGAAGTATTCAACGCCCGGGTTTTGAAGCCCGATAGCGTTCAGCATTCCGCACGGCGTTTCCCATATTCTCGGTGGCTCGTTGCCTTCTCTCGGGTTTATTGAAAGTCCCTTAACGCATACTGCTCCCACTTTGTTCAGGTCAACAAAATCTTTATACTCAATCCCGAAGCCGAAAGTTCCAGAAGCCGTCCACACAGGGTTATTAAACTTAACTCCAAAGAGTTCTACCTCAAGGCTCATCTCACCTTCCTTAGATAAGCTATAGTTTCAACGTGATAGGTTTGCGGGAACATATCTATGACTTTTGCCTTTTCCATATTTATTCCAAACTGATGGAAAAGCGCCACATCCCTCGCCAGCGTGGAAGGGTTACAGGAAACGTAAACTATCTTCTTCAACCTCGGCAGGTTGGCTATTTCTTTCAGAACCTTCTGGGTCAAACCGCTCCTCGGCGGGTCTAAAACGATAAAGTCAGGGCTATACTCTCTCAAAATATCTAAGGCTTCTTCCGTGGGCTTACAGTAAAAGGTTACGTTTCTCAAACCGTTTATATCCTTGTTGTAGAGAGCATCGCTGATAGCTGAAAAGTTGGCTTCCACTCCGAAAGCCCTGTGAACGTATCTTCCCACAGGAATGGTAAAAGTCCCAACCCCGCAGTAGAGGTCACCGGCAAGCATATACTGATACTCCATGGCAGCTCTTGAAACTCTATCTATAAGATTCTCAACCTGAAATTCATTAACCTGGAAGAAGGAATCAGCACTCACTCTGAACTTAAACTTACCAACGTTTTCATACGTAAAATCCCTGCCGAAAAACTTAATCCTTTCCGGATATCCATCACTGCCAGACTTATAAATACCGAACCCTACAACGTTTAATTCTAGAATTTCTCTTACGTTTTCAAGGGAAATCTCCACCTTCTTGAACTTTCCCGGATAGACAATCTTGAGAAGCACCTCACTTTTAGACGAACAGTAAATGTGAAAATCTGAAGGTTCTGTTGGCAGAAACTTCAGCAATTTCTTCAGCTTAGGCATTACATCGTGAATCTCTTTTTTCAAAAGATAGCACCTGTCTATATCTATTACGTTATGCGTTCCTTTGGCAAAAAATCCCACCCTCCCACTCTTCACTTTAAGCTGCGCCCTGTTTCTGTAATACCAGGGAGAAGGAGAAGGAACAACTTCGTCAATGTTGGGTTTGCGGATTTTTCCTATCTTCTGAAGGTTCTCTTCAACAATTTCCCTCTTAAACCTTACCTGATGTTCGTACTTGACGTGCTGCCAATCACAACCACCGCACTTGCCAAAATAAGGACATAAAGGTCTCGTCCTAAACTCACTTTTATTTAACAGCTTAACCACTTTAGCTTCACTGTATCCACTTTTCCTTGCAGTTTCTTCCACAATTACAACGTCATTGGGCGCAACCATAGGAACGAAAACCGCTCTACCGTTATATCTACCAAGTCCCTTGCCGCCGTAAACTAACTTCTCAATAGAGAGCTTAAAAGTCCTCTCTTGACGACCCAACACATCACCTCCAAAAAACATCTCCCGAATTATAGCCCATACAAAAGCCTGAAAATTTTTGCTAACATATTCAGTAGTCAATTTTAATAGGAATCCGTAATTAAAAGCTTCTCTATTAAAGGAGAACGAGATGAGAATTAAAACGAAACTGCTGGTATCATTAGTAGTAGAAGTCCTCATAATACTTTTTCTAACTGAATTTGCAGCCTACAAGCTTCACCAATTCTGGCACCTACACGAATTATCCGATTTAATGTTTAAAGCAGAAAAAGACTTAGCCGACCTAAAAGCCTATTACTTATTGCCAGATGAGCTAAAAAACAGAGCCTTTATAAAAGCTCAAATAGAAAAAGACCTTATGGCTTTAAGCGAACATAGCTCTCCCGAAGCTTCTAAGGTGTATTCCATACTTTTATCTTCTTTATCCGTAATTAAAAAATCCAACCTCACTCCTGAAGAAGCCCTTAAAACTCTTTCCGAAAAGGAACAGCAAATAGAAGTCATCAAACAAAAGACAGCAGAAAGAGCGGACCAGATACTAAACCTTGCTGAAAAAATCGTAAGAATAATTCCTTTATTCAGCTTGATTATTATTGGCATAGGAGCCTTCACCTCTTACAGAGCAATCGTTATACCTATCCAAGAAATGGCTAAAACAATGAGAGAAATTAAGAAAGGAAAACTCACCAAAAAGCTTTCTATTAACAAAGACGATGAATTAGGTCAATTAGCTCAAGAATTTGACAAGTTTATATCTTGGATTAGAACAACATTTGAAGAGTTAGAAAGGCTTTCTGCCAAAGTTTCTAACGACGCCAGCATTCTTACACTTGAACTCTTTAGAACAAGTCTTAAAAACAACGAAATAAAAGACAAGTTTGTTGAACTTTCCATATCTTCAGAAGTGTTGGCTAATTCCATATCTGACGTTAACAAGCTCATAAACGTTGCCAGCAAAGAAGTAGAAAACGTAGACCAAGAAACGCAAAGAGGGGCAGAAATCGTTTCCCGTTCAACAAACGACGTTCAGGAACTTGCAGATAAAGTAATAAAACTCAGAAACAGAATAGAAGAACTACAACAGAGCTCCGTCAAAATTCGCGACGTCGTAGAAACCATAAAAGTAATAGCAGACCAAACAAACCTCTTAGCTCTCAACGCTGCCATTGAAGCTGCAAGAGCAGGTGAAGCAGGTAGAGGCTTTGCCGTCGTTGCTGAAGAAGTGAGAAAATTGGCAACCAGAACAGTTTCATCAGCTGAAGAGATAGGAGAAATAGTTGGAGGCATCATCTACCTAATAGAGGAGTTCTCCAGAGACTTAGAAGAAAGAGCGAACGAAGCGTTCAACGTTAAGAAAGAAATGGCTAAGACAGAAAGCGTTTTAACAAACATTAGAGAAAGAGTGGAATCTCTATCAAAAGTAACAGAGAACGTCCTCTTCTCCTTAAAACAGCAGCTAAGCGCCCTTGACACAGTTAGAGAGAACGTTGCAAGTATTAACGAAGAGATGGCTAAATTCCAGGAAGTATTCAAGAAGTTGGAAGAGAGAATTTACAGAACCAAGGCTTCCATCAAGAGCGTCCAGGATAACATATCAAAGTTTGAAATAGGAAAACTCCTCAAAGTCATAAAAGGTATGGAAATCTTCTCCGATTGGATTTCCAAACTACCAAAGATGAAAGAAGACGCTATAGCGTTCCTTGACTTTGAAAGTTCATCAATTAAAGAATGGTTGAAAAAAGACTTAGCCACCTTAGAAGTCAAAGGTATTTCTGAAGTAGTTAACTCTTTAGAAATGGTCATTGAATCTTGCTTCGCTTCAGCAAAAGAGATAGTTGAAGCTATAAGGAGAGGAGAAGAAGTTGACGAAAAATTCAAAGAATTTGAAGAAAGAGCATTAAAAGCTATTGAAATATTTGAAGACATCCTTGAAAGGATAACGATAAATGAAGATAGGTAAAAGGTACGACGGTATCTACTACTATCCTTTCAGGTGCAAAGGTTCTGTAAATAGCGTTAACATACCCATATTTTTCAGCTTTCGCGTCAAGCACATAGAAAACAATTCAATAATAGCAGATAGGTTCTCTCCTCCCGGAGTGGAAAGCGTCCTCTCTGGGAAGGAGATTTTCCTTCTCAAAGAGATAACAGATAATGGAGACATAATCCTCCTTAAAGCAACCGTTATAGAATTTTCAAAAGGAAAGGCAAAAATAGAAGTAAACACGAAAGAAAAGTTCAAAGAAAACCGTTCTTTTGATAGATATTCTTTCTGCCCCGAACATTTAGGTCCTTTTGAAATACTCTCTACCCGTAAAGAAAGACTCGGTGACGCTTATATAAATAACCTCAGTTTATCGGGGGCAGAACTATTCACTCTTACCATACCTTCCTCATTGATAAACGTAGGTGACACCCTGCTAATCTCACAGGACAATCGCATGATAAAGTTGCAAGTATTGAGAAAAAGAGAAAATGAAGCAAGACATATACTCTTTTTCGCCGGAAAGATAATAGAAACAAACTTCAACTTAATGAGCTATTTAATCCACAACTATATAAAAGTTGTGAAGGCAATACTTAAACTTCACGAAACCTAAGCAAAAACTCTCACTCTTTTTTGGTAAAGAGTATCCCTCTGAACAGGTACAAAACCTGCATCCTTTATCAACCTGACAATCTCTTTAAGTGGCAACCTGTACTTAACTCCCGCAGCAGCTACAACGTTTTCCTCTATCATCAAAGAACCAAAATCGTTAGCTCCAAACTTTAAAGCAACCTGTGCCATCTTTCCTCCCTGAGTAACCCAGGAAGCTTGAACGTTATCAAAATTATCAAGAAAGACTCTCGCCACAGCCAAAACCCTTAAATACTTCTCTCCACTGCTCTTTTCTCTTACTTCTTTACCTAACTCCGTGTTATCCGGCTGATAACTCCACGGTATGAAAGCCGTAAAACCACCAGTCCTGTCCTGAAGTTCCCTTAACACGTTCAAATGTTCAACGATATCTTCATCCGTATCAACACTGCCAAACATCATCGTTGCTGTCGTCCTCAAACCCAACTTGTGTGCCGTCTCGTGAACGAACAACCACTCTTCAGTTTTCGCCTTATTGGGTGCTATCCTCTCCCTCACTCTATCAACCAAAATCTCAGCACCACCACCGGGAATAGAACCAAGCCCCGCGTCTTTAAGCCTCTTTATCACCTCTTCAACGGTAAGATTGGAAACCCTCGCAATATGAACTATTTCCGGAGCAGAAAAGCCATGAACGTGAATTTCAGGAAAATTCCTCTTTATGAAGCGCAAAAGTTCCTCATACCATTCAATAGTTAAATCCGGATGAAGCCCTCCCTGAAGAAGAATAGCAGTTCCTCCCAAATTTACCGTCCCTTCTATTTTCTTCCTTAAAGTATCCCTATCTATAACGTAAGCGTCGGCATCTTCTTTATTCCTATAAAAAGCGCAAAACCTGCACTTGCAAATGCAAACGTTCGTGTAGTTTATGTTTCTATCTATCACAAAAGTAACTTCTCTTTCTGGATGCTTTCTATTTCTCACAAAGTTTGCAAGCTGACCTAATTCCACCAAATCGGCTTCTTTCAGAAGTTTCAGCGCATCTTCAACACTTATTCTTTCGCCACTTAAAACTTTCTCTTCTATAATCCTATCCACGCTTTTCTCCAAAAAGAATAGATTAAAATTCAAAGAAGAGTTTAAGGAGTAAAAATTGACCTGTCAAATATGCGGCGGAAGCGGATGGATAGTAAAAGAGATTGACGGCAGAAGCGTCAGTTTCAGGTGCAAATGCCAGTTTGAAAAGTTCAGCAAGATTTACCTCAAAAAGGCAGGAATACCTAAAAGGTATCAGAATTGCAAATTCTCCAACTACGTTCCGAAAACAGCCTACCAATTAAGAGCTTTAAAGGAGTGTGAAAGGTTTTTCTACCTTTTTCCGTTCGTTGAAAAGGGGCTGCTCCTGTACGGACCTCCAGGAACAGGTAAAACACACTTAGCCACAGCAGTTCTTAGAAACGTAATAAAGTATAAAGGACAAAAAGGCGTTTTCTGCGACTTTAGAAATCTTCTCTTAACCATAAAAAGCACCTATGATACCAACGAATCGGAAGTTGAAATAATAGAAAACGTAGTGAAAGCTCCCCTTTTAATTTTAGACGACGTGGGAGCGGAGAGAAACACCGATTGGGCAAAAGAGAAACTTAACCTTATAATAAACTATAGGTACATAAACAACCTACCAACAATTATTACAACAAACCTTTCGTTTGACGGAGGGCTGGAACAGTTTTCCTCAAAGTTTGATAGCAGAACCGAATCAAGAATCCATGAAATGTGCAAGATTATAAAGGTGGAAGGCGATGACAAGAGAAAGACAGATACTCTTTAAAAGAATCGGCATAGTTGCAAATCCAATAAAAACGGAAAGCGGAAAAGGCGTCAGGAAAATAATAGAAAAGCTGAAGAAATACGACGTTGAAATATACACTGACGAAGAAACGTGCCGTTTAACTGGAAAAGGCTGCAGAGAAAACGTCAAAGTAGTTGATAGATTGACGCTTCCCGACAAAGTAGATGTCATTCTGGTTTTAGGCGGAGATGGAACATTCCTGACGGTTGCAAAGTTAGTAGATAAAAAACCTGTTCCACTCTTGGGAATAAACTTCGGAAGACTCGGCTTCCTAACAGAAATCTCTATAGATGAGATAGATACGAGCCTTGACAAACTTATGAACGGCAAGTTTAAGCAGGAAAACAGACCCGTTATAAGAGTAAAAGTTATAAGAAAGAACGGACACATATCCATATACAGGTGCGTTAACGAAGTTGTAATAAAAAGAGATACGCTGGCAAGAATAATAGAAGTAGAAGTAAAAGCCGACGGCTCTTACGTTACTACGTTTAGAGGTGATGGACTTATAGTCGCAACACCAACCGGTTCAACGGCGTATTCTCTCTCAGCCGGAGGACCGATAACGATACCCACACTTAACGTTATGCTTCTTACTCCCATATGCCCCCACACGCTAACTTTGAGACCTCTTATTATTCCCGGAGAGGTCTGTCTCACAGCAAGGCTAAAAACGGAAAGTGAAACAGTTATGGTTATATTTGACGGGCAGGAAGGAATAGAGTTAAGAGAGGGCGATATTATAGAAATAACCAGGTCTCCTTACGACCTTTTAATACTGAGAGACCCGGAAAAATCCTACTATCAAACCTTAAGGGAGAAATTGAAATGGGGATAATTACAGCAGCTGCAGGTGCATTAACGCTCACGTTAATTCTTTTAAATTCTCTTTCCGGTGGTTTAAAAACGCCAGAAAGCAGCCAGTGCTACAGAGGCAAGCTTTACATTTCCAACATTGGAAATTTACCGCCGGATAGTAAAGATGGAGATGGATATATAACTTTAGCATCTCTCGACGGGAAAATAATTAAAACAAAATTCACGAAAGGTTTAAACGCTCCGAAAGGAATAACCTTTGCAAAAGGAAAACTGTTCGTTGCAGACATAGATACGGTAGTAGTGATAGACCCACAATCTGGAAAAATTCTCCGCAAAATCCCCGCCCCCGGCGCCCGCTTCCTAAACGACACAGCATTTAACGGAAAGTACGTCTACGTTTCCGACACTTTAACCAACACGATTTACCAGGTAGACCCTTCAAATTACTCTGTAAAAGTATTCCTTCAGAACAACGAGCTTGAAGGACCAAACGGCATAGCGTTTACCCCAAATGGCACGATGATAGTGGTTAGTTACGGCAGCGGAAAAGTTTTCCAGATAAATAGAGACAAATCCTTAAAAGTCCTCACCCAAGTTAGCGGATTCTTAGACGGCGTTGTGGTTTTAAACGATGGAACTATCCTTTTCTCAAGCTTTTCAGGAGGGAAAATCTACGCATTTAAAAACGGAAAAATAAAGATTTTAAAATCTGGACTTATAACCCCTGCGGATATAGGATACTGCGACGGTAAACTTTTCGTACCCGAGTTCAGTGCAAATAAAGTTGAAATCTTCAAGGTAAAGTAAGATGAAAGAGATAATTATCCTTACAGGCGAATCGGGTTCCGGAAAATCCTCCGCCATGCGCCACCTTGAAGACTTAGGTTTTTACTGCATAGATAACGTCCCCCCAGACTTATTAAGAAACCTCATAAGGCTCATTGACGACAACGCAGAGATAGAAAAAGCCGTTTTGGTAATGGACATCCGCAATCCTTCCTTCCGTAGCAATGCAGCAGAGATTCTAAAGAACGTGAAAAGAGATTTCCCGCAGGTAAAACTCTGGTTTTTCACAGCCAACAAAGAGGAACTGATAAAAAGGTTCAGCGAAACGAGAAGACCACACCCTTTTGAAAGGTATTCTCCTGGTAAAAGTCTGGAAGAACTTATAGAACAAGAGAAGGAAGTCCTGACACCTGTAAAAGAGATTGCAGACAAAGTAATAGATACAACCTCCCTTAACACGCACGACCTTAAAAGATTGCTAAAAGAGATACTATCAACGGGGAAACCCCAGCTGAAAGTAACCGTTCTTTCCTTTGGCTTTAAAAACGGCATACCGGCATCTGCTGACAACGTATTTGATGTAAGGTTTCTTCCCAATCCCCACTTCGTTCCCGAATTAAGACCAAAAACAGGAACAGACAGAGAAGTTCAGGAATTCCTCTTAAAGTTTGAAGAGACAAGAAAGACCCTTGAATATATAATGAATTTTGTAAAATTCACATTGCCTTTTTATGAAAAAGAGGGAAAATCCTACATAACTTATGCAGTAGGGTGCACGGGAGGGCAACACCGCTCAGTTGCGTTAGCCGAAATGATAGCTACAGAAGTTGCCAAAACCTTTCCCAACTTTGAAGTATTCGTTGAACACAGAGAACAAAAAGAGAGGAGGAAGGTAGAAACTTGAAGAAGATAATAGTCTGTGGCAAGTACAACGCCGGAAAGACAACTTTTATCAAAAACATCAATCCAGAAAAATTTACCGGAACAGAAGTAAACGAAATTGACCTTTCAACCCTTTTAGAAAAAGATACAACCACAACGGTAGGAGTGGAGGTAAACTTCCTCTCCCTCAACGGGTATGAGTTCATGTTTATGGGGGTTCCCGGACAGGAAAGGTTTGACTTCATCTGGGAGATAGCAGGCGGAAATTTTGACGGAATCGTTTTTCTACACCCTTCTTACGAAAAACCTGAAGAGTTAGAAAAGATTGTTGGTTTCTTTTCAAAACTACCAGCCTATAAAGGAGCAGCAAAAAGAATATTTATTACGTTTCCTGATGCTGCACAAAACCCTTCTTCACTCCTTGCTACGCTTAAAAATCTGAAAATTCCGTTTGAAGTAATAGACCCAAGAGACGGAAACAGAGTAAAAGCGGCAGCCGAAAGCATCGCAAGAGAAATAATTTCTACTTAGACAACAACTTTCTCTTGTAATATCTGCTATAGATAGCCCCCGCTGGGTTATGGGCTAAAACTCTATCCTTTACTATCAAGGTAGTCACAGGAGCCTTTGAATACTTTTGAAACAAAATGTCATGACCAACGCAAAGACCTACAACTACGTTAAGTTCTGTTCCTTTCCTATTAAGGACTTCAGCCTGCGCTATCGGGTTGCATACGGCTTCTTTTTCTTCCGGTCTCATCTTTTCAACATTTAACTCCGATTTATCCACAGCACCCACTTTACATACTACAGAGTAAACTTCAAAACCGGCGCTTTCAAAAACCTCCGCTATCACTTTAGCCTCGTCAAAAAGCCCTATGCAAAAAGCAATTCCAATCTTTTTAAAACCCATCCGCTTTGCAAATTCCACAATTTCTTCAATTCTCGTTAACTTCCCGTAAAACTCTCTCTCTATATCGCAGGCAACTTTCAGTAGCTTCTGGTCTTTTTCATCTAAATCCTTAACCGACTCACCAGGATAACAAACTTTTCCCTCTCTATAACATTCAGGATTCATGCACCTGTGACACTTCATAAAACACCTCAATGCTCTTCTTCGTTAGGCTCCAAAAGCTCCACAAGCTCCCCTTTCTTAAACATTTCAATCGCTTCATCTAAAAACTTAACGTTTTGCGGAATTAAATAAACGGTTATTCCCAACTGGTTCCTTATCTTATCAAAAGCACCAGGTCCCATCTCTTTAACCAATACAGCTTCTACTCCGTTTTCCCTAAACATTTCTGCAATATAGATACCTCTTCCTCTCTCTACGTGAAGTCCTGGATTTTCCTTCACTTCAACTTTTCCTGTTTCTGTATCAACTACGGCAAAAAGGTTAGACTTACCAAAGTGCGCATTGACCAACCTCCTGCCGTTAACCTCAGTCTCTAAAATCGGCACCGCCACTCTCATAGTATCCTCCAAATTGAGTGAACTACTCCGCCCTTACGGACGGAACTTCTGGTAGAGGATTATCTCCCCATCCAGAAGACCCGCAAGGGGATTCCTGTTTCAACGAGGGATAGCTAACACTCCCTTTTAGGAGTGCCCCGCCATTGCCCTCTCCACAGGCTTCAGTTTGGGTCGCTCCAACCCTACCACCCGTAAGGTGGGTGAACCCCTTTCTGAGTATGTTTACGCTTGCGTTGTAATCCCTATCAAGTTCTGTCCCACAAACCGGACACTTATGTATTCTATCTGCTAATGTTTTAGGAACTTTCTGCCCGCATACAGAACAAATTTGAGTTGTGTATGCAGGGTTCACTCTTACTACCCTTGCCCCCGCCATTACAGCTTTATAGGTGACAAAGGTGATGAGTGTTCCCCATCCTGCATCAAGTATAAGTTTAGCTAATCTGTTGTTCTCTATAAGTGCTGGTATGTCAAGGTTCTCAAAGGTTATCAAGTCATAGTTGTCAACAAGGTATTTTGATAGCTTATGGAGAAAATCTCTCCTTGCGTTCTTTATCCTTTCATGTATCTTAGCTACTCTCTTCCTTCGCTTCTCAAAGTTTATGCTTCCTTTTTCTTTTCTGGAGAGCTTTTTTTGTTCTCTTTTGAGCCTCTTTTCCAGCTTTTGTAAGAACTTAGGATGCTCTATGAATTCCTTTTCGCTTGTTACCGCAAGGTGTTTTACACCTAAATCTATCCCTACCGCTTTTGCTCTCTTTTCTACTTTCTCTTCTACCTCTTTGAGTATCTGGTCAAGGTCAACTTCTACGCTTACGCATACATACCAGTTCCCGCTTGGTTCTCTCTTTACCGTTACTGTTTTCGCTTTTGTCCAGTCTATCTCTCTATGGAGTCTTATTTTGAGCTTTCCTATCTTAGGTAAGTGAAGATATGCAAATCGGTTATTTTCCTTCTCTAACTTGATTATCGGAACTAACTTTCCTTTTTGTTTCATCCAAACTTGCGGGAATGTGAGAGACTTGCATTTTGCTATCGGTTTCTTTTTAGGATAACCTACCTTTATTTTCTCTCCTTTCTTCTTCCTCTCTAAATCGTGGAAAAACTTCTGAAATGCTTTATCTACTCTCCTGAGCGTATCTTGAAGGACTTGAGAATGAACAAACTTTAGTATCGGTTCTTTTTTCTTAAGCTTTGGTAGGTTATTTTGTTGTTCTGAATAACTTACAGTTCTCTCTTCTTCCTTCCAGACTTTTTTCCTTTCTTCAAGTGCATAGTTGTAGAGCCAGCATAAAACAAAAAGCCAGTTTTCTAACTTATACTCTTGCAGAACAGTAGGATAAGCTCTGAATTTATAGGTGAGCAGGAATTTACTTTCTTCTTTGACTCTGGACATATCTCTTTACGTCCTCCAGTTTTACCTACCCAATTGTTGCTATGAAGTACGCCCCATAATTCTATTTTTATAACTTCCTATCCAGTTTATATTCCATACCCTCATTCTATATTCAGGACTAACACTCGTCAATAACAATGCTGCAACAGTTCACTCTGTATCTCATCCCTTACGGAAAGGAGCTTGGAGCGTATCTTAATTAAATTAAATTGTAATTTTCAAATCTATCGGTTTCTCAAATATCGTCCATTCGTTGATTTAAGTCAAGGCAATTTCGTTTCGGTCCTGCTAATCTTAATAAACAAGAAACTTTATAAGAGGAGGACGCAGATGTTCGGATTTTTCAAGAAAGAGGAAGGCAAAGAGGTAGAAATCAAGATGCCTTCGTTCCACGAAAGCGTTAACTACATGTATCAAAAAGTAAAAGAGGCAGGTCTCTCAAACGTAGCCGACAGATTTGAAGCCATGGAAAAGGTTAGATGTAAGTTCTGTAAAGAAGGCGTTTCCTGTCAGCTCTGCTCTATGGGTCCCTGCCGTATAACCCCTCAAACTCCAAGGGGCGTATGTGGGATAGACGCTCACGGAATAGTAATGAGAAACCTGCTGATAAAAGCAAACATGGGACTGGCAGCGTACACCTACCACTGCAGAGAAGCAGCCTTAACGCTCCTTGAAACAGCTAAAGGCAACACAGTTTACGAAATTAAAGACCCTTCAAAGATAGACCTTTTGGCAGAAGTTTTAGAAGTTGATACTTCCTTGCCACTTGAAAAGAAAGCAGAAGAGGTTGCAAAGAAAGTTCTTGAAAGTCTCTCCCAAAACGACTACTCAGTGTTCGTTGAAAAGTTAGCTCCGGAAAGCAGAAAGGAAGTTTTCAGGAAGCTTGGCATTATGCCTAAAGGTCCAATGAATGAATTGGTTGACTCTGTAACTCGTTCAATGACGAACATTGATGGCGACTACATCACTTTAGCTTTGGCAGCGTTGAGAAACGGCGTAGCTTCAGCTTTCGGTAGCTTGGTTCCGCTTGAAATGATTCAAGACGCGCTTTACGGTACTCCTGAACCTCACGAGTGTCAGGTTGACTTTGGTGTTTTAGACCCTGACTACGTAAACATCCTTCCAAACGGTCATGAGCCTTTTGTAGGAATGGCTTTGGTTAAGTTAGCTAAAGACCCTAAGTTCCAGCAGATGGGTAAAGAAGCTGGAGCAAAAGGCTTGAAAATTGTCGGTTCAATAGAAACCGGACAAGAAATGATGGCAAGGCTCAACTGCGATGACGTTTTTGCAGGTTTAACGTCAAACTGGATTTCTCTTGAATACTTCCTCTCAACGGGAGCAGTTGACGCTTTCGTTATGGATATGAACTGCTCTCTCGCAAACCTCAAGGAGTATGCAGATAAGTATAAGTTTAAACTTATTGCAGTTTCCAACATCATCGGCGTTCCGGGAGCAGAAAGGCTTGAGTATAAGCCTGGAAACGAAGAAAAGATAGCAGAAGAAATCATTAAGAAAGCTATTGAAAACTTTAAGGAAAGGAAGAACGCTCCTAAAACTGACGTTTCTAAGTTCAAGCAGAAGGCTGTGGTTGGATTTTCCGCAGAGGCAATCGTAAAAGCTTTAGGCGGCAGTTTAACTCCGCTACTTGAAGTTATAAAGAGTGGCGACATTAAAGGCGTTGTTGCACTGGTTAACTGTACATCTCTTGCAAACGGTCCTCAGGACAGCATGACGGTAAAAATTGCCAAAGAATTAATAAAGAGAGATATCTTAGTAATCGGTGCAGGTTGCGGAAACGCAGGTCTTCAAAAAGCAGGACTTGAAACGATGGAAGCCGTTGATAAGTATGCAGGTTCTAAATTAGCTGGAGTTTGCAAAGCTTTAGGTATTCCACCAGTTCTATCTTTTGGAACCTGTACCGATACAGGAAGGATTATCATGACGGTTGTTGCAATAGCAAACGCTTTAGGCGTTGACCCGTCACAGTTACCAGTTGCAGTTACAGCTCCTGAATATATGGAGCAGAAAGCAGTGATAGACGGCTTTTCTGCAGTAGCAATGGGGCTTTACACCCACGTATCTCCAGTTCCTCCTGTAACAGGTTCTGACAAAGTTGTTAAACTTTTAACTGAAGAAGTTGAAGGTCTTACCGGCGGCAAAATTGCAGTAGGCGATGACCCTGTTGAAGCTGCAAACGGCATAGAAGCTCACATCTTGAAGAAGAGAGAAGAGTTAGGAATTTAATTTCCGCCCCCTTAGGGGGGCTTTTTCTGTTTCAACGGAGGAATAATGCCATCAAAGATAGAAAAAGAGAAAGAGACAATAAAAAAGATGATTGAAATCTACTGCTGGAAAAAACATGGAAGAGAAAGGGGAAATCTTTGTAAGGATTGTGCAGAGTTACTCAGCTACGCCTATAAACGATTGGATTTATGTCCTTTTGGTGAACAGAAACCCTCCTGTAAAAAATGTCCCGTTCATTGTTACGAAGAAACGATGAGAAGAAAAATTAAAGAAGTAATGAAGTTCAGCGGTCCAAGAATGATTGTTTACGCGCCGTTAGACTGGTTAAGACACGAATTAAAAGAACGTTTCTTCTACTCAACTTCCCGTAGCAGTTGAAGGTTTTTTATTTTGATAACGTTACCGTCTTTCTCTATCGCCCCCATTGATTTAAGTTTAGAAAGCATTCTGGAAACCGTTTCTTTAGTCAAACCCAACTCAAGAGCTGCAAGGTTCGTTTTAAAGGTTAATTTTCCATCGTTCTGATTTCTCAGTATGTACGCAGCCACCTTTGAAAGGGCGTTCTTCAACGATAAACTCTCTATTAAATTAGTAAGGTAGAGCAGCCTATTCGCCATTACGGACATAAGTTTCAAGGTTATATCGGGGTCTTCTTTCATTATGGAGATAAACGCACTTCTTGGAATAAATATAACTTCTGAGTCCTCTATAGCTTCCGCCCAAGCGGGGAATTTACCCCCTGTAAAGCTTGCTGCTTCCCCGAAAAAGGCAGGTTCTGAAAATATCTTTATTATCTGCTCTTTGCCTCTCTGAGTTTTGAAAATTTTTACTTTTCCTTTCTTTAAAACGTAAAAACCTTCTGCAGATTCTCCAGGAGTAAATATGACACTGCCGGCAGGATACAGCTTTTCAACTGAAATAGATGCAATTTTTGAGAGCTGGGAGTCGGTGAGGGGGGAGAGGAGGGGGATTTTTTTCAAAGCTTCAACTCTCTCCATTTTTCTTCTCCAATAACGTTCTGAAGTCTTGACAATAAAAATGGTATTTCCTATATTTCCAATCGTCAATTGGGCGGATAGCTCAGCTGGGAGAGCGCCAGCCTTACAAGCTGGAGGTCACAGGTTCGATCCCTGTTCCGCCCACCACTTTTCGGGGACGTAGTTCAGCTCTGGTTAGAACGCCGGCCTGTCACGCCGGAGGTCGCGGGTTCGAGTCCCGTCGTCCCCGCCACTAATTACCTTCCTCCCGAACCGCCATAAAAACTCCTCATAAGTTGTTAGAGTATAATAGCAACATAAAATTTTTCATTAGGAGGAAGGTTATGGACGTAAAAAAAATCCCCCCCGGCAAAAACCCACCAGAAGATATCTACGCAGTAATAGAAATCCCACAGGGTTCTAACATCAAGTATGAAGTAGATAAAGAGAGCGGCGCTATCTTCGTAGATAGATTCCTCTTCACACCAATGTTCTATCCAGCAAACTACGGTTTCGTTCCAAACACTTTAGCAGATGACGGCGACCCCATTGACGTTTTAGTAATCTCAAGACAGCCTGTAGTTCCGGGAAGCGTAATTAGATGCAGACCCATCGGCGTTTTAGTGATGGAAGATGAGAGCGGACAGGACGAAAAAATATTGGCAGTTCCCGTTGACAAGCTTGACCTTACATTCACAAACGTTAAAGAAATAAACGATTTACCGGAAGCCACACTAAACGAGATAAAACATTTCTTTGAACACTACAAAGACTTAGAACCCGGTAAGTGGGTAAAGGTCAAAGAGTTCAAAGGCAGCGACGTTGCCAAAGAGATGATTAAAAAAGCCATTGAAAACTACAAGTAACCTCTCCCCCCTCTCGGGGGGATTAAAAGGGGAACGATGAAAAAGAAAGGCGTTAAAGCAATCCTTGAAAGGCGCGTTAAGAGAGTTTTTGACCACAAAAACGACGTCCTCATAGGAAAAGTCGTTGGCGTTCACGGCGTAAAGGGAGACGTAAAAGTTAAACCAGAATCCGATGTATTTGAAAGGCAAATGGAATCGCTAAAAGAGATACCTATTTACAGAGGAACAAAGAAAGAAAACCTCAAGATAGAATCAATGAAACCCTACAAAGACCTCTACATAATAAAGTTTGAAGGGGTAAACGACAGAACAGCTGCAGAAGAGAGAATCGGAAGCGAAATCTGGATAGATAAAAGCAACCAGGTAGAGTTAGAAGAAGGCGAATACTATTTCTCCGACCTTTTAGGCTGCAAAGTTATAACAGAAGATGGAAGAGAAATAGGTAAGATTGCCGAGATACTTGAACAGCCTGCAAGTCACGTATTAGAAGTAGAAAAAACTGATGGAAAAAGAATCCTGATTCCGTTTATAGAGCAGTTTGTAAAAGAGATAGACTTGAAAAACAAGAAGATAGTCGTTTCCCTGCTTGAAGGTATGGAAGAATGAGAATTTCCGTTCTCACAGTTCTTCCCGGACTTTTTGACTGTTTTCTCAAAGAAGGAATAATCGGCAAAGCCGTTCAGTCTGAAAAGGTCAAGGTAAATGTTATAAACATCCGAGATTACGCCTACGATAAACACAAAGTGGTTGACGACGTTCCTTACGGCGGCGGTCCCGGAATGGTTTTAAAGCCAGAACCCATTTTCAGAGCTTACGACGATATTTCTAAAAAATTCGGAAAACCTTTTGTAATCCTCACAGAACCCTGGGGAGAAACCTTCAATCAGGAAATGGCAGTAGAACTCTCAAAAAAAGAACACCTTTTGATAATCTGCGGAAGGTACGAAGGCGTTGACGAAAGAGTAAAAACAATCGTGGACAAAGAAGTTTCCATAGGAGATTACGTTCTTACCGGCGGCGAGCTTCCTGCAATGGTAATGATGGACGCAATAATAAGGCTCATACCAGAAGTTTTGGGGAATAAAGAAAGTTTGAAAGCAGATTCTTTTATGGACAGAGGATTGTTGGGTTACCCCAACTACACAAGACCTGCAGAATACAGAGGACTAAAGGTTCCCGAAGTTCTGCTTTCAGGACACCACAAGAAGATAGAGGAGTGGAGAAAGAGAGAATCTCTCAAAAGAACGCTAAAGAAAAAACCCCAAGTTATTGAGAACCTTCTTAAAGAGGGAAAGTTAACAGAAGAAGAAAAAAGGCTGTTGGAAGAGATAAAGAAGGCGGAAACTCCGCCTGACTAAATGCCTCAGCCAAACGCTGTACAGCTTCCAGCAGAAGTGGAAGAACCTCCCACAGAACAGGCAGAAACCTTCTTCTTAACGTTACTAGAACCACATTCAGGACACTTCACAGAATCAATCTGAGAGAAAGAAACAACAAATTTTTCAAACTCTTTCCCACAATCCTCACACTTAAATTCATATATTGGCATATTATTCCTCCTCTCAAATTGAACTTTCACTATCAAAGCAGAAATATAACCTATCCGTTTAGAGTTGCAATATAATAAAATTTAACTACGTACCTAAGTGTTCTTCCTGGTAATGGAGGGGAAAATGAAAAGAAGAGAAATCTTAAAAATCCTTTTTGGTAGCCTAACTTCTTTTGTAATACCCGTAAAAGCCCCTGCCGAACAGATATTTAATACTACAACTTTCATTAACCTTTGTAATTTAGCAATTTCCCACGAATACGGAGCAATTATCCAATACATTAATCACGCTGGGTTAATCAATCAGAAAAAAATTAAAAATGTTCTACTCTCAAACATGAGAGATGAGATATACCACGCAAGAAGGATAACTGAAATTCTTATAAAAGAAGGGGCGACTCCAACAGTGGCCATGTGGCCACCTCAAACAGGTAAAAATCTAAAACAGTTGTTAGAAGAAGATATAAGTGGAGAAGAAGCAGCCATAAGACTATACCAACAAATCTTAGATTTAAAAGAATCCTCAAAGTACCGAGATGATTTTCAGTTTTTCTTAAATAGAGAAATAACCCATCGTTCAAGGCTTGTGGAGCTTTCTAATGCAATTTCCCGTTAAATCCATATCAGGTAAGGTTTTTTTATTCTTTACACTAATTACAATCTTAATTTTCGTTATACTTGGAACATACGTAACTCAACTCTTCAAACAACAACTTAAAACAGAATTTTTAATTAGAGTAAATGCGGAATTTCAGTTAATAAAAGGAACAAGCAATGTAGAAATAAAAGACTACGATTACTTCTATCTATATAAATTCTTTTCTTACTTTTTGCAAAAAGAACCTGACGCTCTCTATCTACGTATATACGAATTCTCCCCATCATCTCCATTGATAAAAGCAGAAAAGGAAAACTGGAATAAACTACCTTGGTGCACAAAAGACTTCTTAGAAAGACCATGTATACTAACGAAAAAAGAACTTATAAAAACCAACCCTGTACCTTTAAATCTTGAAATTGCTTACTCCACAGAAAGACTATATACAAAGCTAAAGAATATAAAAGAAACTTTCCTGGAGTTTGAACTCGTTCTCTTTATAGCTATGATTCTCCTTGTTTTACTCAATATTCACTTATTAAAAAGCAGAATTAAATTCATTGTCTCTTCTGTAAAGTCCTGGAAAAAGGAAGGCATCAAAACGCTCACAACACAAACAGAAAATGATGAACTCACCTCTCTTACAGACTCAATAAAAGAGATGTACGATGAAATAGAGAAAGAAAGAAAAATAGATAGATTACTCCTAAACCTAACAACAAAAATACTAAAAGCTTCTGCAAACTCTTCTGGTGTCCTTGATTTCTTCAATGAAGTATCTTCTATACTCAAAAACGAATTAAAGTTAGATTACGTCAAATTCGTCAGAGACTATACCCCACCTCCCATCAAAAAAGGTCAAAAGGTTATAAAACTAAAGGAAAATCCCCACACCTACATCGTCCTTGAAGGTGACGTCCCCTGCTGGAACGAGATAAAAGACATTGTAAAAAACATCATTGACTCCGCCCTATTATCTGTAACCGAAAGGAAAAAAGGTGAACACCTCTTTATGTCCACAATACTTGCCCTTGCAAACGCTATAGACGCTATGTCTCCATGGACAAAAGGTCACAGCGAAAGAGTAGCCAAAATAGCAGTAGAAATCGGTGAAACGCTCGGATTACCAGAAGAAACGATAAGAAACCTGCAAATCGGCGGCATTTTACACGACATAGGCAAATTAGGTATTCCCTGTTCCATACTAAACAAACCAGAACCCCTAACTCCCGAAGAGTACGAAAAAATAAAACAACACCCAATAATTGGCTACAAAATTCTCAGCCCAATACAAGAACTCCGTGACGTTCTCCCTATAGTTTTATATCACCATGAAAGGTGTAATGGCTCCGGATATCCAGAAGGCTTAAAGTGTGACGAAATACCTCTACCCGCAAAAATTGTAGCCGTAGCCGACGTTATAGAAGCCATGACGACAGAAAGACCTTACAAAAAAGCCTACTCTTTTGAAGATGTTCTTTCCTATTTGAAAGAAAACGCTGGGAAAGACAAACTTTTTGACCCAGAAATAGTCAAAGCCGTAGACACTATCTCAGAAAAACTCAAGAAAATCCTTAAAAGAAAGTAAAATTCCCTATAATTATTAACACCAAACCCTCTCGGAGAAAAAATGAAAAACCTCTCAGAACTACGAGAAGAAATAGACAGAATAGATAAAGAGCTGTTAATCCTTTTAAATAGAAGGGCAAAATTAGCCCAAGAAGTAGGCGAAATTAAAAAGAAAAAAGGACTCCCTTTTTACGTTCCAGGTAGAGAAGCCAAAATTCTTTCCCACCTTGAAGAACTCAATCAGGGACCTCTACCACCAGAAAGCATAAGAGCAATATTTAGAGAAATAATCTCCGCCTGCAGAGCTTTAGAAGAACCAACAAAGGTTGCATTTTTAGGACCTCAAGCGACCTTCACCCACTTAGCAGCATTACGCCACTTCGGAACATCTTCAGATTTAAGACCAATGGACTCTATAAACGAAGTTTTTGACGAAGTTGATAAAGGAAGAGTTGACTACGGCGTTGTCCCAATAGAAAACTCTATAGAAGGTATCGTAAACTACACAATAGATATGTTTTTAGACACAGACCTTAAAATAAGCGGCGAAATCTTCGTTTCAGTAAACTTACACCTTATGAGCAAAGAACCCGAATTATCTAAAATAAAAAGAGTTCTTTCCCACCGCCACGCTATAGCACAGGCGAGAAAGTGGTTATCTGAAAATCTACCCCACGTAGAAATAGAAGAGGTTTCAAGTACAGCAAAAGCTGCAGAAATAGCAAGCAAAGAGGAAGGAACTGCAGCAATAGCAAGTGAAGCAGCTGCTCTCCTCTACGACCTCAACATCTTAGCCAAAAACATTCAAGAACTTTCAAAAAACTATACCCGATTTTTAGTTATAGGAAAGAACGATTCAGAATTCCCCTCAGGAAGAGACAAAACGTCCGTAATGTTCAGCACAAAACACGTTGCAGGCGCTCTTTTTAAAGCCTTACAGCCTTTTGCTGTATACGACGTTAACCTGTCAAAGATAGAATCCCGTCCTACAAAGAAAAAACCCTGGGAATACGTATTCTTCGTTGACATAGAAGGTCATAGAAAAGAAGACAGAGTAGCCAAAGCTCTTGATGAACTCAAAGAACACTGCAGTTTCTTCAAAATTTTAGGCTCTTATCCTGCAGGTTTTAAAGAGTAATAGCGGAGGAAAAATTGAGAGAAGCCGTTATAGAAAGGACAACAAAGGAAACTTCTGTGAAAATACTGATAAACTTGGACGGCAACGGCGTTTATGAAATAAAAACCGACATTCCGTTCCTCACTCACATGCTTGAACTATTCTCAAAACACTCCCTATTCAACCTTGAGGTAGAAGCCACAGGAGATGTAGACGTTGACCACCACCATCTAATAGAAGACGTTGGCATCGTTTTAGGAGAAGCTTTTAAAAAAGCATTAGGCGATAAAAAGGGAATTAACCGCTACGGCTTTTTCACTCTACCTATGGATGAAACCCTAATTGCATCTGCCGTTGACCTTTCCGGAAGACCCTACTTCGTTTATAAAGGCTTCCCTCAAAATGCAACCCTCAATGGAATAGAGTTTGACCTTTTCAGAGAATTCTGGAAATCTTTTGCCTTTTCCTGCATGTGCAACCTACACATTAACTGCCACTACGGACTAAACCTTCACCACATGGCTGAAGGAACCTTTAAATGCGTTGCAAGAGCTCTAAGAATGGCTGTTGAAATAAACAGCAGAGAAACCGGAATCCCTTCAACTAAAGGAAATCTATAATACAGGAGGAAATCAATGAACGTTAGACGCTCAAAAGAACTCTTTGAAGAAGCGAAAAAGTACATACCAGGTGGAGTTAACAGTCCTGTAAGAGCGTTTAAATCTGTAGGTGATACCCCCAGATTTATAGCAAAAGCGAAAGGTTCTCACATCTGGGACGTTGACGGCAACGAATACATAGATTACGTCTGCTCCTGGGGACCAATGATTTTAGGGCACGCACACCCGTCTGTAGTTGAAGGCATAAAAGAACAGGCTGAAAAAGGAACAAGCTACGGCGCCCCCACAGAATTAGAAGTTAAATTAGCAAAAATGATTGTTGAAATGGTTCCTTCCGTTGAAAAGGTGAGAATGGTCAACTCAGGAACCGAAGCAACAATGTCAGCTATCAGATTGGCAAGAGGATATACAGGAAGAAATAAAGTCATAAAGTTTGAAGGCGGTTACCACGGTCACGTTGACGCTCTCCTTGTAAAAGCCGGTTCTGGTCTTACAACTTTCGGCGTTCCTACAAGTCCTGGCATTCCAGAAGATTTTGCAAAACACACAATTACCGTTCCATTCAACGATATTGACGCTCTAAAAAAAGTTATAGATGAAGTCGGTAATGATGTTGCAGCTGTTATCATGGAACCGGTGATGGCAAATGCAGGACTTATAATTCCAGAAGAAGGTTATCTTGAAAAAGTTAGAGAACTGACTGCAGAAAAAGGCATAGTCCTCATATTTGACGAAGTAATAACCGGATTTAGACTCTCCCCCGGTGGCGCTCAACAGTACTTCAATATTACTCCAGACCTCTCCTGCTTTGGAAAAATTATCGGTGGTGGACTACCAGTAGGTGCTTTTGGTGGAAAGAAGGAAATAATGGACTATCTCGCACCGGAAGGACCTGTTTATCAAGCAGGAACGCTATCAGGTAACCCTCTTGCAATGATTGCAGGTATCAAAACTCTTGAAGAACTGCAAAAGCCAGGTGTATACGAAAGCCTCAGAGAAAAAACAAACAAACTATCTGAAGGTTTAAAGGAAGCCGCAAAGAAAGCAGGCATTTACGACAAACTCTGCTTCAAACAGATAGAAAGTATCTCTATCGTTTACTTCACCAATAAGGACGTCAAGAACTATCAAGATGCCTTAACCTCAAATACCGAAGCCTACGCCGTCTTTTTCAGAAAGATGTTAGAACAGGGCGTTTACCTTGCACCTTCTCAGTTTGAAGTTGCATTTATGTCAACAGCCCACACAGAAGAGGATATAGAAAAGACCATCAAAGCTGCAGAAGTTGCTTTCAAAGAAGCTGCTAATTTGCTTTAAAAGAGGACAAAAAGCGTGGGTAAACTTAAAGACTACATAGAAAGAACTTCTTACATGATGGTGGGGGTGCAGTTCGCCCTCTCCATCATTATTGGATTAGTAATTGGCTATTATCTTGACAAGTGGTTGAAAACTTTCCCTCTAATGACAATATTTTGGTTGCTGATAGGATTTGCTGCAGGACTGAAAAACCTTTACAGGGAACTTAAAAAGGTAGCAAAGTGAAAGAAGTAGATTTAAGCTATTTTGAACGTTTCATTAAGAAGCTAATATGGATAGAACTTTTTCTATTTTCAGCAGTTTTTCTCTTTTTATTCATACTAAATTTTGACAAAACGTTCTTACTATCCTTTATAGTAGGTTTTCTACTATCTGTTATTGACTATTACTTGTTGATGAAGTATTCCAAATCAGTACCTTATCACGTTTTAAAAGGAATTTATCCGAAAACCGGCTTTCTGTGGCGCTTTTTGATAATAACGGGATTACTTTTAATAAGCATTTCTTTATTTACTCGTATAAACTTCTTTGCTATAATTCTGGCGGTCGTAACAGCTACAGTAGGGCTTTTTATTGCAACTCTAAAACACAGCAGGGAGAGAGGAGAATGGAAGGAAGCATCATAAAGATTGTTGGTGTACCTGATTTCGTTACTATGACCTGGCTTATGATGGCTGTTGTTTTAGTTTTCGCGTACATATTAGGCAGAAATTTACGTAAATTCCCAGACAGAATCCAATTTGTCTTTGAATCTTTAACCTCATTCATCGTATATACCCTTGAAGATGCAATGGGAAGCTACGGAAGAAAGTTCTTCCCTCTCATAGCTGGACTTGCCATGTTCATCTTAATCGGTAACTTAATGGGACTTATACCTGGTTTCGTTCAGCCTACAGCTAACCTCAACACGACGCTGGCATTAGCTATTATTTCTTTCTTGGTCTACAACTACGAGGGTATCAAAAAACATGGGCTCATCAACTATATCAAGCACTTTGCAGGTCCAGTTCCATGGATGGCACCGATAATGTTCCCAATAGAAGTCGTTTCTCACCTTTCACGTATATTATCGCTCTCTTTCCGTTTGTTCGGAAACATGTTTGGCGACGAAATGGTCGTTTTAGTTGCTCTTATGCTTGTTCCATTCTTAGTTCCAGTAGCAGGTGAGTTCATAGTATTCGCTAACAGTATCCTGCAAACGTTTATCTTCTGTATCCTTACAGTAGTTTACATCGCTACAGCAATAGAAGAACACGAAGAGGAGCACGTAGGTTATTAAAATAGAGAAACAGGAGGTTACTGATGAAGAAGGCTTCTTTGAAGAGCATTCTCTTCACACTTTTCCTTCTTGCAGTTGGAGCTTTACCAGCATTAGCTGGAGAAGGCGGTGAATCCGGAAAAGCACTCATTCTTGGTCTTTCCGCCATTGGTGCTGGTCTTGCTATTGGTCCTGCAGCAGGTGGTGCAGGTGCTGGACAGGGTCAAGCTGTAAGAGGTGCTTGTGAAGGAATGGCAAGAAACCCACAAATGGCTGGTAAGTTAACAACTACAATGTTTATCGGTCTGGCTATTATTGAAGCTCTTGCTATTTACGGTCTCGTTATCGCACTTATCCTTCTCTACGCTAACCCACTTGCTGGTTAATTCTTACAGAAGAGAATTGGCGGGCAGGTTTGCGAACCTGCCCGTTTTTTTTATTTCAATCTCTATGCCAGAAAACTCTTGCTAACTTTTCACCTTCGTTATACTTAACTTCAAACTCTCCTTTAAATGCTTTATTAACTGCTTCTCCTATATGCCTTGCAAGGTGTTCACTGGTAGTTGCTATTTCGGTTGTTCCATCTTCTTTCTCCTCTATCCATAAAATCCTCTGAAGCGGTCTTAAAGACATAACCTCATCAACAACGTTCTTTATTCTGTTAAGAATTTCCTCTTTATGTTCTTCAAAGAACTTACCGGAAAGATATACAAAACCACTCGGATACTTATCCCTTTTACGTCTACATGCAGGGCATAAAGCCTTATTAACCTCTTTAGAAAGCGGCTCTTTTAACTGCTCGGGCCACTGCCATCTACCGTTCTTAAAAACAGCTCCACACTCTTCACACACAGTTGGTTCTGGGTATTTCTTCTTTTCGTAGTAAGGGTTATCACTCTCCCAAACGTATTCTTTTCTGCCTGCGGGAACGTATCCTCCCATAGTTTCCTCCATGTTGTTTATTTTCTACTTTTTAATTTAGGTCTTTTCCGCCAGATTTTCAGAATAGGCATTCAAAAACTGCTTGTTTTCCAATAAGATATTCACATCCCTTTTTTCTGTTCTTTATCAGGTCAGGAGAATCACGTAAATCTGGGTCTCTATACGGAACTGCTTTTTTCCTTTTTATTTTTTCTTCTGTTTCAAAAAGTGGAGAAGCAACAGTAGAAGGTGTCTTTCTACCTAAAACAACGCCGTTCCTCACACCGAAACCTGCCATCATTAAAGCTCTTCTAACCGCTGAAGAGGTTGAATAGGTAACTAATATTCCGTCTTCTTTACAGATTTTTCTTTCTAAAAGAAAAACCTCGTAGGTCCACAGTTCTGGATTTACTTTGGGTGAAAATGGGTCGTGAAAGATGGCGTCTGCGAACTCAATATATCGCTGAGCAAAACGTTTCAGGAAATCTCTTGCTTCACCCACAAAGACTTTTACGGAAACCTGTGGAATAAAACAGTTTAGCGTTAAAAATCCACCCTCCACCTTCCTGTTCTTCAAAATTTCCCTTAAAACCCACTTCCACTTCTCAAAGCGGTGCCAGGGGATTTTCAGAGAATTCTCTATAACCCTTATATCTCTTTCAACTCCAACTATTCTTACCCTTGCTTCAGGATTTTCTCTAAAAACCGTATCCAAAAAAGCAACGGTGTTGTAACTCAACCCAAAACAGAAATCAAAAAGGTTAAAACGCCCCCTATCCTTTACTTTTTCAGAAACTTTAGCAGGAACGCAAAACTTTTCTACAGCCTCCCTGAAAGCTCCGGCAGTAACGGAATGATACGGCTCTTTAAACTTCTCAGAGAAAAACGTTAAGGAACCATCCTCTGTCTTTACAATTCTTACAGTCAATCTCCAACCCTATCGGCAAGAGTCTGAAAAAGCCTTTCAAAAGCCCCCAAATAAAACCTTTTCACCCTTTCAAAAATTTCTCTGGAAGTTTCAAAACTATAAAGACGAGAAGAGGTATTCCTGTCTGACAACATTTGAAGCCAGAGTTTTTCATTCTCTACCAACTCGGCAGCGTAAGCTTCCTTTAAACAACCCTTTGGCGACCTGCACTCAATCCCCTCATCTTCCAAAAATGCTTTTAGCGCCTTCCAAGCCTGTTCAAAGGTAAACTCAAAACGTTGAATGGCTCCATCTATCTCAAGCTCCGTTTCGGCACTCTCAACCGCTTCTCTCAACCTCTCAAGCGCATCGGAAAAATTCTTAAACTTTTTCTCTTTCCTCATCATAAAGGACTATCCCTTCTTTTTCTATCTTTTCCTTCAGATAATCAGGAACCTTATTCAAATCAACAACGTCAAACTTTAATAACGTATCAACCTCTTCATCTAAAATTTCTCTAATCAAAGCAGCGTTTTCAACGCCCTCCACAGCTAAATCTATATCCGAAACAGATGAAAAATCCCCCCTCGCCCGTGACCCGAAAAGAATAACCCTCTTCGGTTTGTCGTGTTTCAAAATAACCTTAACAATCTGCTCTACTAATTCTTTTCTCAAACCGGTTCTTTCTAACTCATTCACTTCTTCCTGCTTCCCTTCTTATAAAGGGCAAGTTCAAAAACAGGTTCAATCCTATCAACGAAAACTAACTTAACCTTTTTCTTGGCTTCTTCCGGCAGCTCTTCCATAACTTCTGCCCTGTTCTTCTCCGGAAGAACAACGGTTTTAGCTCCGTAACGCAGCGCCGCCAATATTTTCTCTTTTAATCCACCAACAGGCAGCACCTTGCCGCCTAAAGTAATTTCACCGGTCATAGCCACTTCTTTCTTAACCTTTCTGCCGGTAAGTGCAGAGAGCATGGCAGTTGCAATGGTAATTCCAGCAGAAGGTCCATCTTTCGGTATTGCACCGGCAGGAACGTGAACGTGAATGTCTATCTTTGAAAAGTCCTTCTTTACCCCATACTTAGAAGCGTTAGCTTTAATAAAGCCCAGCGCAGCCTGTGCAGACTCCTTCATCACGTCGCCCAAACGCCCCGTCAGGATTAACCTTCCCGTCCCTTTCGTGACAACAGCCTCTATAAACAGAACGTCACCGCCAACAGGCGTCCAGGCAAGCCCCGTAGCTACACCAACTTCGTCCTCGCCGAGTTCAAGTTCAGGAATAAACTTCGGCGCTCCTAAAACTTTCTCTACAAGCTTTTTCGTTACCTTATACTTTTTCTCCTTACCCTCACTTATCCACAGCGCCACCTTTCTGCAGATGGCAGCTATCTTCCTGTCTAAGTTTCTGACTCCCGCTTCACGGGTATAGTGCCTGATAATGTGAAGAATACCGGATTCCGTAAACTCTATATCCTTTTCCGTCAAAGCGTGATTCTTCATCTGTTTTGGAACTATGTAGCGCAGAGCTATCTGAAGCTTTTCCTGTTCCGTATAGCCGGGGATGTTAAGAACTTCTAACCTGTCAAACAGAGGTTCAGGTATAGTATGAGGCGTATTGGCTGTTGCGATGAACAGAACTTCTGAAAGGTCAAAAGGATGGTTGATGTAGTTATCAACGAATTCTCTGTTCTGTTCAGGGTCAAGAACTTCAAGCAGCGCTGCTGCAGGGTCACCCCTGAAGTCAGATGCCATCTTGTCTATTTCATCAAGAAGTATTACAGGATTCTTCGTTCCTGCCTTTCTCAAAGCCTGAATGATTTTGCCGGGCATAGCACCAACGTAAGTTCTCCTGTGACCTCTTATCTCAGCTTCATCCCTCACGCCGCCCAAGGAAATCCTCACAAACTTCCTGCCTAAAGCCCTCGCAATAGAGCGGGCAAGAGAGGTTTTACCGACACCCGGGGGTCCCACAAAACAAATCGTAGGCTGTTTAACCTCGCGAGATTTCTTTCTCCTCTTCTTTATGAGAGATTTAACGGCAAGGTATTCAAGAATTCTGTCTTTTAACTTTTCAAGGTCGTAGTGGTCTTCATCAAGTATCTTCTTGGCTCTTTCTATATCAAGCTTATCTCTCGTTCTCTTATTCCACGGAAGCTCTATCATCCATTCAATCCAGGTTCTTAAAACGGCAGCCTCTGCAGATTCAGGGTGCATCTTCTCAAGTCGCGAAAGTTCCTTTAAAACAGACTCTTCAACCTCTTTCGGCATCTTCGCCTTTTTAATTTTTTCTCTATACTCCTCAATCTCCTTGCTCTTTTCCTCCTCTTCTCCTAACTCTTTCCTGATAGCTCTGAGTTGCTGGCGTAAGAAATATTCCCGCTGCTCTTTTTCCATAGATTCGCGGGCTTTTGTCCTTATAAGCTCCTGAATCTCAAGAACTTTTATCTCATGCTCCAATTTCTCGCTTATCTTCTTTAGTCTCTCAATAGGGTCAACGGTTGAAAGAATGTCTATTGCCTCTTCCGTAGAAAGGTCAAGCTGACCGGCTATAAGGTCTGCAAGTCTGCCGGGGTCTTCTATAGAACGGAGTATCGCTACCATATCAGGTGGAATCTGCTTACCTAAGGCAACTACTCTTTCTATCTGGTCTTTAACCAACTTAACTAAGGCTTCTTCCTCCAGAGTCTGAGGAACGTATTCGCCCTCCAAAAGGTGTTCAACCACAGCTTTAAAGTGGTTATCTTCAAACTTCAGCTCTTTTAACCTTGCCCTTCCCAGACCCTGAACCAGAATCTTTACCCTGCCGTCGCCCATCTTCATCGCTTTTAAAATGACGGCAACAGTTCCAACGTCGTAAAGGTCTTCCCTTGTAGGCTCTTCAATCTCTTTGTCCTTCTGGGTCACTAAAAAGATGAGTTTATGCTCCTTCAAAGCTTCTTCTATCGCGTTGAGGGAGAACGGTCTTCCAACGAAAAGAGGCGCAATCATCATCGGAAAAACAACGACATCCCTCAAAGGAAGAACAGGAAGCTCTTCAGGAAACTTCATCTCTCCCATCTGTTTATTTTGAACCATTTCTCCCATCGTTTTTACTCCTGTTCTTTTAGTTTTCTCTTCAATAGCTCAAGGAACGGTTCCCTTAAATCTTCCCTTTCAAGTGCAAAGTCAACGGTAGCCTCTAAAAATCCGAGCTTATTACCTGTATCGTATCTCCTGCCTTCCATAACTTTGGCATATATAGCTTCCCTTTCACCTAAGATATTTATACCATCTGTAAGCTGAATCTCTCCGCCCCTGCCTTTAGGTGTTCTCCTCAGAGCGTCAAATATGCCTGGCGTGAGTATGTATCTACCGGTAATGGCAAAGCAGGAAGGCGCTTCTTCAACAGCCGGTTTCTCTATCAGCGTATCAACCTTGAACGTTCCGCTTTCTATCTCTCTGCCGCCAATAATTCCATACTTGCTGACATCTTCCTTCGCAACTTCCTGGACGCCTAAAACGGAACATCTATACCTTTCAAAGACATCCATAAGCTGCTTTATGGCAGGCGGTTCAGAAACCATAACGTCGTCACCTAAAAGAACGGCAAACGGCTCGTTACCAACCGCCGGTTCCGCCGTTAGAATGGCATGCCCCAGTCCCAGCGGCTCTTTCTGACGTATATAGATAATGTCAGCTAATTCAGAAATCTCTTTTACCATTTTCAACAGTTCAAGCTTACCCTTTTCCTCTAAAGCCCTCTCAAGCTCTAAGTTTCTGTCAAAGTGGTCTTCTATCGCTCTCTTATGCCTTCCGGTAACGAAAATTATCTGCTTTATCCCCGCTTCTACCGCTTCTTCAACTATGTATTGAATTACAGGCTTATCAACCAAAGGAAGCATCTCTTTAGGCTGCGCCTTTGTCGCCGGTAAAAATCTCGTTCCAAGCCCCGCTACGGGAATTACTGCCTTTCTTATCATCTTTCCTCCTACACCTGCCACTCAAACGATTTGGCGAATATGCATTTCAGGTATCGCGACTCTGGTATCTGAAGGACAAAAGGATGGTCCTTTGACTGGTAAGTTGTATATAGAACCCTCAGAGGCGTTCTGGTATCGTAAGCTGCAGATAGAAGAATCTCTTCTAAAATCGGCGGCGTTATGTGGTGAGAACAGGAACAGACAACTATTCTGCCGCCGGGTTTGAGCATCTTTAAGCCTCTTAAAAACAGCTCTTTGTAGCCCCTCTTTGCCTGCTCAACAACCGTTTTGCTCTTTGCAAAAGCTGGTGGGTCTATGACTATGGAATCAAACTTTTCCCCTGAAAGCTGCATCTCTTTTAAAACTTTGAAAGCATCGCCTTTAACGAACTTAAACCTATCTCCCACGCCGTTTAGCTCGGCGTTCTCTTTCGCAAGGTCAAGCGCAAGCTGAGAGCTATCAACGGCAACAACTTCTCCTGCCTTTCCTATCACGGCAGCGTGAATTCCAAATCCACCTAAGTGACAAAATGCATCTAAAACCCTGTCTCCCTCTTTTACAAACTCTCTGGCAAAGAGAAGCTTGTTCTCTCTCTGGTCAAGGAAGTAACCGGTCTTTTGACCGCCGATAATCTGAACGTTAAACTTTATGCCGTTCTCTTTGATAACGACTCTTTCCGGTATGTCTCCGTAGAGGGTTTGTTCAACCAACGGAAGACCTTCAAGCTGGCGGGTGGGGACGGTGGATTTTTCGTAAATTCCTTTGGGTTTTACTTCTTCAACCAAAGCCTTTACAACAAAAGGTTTTAAAACTTCCATCCCCAACGTGGTAACCTGAATAACCAAATAACCGTCGTAACTGTCAACTATCAAACCGGGAAGGTAATCACCTTCAGAATGGACAAGCCTGAAAGCCGTAGTATCTTCAGGAATCAAGCTCTTTCTATACTCAAACGCTTCCCTTATTCTCTTTTTAAAGAACTCTAAATCAATCTCTTCATCTTTCTTATACGTAAGTATTCTGATGGCGATGTAACTGTCAGGATTTATATAACCCTTTGCTAAGAAAGCACCCTTATAATCTCTAACAACGCAAAGTTCACCGGGTTTTGGTTTCCTGGAAAATGAAAGAATATCGTTCTTATAAACCCACGGGTGAAACCCTCTTATCCTTTTTTCTCTACCTCTTTTAATTGAAACCTGTAGCATCTATCACCTCAATAAAACTTTAGGAGCAAGCCTGAAAAACGTTTTAACTGCTTCCTTATACCCTATCTTACCTGAAAGCAGTTTGGCGGTTAATTCCCCTATCTCCCTGCTCTTTCGCACAAGGTAAAAATTTAGTCCTTTAAAGTGGAAAAAAATCCCCCCCACCACTTTCGCCCACCAGAACTCACTTCCCATATCCTTATCAATCAACCGCTTATAAACTGACAAATTCTCAAACTTCCCGTCTTCAAAAACCTTCTTAACAACTTCAGCAGCGTAAACGCCGCTCTTTACAGCGTAGTAAATCCCTTCCCCCGTAAGCGGGTCAACAAGACCTCCTGCATCACCCAAAAAAATTACCCTATTCCTTAAAACGTCGTTCTTCTTCTGACCAACGGGAATAGGAAATCCACCCTCATAAAAAGAATTATCTTTTATGCCGTGCTTCCTGTTAAAAAACGCAAATCGCTTCCTTAAGTCCCTGTAATTTTTAAACTCTCCCAATCCTGCAGTAACGAAATCACCCTTAGGAAAAAGCCAGTAATACCCCCACTCAAAATCGGTAAAGTCTATAACTATCTCTTTATTCCACTTACAATCAAAATCACCCTCATACGTAAATCCGAACTTCCTCTTTACTTTCAATTTTCTGGCAATCCTGCTGTTTGCGCCGTCAGCAGCAATCAGGCATCTGCACCAATAACTACCTCTATCAGTAATTACCTTTACCATATCTTCTTCTAACTCAACGTCAACAACAGGTTCACCGGTATGAATCTCAAAAATACCGCTTGCTTTTTCAAAGAGGAAGTTATCAAGCTCTTCCCTGTCGGTCAGATAGGTAAGGGGCTGAGAACTGCTGACAACTACCTCATCGCTTCCGTTGAAAAGATGAAAAGAGAAAACTTTACACCTGACAACTCTATCAACGCCGCCAAATAGATTATTGATAAGCGCATAAGCTTTAGGAGTTAAACCACCTGCACAGAGCTTCTTTCTCGGAAACCTTTCCTTTTCCAGCGCCAAAACTTTAAGACCGCTACCCTCTAACTGCTTCAAAAACGCAGCACCGGCAGGACCAACGCCGGAAACTATAACGTCATAAATCATTCAAAAACTATCTCCCCCTGTAATCGGAAATGAGTTTCGCAAACTCTCTAAAGAGATACCTTGAATCGTGAGGACCCGGCGAACTTTCCGGGTGATATTGAACGGTAAACAACGGTTTGGTTTTATGCTTTAACCCCTCAACCGTTCCATCGTTTAAAGAGTAGTGGGTTACTTCAAGGTCATCAGGAAGCGTCGCCTCATCAACGGCAAAACCGTGATTCTGGGCGGTTATCTCAACTCTACCAGTCTTCTTGTTTTTCACAGGCTGGTTGGCTCCCCTGTGTCCGAACTTCAACTTATACGTTGAAGCCCCCAAAGCCAAAGCCGTTAACTGATGACCCAAACATATCCCAAATATCGGCTTTCTGTAAGTTGCAATCAAATATCTGATGGTTTCAATGGCATAGGTAACAGCAGCAGGATCTCCCGGACCGCAGGAAAGGAAAATCCCATCAGGGTTCATCTTCAAAATCTCTTCAGGTGGAGTATGTGCAGGAACAACTATCGGTTTTATTCCCACATCTACTAAATTGCGCAGAATGTTATATCTGATGCCAAAGTCAAGAACGACAACAGAATACTTGAGATTTTCCCTTTCAGGATAACCTTCTCCCAACTGCCACGTTCCAAGCTCCCACTCGTAAGGTTCTTTGCAGGTTACTTCATCAACAAGGTTTAACCCTTCCATTTTAGGCAGAGAACGGGCTTTATCTATCAAGCTGTCAACGTCCAAGTCAACTGTAGATATAACGCCCCTCATCGTTCCTGCAGAGCGGAGCTTTTTAGTCAATTCTCTCGTATCTATTTCACATATCCCTACAACGCCGTATTCTTTTAAATAGTCTTCAAAGGATTTCCCTGCTCGCCAGTTGGAATAAATTTCGGAAATCTCTTTCACTATAAAACCTTCCGCTTTCGGTCCGTCAGATTCAACGTCCTCTCTGTTCGCACCGACGTTTCCTATCAGCGGGCAGGTCATCGTAACTATCTGTCCTTTAAACGATGGGTCTGTAATTATCTCCTGATATCCCGTCATAGAAGTCGTAAAAACAACCTCTCCGCCAGTTTCACCTTCAGCACCAAAGCTGTAACCTTTATAGTAAGTCCCATCCTCAAGGGCTAAAATGGCAGGCTTTCTGTTAAGCATAAGAACTCTCCCAAGAAAAGATTATGTAATGGAAATTCTAACATTAAACAACTTATTTGCTTCTACTAACAGAACTTTCCTTAGTTATCCAAACAAGGGCATAAACAGTCAAAAGAACAGTAATTCCTAAAATGACTGAGACTACAACTGAAACAATCAGCTCCTTTCCCATTTCTCTAACTCCTGCAAACACTCTTTTATGGTAATTACCAAACGAAATATTCCAAACAGTATCCCCGAAGAATAACTACAGGGTTGGAAAATTTAAATAGTAAACCAACAGTTCCACCTGCAACAGCAATAAGCAAGATAACCAAATTCCTCAATATCTCTGAATAAAGTTTTAAACGTTCTTTTAAAGCTTCTATTTTCTTTTCTTCTCTGTCCAAGCTCAAAACCTCCCCACATACAGCACAATATTTTAGCAACTTCCCCATAGCCACGTTACAGCGCAATATCAATTTGCCTCAAAACCAAGATTGATATAGAATATCCTTGTTTTAAAGGAGGTCAGAACAATGAAAAAAATAGCAGCTCTAATCGCCGTGGCAATTTTTGTTTTCTCCTGTTTCAAATCAGATGAACACAAACCTTTAATAGTCAGCTCCATTCCTGTATGGAAAAGCGTTGCAAAATACATTGGTGGTGGCGATTTCAGATACTTTTCCATCCTTAAAGGCGGCGAATCACCTCACGGTTACGAACCCAAACCTTCCGACGTGAAAAAGCTGCAGGAAGCCAACTTAGTAATCATCCACGGACTTGGACTTGATAACTGGGCTATTAAAAACGTTGATAAAAACAAAGTCTTTAACATCGGGAAACTCTTTGAAAAGAAATATCCATTCCTCAAAAAACCCGGATACCACATATGGATGAATCCAGTTCTTATGGAAGACGTTTACTTTGAAGTGGCACACAGGCTGGTAAAGTTTTATCCAAACCGCCAAACCTATTACGACAAAAGAGCAGAAGACTACGCAGCGATGATAGACCAGCTCTTAGGAAGAATCTCTAAGTGCCTGGGAAGCGCGAAGCATTCAACGGTTGTCATCTACCATCCGGTATGGGAACCTTTACTTAAAACCTTTGGAATGAACGTTATAGAAGTAGCAAGAACGCCAGAGGAACAGATAACGCCTGCAAGACTCCAGGAAGTCATAAAGGAAGCAAAAGAGAAACACGCAAGGTTAGTAATAGGTGAAACCTTCGCAGACAAAAAAGTTCCAAAGCTCATAGCAAAAGAAGTCGGAGCAAAAGTGCTCATAATGAACCCACTACCAGATGAAGATTACGTAATCGCCCTTTCTCACTGGGGTGAGGAAATATGCAACGCTCTAAAGGAGCAGTAAGATGATTTTGATGATAGACAACTACGATTCCTTCACCTACAACGTAGTTCAGTATTTCGGAAAGTTAGGTGCAGACATTGAAGTTTATCGGAACGATAAGATAACGATAGATGAAATAGAAAAGAAGAAGCCTGAAGCTCTCGTAATATCACCGGGACCCTGCACTCCAAAAGAGGCGGGAATATCCGTTGAAGCTATAAAACACTTTGCAGGCAAAATCCCCATATTCGGCATCTGCCTCGGTCACCAATCAATAGGATACGCTTTCGGTGCGAAAATCGTCAGAGCAAAAAAGCTCATGCACGGCAAGGCTTCAAATATAATTCACAACGAAAAAGACCTTTTTGAAGGAATGAAAAACCCCTTTTCCGCCATTCGCTATCACTCGCTTGTAATAGAAAGAGAAACGCTCCCGGAAGTTTTTGAAATAACGGCAGAGAGCGAAGACGACAGAGAGATAATGGGGATAAAGCATAAAAAACTTCCCATTTACGGCGTTCAGTTTCATCCGGAATCTATACTTACAGAAGATGGCATAAAAATAATAGAAAATTTCCTTAACCTCATTTAAGCAGGATTAACAGTGAAGAAGATTTTCATCGTTACCGGAGAGCTGTCGGCGTTTAACTACGCAAAAGCTCTCATTCCGTATTTAAAGGATGAATTCAAAATATACGGAGCGTTTTTAGACGATATACCCGGCGCAGAGAGAGTAATAGATTCAAAAGAGTTGATAGCCTTCGGGCTTTTTGAGTCTCTGTTGAAACTACCATCTCTCATAAAAGCGAAAGGGGAAATTGCTGATTTTTTGAAGAAAGAGAAGGTGGATGCGGTTTTGTTGGTGGATTTTCCAGGCTTCAACCTCAAAATTGCAGAGATAGCGAAAAACATCGGCATCAAAGTTCTTTATTTCATATCGCCAAAATTCTGGGCTTGGGGAGAAGGTAGAGTAAAAAAAGTCAAGAAAAACGTTGACAGAATGTTTGTCATATTCCCATTTGAAGTTGACTTTTACAGAAAATGGGGAATGAACGTAACCTATGTAGGCAACCCATTAGTCGATATAGTCAAACCATCAAAAGAAAAAGAAGCGTTCTACAGAGAGTTTTCCATCAAACCGCCCCTCTACGCCCTGCTGCCCGGAAGCAGACAGACAGAGATAAATTACCTCTTAAAACCAATGTTAGAAGCCGTCAAAAATTTAAAAGGAACGTTCGCAATACCCGTAGCTTCATCGGTAAACAGAAAGCAGATAGAAGAAACAGTTAAAAAAATAAAACCTGACGTTCTGTTACTACCTGAAAGCGAAAGGTACAACCTCCTCTTTCATTCAGAAGCAGGCATAATAGCTTCAGGAACTGCCTCTTTAGAAGCAGCAATCGCCGGGCTTCCCCACGTAGTTCTTTACAAACTCAACCCGCTCACCTACCTTATAGCTAAAAGAGTTGTAAAAGTTCCTTTCGTTTCACTACCCAACATAATTGCTGGTGAAAAAATCGTTCCTGAACTTTTACAGAGTGACGCCAGAAAAGACAAAATTCAGAAATCGTTCGCAAACGTTATAGAAAATAGAGAAACGATGTTAAAAACTCTCAAAGAAAGAGTTACTTCACAACTGCGCGGAAACGCTCTTAAAACTTTAGCCGATGAAATAAAGAGAGAACTGCAATGAAATTGTTCGCCGTTGCTCAGCCAGGACTTGAAAAAGCCACCTACAGAGAACTGAAAGAACTGAACATAGACGGAAATCTCGTTCCCGGCGGCGTTGAGTTTGAAGGCGACCTAAGAGAAATTTATCTAACAAACTTGTGGTTAAGAACGGCAAACAGAATCCTGCTGAGGCTCTGCTCTTTCCGTGCAAAACACTTCGGCGAATTAGTGCGAAAAGCAGCAAAGTGCAACTGGGAAAACTATATAACCCCTGAATTACCCATAAAAGTGAGGGTAACTTCAAAGAAATCCAAACTCTACCACACAAAAGCAATAGAAGAACGCATTCTAAAAGCCATTGCAGAAAAGTTAGGATTTCAACCAAAAACAGCCAAGTATGAAGACGAAGGAACGAGCGTAATTGTTCGCTTTGAAAACGACATCTGCACTATAAGCATAAACACTTCCGGCGCTATGCTTCACAAAAGAGGCTACAGAGTAGTAGAAACAGAAGCCCCTATAAGGGAAAACATAGCAGCAGCAATGATTATACTCTCAAACTGGAATAAAGAAACGCCTTTAATAGACCCTTTTTGCGGCTCTGGAACTATCCCCATAGAAGCAGCTCTCTTAGCTGCCAATATCCCGCCAGGAATAAACAGAACCTTTGCCTTTATGAAATGGAAAAACTTTGACCTCACCTTGTGGGAAGAGATAAAAAAAGAAGCAGAAAGCAAAAGAAAAGAAATCACTATTCCCATATTGGGATTTGACATAGACCCTGAAGCCATAAAAGCAGCAGAAGAAAATGCCGAAGCTGCCGGTGTTTCAAAATACATAGAATTCAAGCAAGCTTCCTTTCCCCCACTACCAATTGAAAAAGCAACAGTAATTACAAATCCACCTTACGGGGAAAGACTAAAAACACACAGAACAAAGCTTTTATACGTCCATTTAGGCGATTGGATAAGAAACAACTTCTCAGAATGCGAAGCTTACTTCATAACCGATAAGGTAAACTTTGCAAAATCGGTTTCAGAAAACGTAGAAGGGATAACAAACTTTTCCAACGGCGGTATAAAAGTTAGACTATACCGCTACAGATGGAAAAAAGAATGAGAGGTGCAAAATGAAAGTTTTTGATACCCTGACAGGCGAAAAGCAAGAGTTCAAACCGTTAGAAGAAAACACGGTAAAAATGTACGTCTGCGGTCCCACCGTTTACGACCACGCACACATAGGACACGCAAGAAGCGCCGTTGTCTTTGACGTTATAAGAAGATGGTTTGAATACAAAGGTTACAAGGTAATATACGTAAGAAACTATACTGACGTTGACGATAAAATAATAAAACGTTCAAAAGAGGAAGGTATCCCCTGGAACGAAGTTGCTGCCAAATACATCACCTCTTACGAAGAAGATATGAAAGCACTCAACGTTAAAGAACCGACATTCAAACCTAAGGTAACAGAGCACATAAGAGAAATCATAGAACTAATTCAAGGTCTTATAGAGAAAGGTTACGCCTACGAATCGGGCGGAGACGTTTACTTCAGAGTCAAAAAATTCCCCGAATACGGAAAGTTATCAAAGAGGAAGATTGAAGAACTGCTGGCAGGTGCAAGGATAGAACCCGGCGAGAATAAGGAAGACCCACTTGACTTTGCCCTTTGGAAACGTTCAAAAGAAGGTGAACCTGGCTGGGAATCTCCCTGGGGAATTGGAAGACCGGGCTGGCATATAGAATGCTCTGCAATGGCAATGAAATACTTAGGCGAAACGATGGATATACACGGCGGTGGGCTTGACCTGATTTTTCCCCATCACGAAAACGAAATAGCACAATCGGAAAGCTACACAGGTAAACCGTTTGCCCGCTTTTGGATTCACAACGGTTTTGTAATGGTAAACAAAGAAAAGATGAGCAAATCTTTAGGAAACTTCTTCACAATCAAGGAAATCCTTGAAAAGTTTAATCCCGACGTTCTCAGATTTTTCCTGCTATCCACCCATTACAGAAGCCCTATAGATTTTTCCTTTGAAAGACTTGAAGACGCTTCACGAAGCCTTAAAAGAATCCAGAATTTCTTAGAAAGCAAAAACATAGTTGAATCCTTACCTGAATCAGAAGAAACCACTTCCACACCTCAAGTATCCAAATACAGAAAAGCCTTTGAAGAAGCAATGGACGACGATTTCAATACAGCAAAAGCGTTAGGTATTTTGTTTGAACTGGTAAAGGAAGCCAACACACTAAAAGACAAAGCTGTCAAAAACAGGAAAATCAGTAAAGCTGGAAAATCATTCATCTTAGATAGCTTGAGTCTCGTAAAAGAAGCTCTAAAAACTTTAGGCTTCAAACTTGAGAAAGAAAAATCCAATCAAATAGAAGACGAATTGATAAAACTTCTCATAGAAGTCAGAAGCGAAATGAGAAAAAGAAAACTATTTGATGTTGCAGACAGGATAAGAGACCGTTTAAAAGAGTTAGAAATAACTTTGGAAGACCTGCCAACAGGAACTATCTATAAGAGGGATTAAAATGGGAATTTACGACAGAGACTACTACAGAGAAAAAAGTAAAGAAGAAAATCGTTCAAAAACCATATTTAAAGCAGTATGGTATCTAATCCTCCTTCTCTTTGCGCTTGCATTTGCCGTATACATAATGGCAATCTTCAGCCATTAAAATAAAAAAGGGGGCTTAATAAGCCCCCTTACATTACCATCTAAATTTCAACTATTGCTTTTTCTTTCTCCTTCTGCCAAACATGAGTCCCAACAATCCAGACAGCATAGCTCCAAAGGATGCCAGTCCAGAAGAAGCAGTTGTTGCAGGTGCAAGAGAACATCCTCCTCCACCACCAGAAGCAGTATTAGTTGAAGTTGTTATATAACTTGATGACGGAATACCAAGCGCCACTGTAATAGTGGAGGTTCCACGAGTCAGATTTCTTGAAGATAAATCAAAAGAAACCGTTAATGCAGATTCTTCTTTAGAAACTATTTTATAAGGCAATTTTTCACCATCCCTCACAGCAATAGGTTCGACATCTCCAGCTACTTGAAGAGGAACGTTCTCAAAATTTACTGTAATAGACGTAGCATTTGTATCTGGCTCAAGCTCTACTGGAGGAACAAGAATAACAGAAAGCTTGTTATCTTTGGCAAACTCCTCTATTGACGTAGAATTAGTGATTATAGAAGTTACCGATGGAATAGATGCTCCTTCCACGCTCACCGTTATTTCTCTTTCTCCTATACCAGGCAGAGAAACACTCATTTGTACCTGGTTATCTGTTACATTGCTTATTTCAATCTCTGGAACAGTTATTGAAGAAACTTCAGTAGATGCAGGACCTACAACAGCAAAATAACTTAATTCAGTTGTTGAAAAAGATATATATGGGTTTGGAGATTGAGGATCAATAACTTGAGAAGTTATCACGCTCCAGTGTTTACCATCTTCACTCTTCAACAGTAAGACTTTACCAGTTACCTTAAACACACTATACGGAAGTGTAAAAGTGACTGGAAGGTTAAATCTATTATCCTTAGTTTCAATTCTATAAATCCCTCCCGCAATCACAGGAGTTTGAACTCCTAACGACTTAGCAGCATCAAGTAAAGATTCTTCTATCGCGCCATCCTCTACTTTTTCAACTTTTATTAAAGTAGGAGTATCCACACTTCCAGCCGGATAGGAAATAGTTACATCATTAACCATTACAGAATCAGACTTACCAGGAGTTGCTAAAGCATAAGCCACATACTCCTTACTCTCAACAGGAACAGAAACAAAGTTCATGAACGCACCTTGCGTTGCGCCCATAACTGTTTTCCCATTAATTGTTTTTGTTTCCAAATCAAAAGGTAACTTCCAGCCACCATACTTCTTAGCATCTTCTATCGCTTCTGATGGCAACCCAAATGGAACTAAAGTAATAAATCTACCCTTAGTAGCATCTCCACTGTATACTTCAGGGCTCAATCTGCTCTTTGAAGGATCATCACTATGGCAGGCTTTACAGGAAAGAGGTTTATCATCTAATCCATGAGAACCCAATGCATAGCCTGCAGGAAGAACCCCATGGTCTATACCAAACGGCGCCATTCCAATAAACATAACCGGATTTGGATCCTTTTCACCCTCCGATTCAAGAACCTGTTTTAACGCATCCTTCATAGCTTCATATTCAGTTTCTGTGTCAATCTCAGGAACCATATCACCATCATCATCGCATACAAAACTATTATTAATTAACTTAACACAAACCTTTCCTGTATTGTTATCTACAATTAAGCCAGGAACTTCTTTAGTTTGGTTATCATTTTCCGGATCAATAGTTGAACCACCAGAAGGAGTTAAAGGAAATCCTTCAACCGCAGCATTCAGTTCTCTAATGTAAAGAACCCTGTTTGTAGAAGCATCCATCCACGTAGCAACAATTATCGGGTTAATCAACCCTGCTCTTAGAACCTGATTCCCATTATCATCTATCGTATAGCGTTTAACAATTACTGGTGCCCATCTATACGGGAATAAATAAGGCTTCATTAAAGGATTCGCACCAGTAGCCCACATTCCAAACATGGTTCCATTGTCATTCCACCTCATTAAAGCTCTATAAGGATCCATATCTATCATCGTCATAGGAACAACTACATCACCACCATTATCAGTAGTCTGAGTAATTGTATAGGCAAAGTTAACACCGTAAGTCGGAGCAAATGCAGGAATTGCCCATTCTGGTGGGAACTGCTGAATAGTTCCATCGCTATTGAAAGTCCTAAATCTGTTATCAAAGTTATTAGAATAACCAACTAAATCATTGAAGAATCTAAATGTCCAGTAAGTCTTGTAAGGAATATGGCACACTTGGCATTCAATTTTTTGCAAGTGAATATAAGCTGTATTCTCTCCATCAACCTTCATAAAGAAGGGCTCATGTGCTGTTGCCGCTGCTGCTTCAGAACCCCAGTGACACTTAACACAAGTCTGAAGCGAAGGATTGTAATCAAGAGCTGGGTCAACTTCACCTGCCGGGTCATTACCTTTCAAGAAATTATGCGGGTTATGATAAGCTTTTTCTTCTTCACTCAAGTTGTCCTGCCCGTGACAAGAAAGACAAGACAAATCTCCCTTATCTTTATCAAAGTGAACATCATAACCTATAGGTAAACCTTCGGTAGAAGAAATACCATTTACAACTGTAGAATTGGCTATTTCACCGTTAGAATCTATAGCAATTGGAGCTGTAGAGTTATCATCCTCACTTTCTCTACTAAATACTGCGCCTCTTTTAACAACATCTGCTCCCATTCCTATAATGCCACGACGGACATACCAGGAAGGAAATGCTTGCTTCTGAAGAATCGGAGGAAGTTGATTATACATAGGGGTTCCATATAAAGGATTAGGCCAAACATTTTTCTCATCTGGCATGGCAAAATGACACTGGGCACACATATAAGTCAAAGCATCATCTTTATTTACCGTAGGTTGTATTTTAGCCACTCCGTCTTCATCACTACTATCAGCTGAACAAAGAGTATAGTGTCCTCCCGTCTTAGGTCCTGTTTCTAAAATAGGAAGATTCACTTTTAACACTTTCTCACCACTATCGTCTCCGCTTTCTGCTAATTTGGCGTAATAAGTAACAGCCTTAAACGTTCCATCTGATTGTTTCTCAAGCCTCACAAAAGCAAGTGGATAGTAAGAAAGTGTTTCATTGTCACTATTTATAGCGCCTTTTAAAGATACTCCCATTAACGTTCCACTATCTGCCCAGCCAAAGAAAAATCCAGCCCTTGCAAGCCTGACGAAAGGAACAGTAGAATTGGTCGGATCATAAGTAAAATTATTACTCATAGTCGTAATTCTTAAGAACATTCCCGAATCGACATAAGGCTGACCTTCAGTTGCTGATTCATAGAAAGCATTTCTTAAATAATCTCTCGCTGAAAAGTTCGGCGCACCAGGGTCTAGGAAAAACGTTCTGGTGAAATTACCCAAATCAGGTGCTGTAGTTGCATTGAATGTACAAATAGTTGAATTATCCTCAGGATTATAAATTCTAAGATTTATCAAACCATCAAAATAAGCAGTAGCATTAGATAACATTCCTCTCTTTATATACTCAGTAAGCTCTTCAGCAACTAAAATTCTTAAATTTAAGTTTTCAGTAGCATTAATGTTACTCAAACAATTCACTATATCTGGACCATAATAAAGACTAACAATCCTTCCCAACGGATTAGAGTAAAAGTTAGCTGAATCTATTGTATAGTTATCAGCAATCTCTGTCGCATTCAAAGAAGGCGGAAAACCTAAAGATATCTCTACTACATTCCCATCAGCATCCTTTTTTTCAAAAACAAAAACTCTTGGATTTGCTGGTGTTGGATTATCCGCATACCACATTCCAGAACGAACAGACATATCATCTGAAGAACCCACTTGTCTATCAGCATGGCAGAGGAAACAATCTACATCAAGAACACCACTTTTCTTCCAGTTAAATTTATGGGGTTTTCCTGTATATCCTCTCGCATACTCATCTGGAGTATATGAGAACAAATCCCCATCTACCTCTTCATCACTATAAGTGGCGTTGGAGAAAAATCCTGTTCCATCAGTATCGTTATCCCAACTCTCTTCTATATCGTGACGAACTCCCGTTTTCCTATCAAACTCCAAAATTCCACCGGAGTGACAGGAAGCACATGTAAAAGCTTTATCAGGCGTTCCTAAGTCAAAATCATACTCAGGCTTTGCCTCATGACCAAAGTATGTAAGACCCGGATCTTCTGAAGGATTCTTAGCCGCCAACTGGCGGTAGGAAGGAGGTCACCAAGCCCCATCATCACCAAATGACCTTATAAACTTTCTCCAATCTTTTCCTTCAAGCACCCTTTTAGCACCAAAATCATCCGACATATCTTCCCAGCCACGACCGATGTGATAGGCAGCGTGAATAGGACCTGGTTCCTTTACTCCACCACTTACATCACCAGTAACATCGGTATGACATGCACCACAAGTGGCTTCCCAACTAACAGGCTGCCCAGCGCAGTAAGTAACTCCCCCTATGGTTACATTATCAGTGCAGTTCAACGTAATAATATTTCCGTTAATGTCTTTCAAATCTACAGGATCATGACCATAAGCTGATGCCACTAACCCCGTTAAAATCAACGAACTCAAAGTTAGCGTATACTGCCATTTTCTCCTCATCGCTTCAACCTCCAAAATTGATTCATTTAAATTTAAATGAATACACTCTATCTTAACTTATAAGATTTGAACTTTCAAGTTTAAATTTGAATTAATCAAAAATTAAAAAAGTGAATAAATTTTCTTTCCAATAGCCAAAATTCCCTTATCTGTTATCTTTCTTCCTCTCGGTGTTCTAATCAAAAATCCCCCCTCCACCAAATACGGCTCATGCACGTTCTCTATCGTATCAACATCCTCCTTTAAAACAGCAGCAAGCGTATTTAAACCTACAGGTCCACCTTTAAAAACTTCCGCAATCGTCCTCAGTATCTTTCTATCAAGACTATCAAGCCCGAATTCATCTATCCCAAGTTCTTTCAATATGAAATCTACTTTTTCTCCGTCCACCTCTTTCCATCCGTGAACAACCGCATAATCTCTCACCCTCTTAATAAGTTGATTCAATATCCGCGGCGTCCCCCTTGAACTTTTAGCTATCTTCAACAACCCCTCTTCTGTAACCTTCAAGTCAAGTTTTTTAAAGTTATTTTCAGCGATAACCTTTAGCTCATCAACAGAATAAAGTTCCAGCCTGCAAACCATTCCAAACCTTGAACGAAAAGGCGGCGTTAAAAGGTTGAGTCTTGTAGTTGCCCCCACCAACGTGAACTTAGGAAGCTCAATAGAAACAGCTCTTCCCCTCCCCGCTCCTGACACTATATCTATCCTGAAATCCTCCATAGCCGTATAAAGCGTTTCCTCAATAGCCCTGTTGAGCCTGTGAATCTCATCTATAAAAAGAACGTCCCCCTCATTTAAAGACATAATAACAGCGACAATATCCCCTTTCCTCTCTATCATCGGCGCGGAAATTATCTTTATTTCTTTTCCCAATTCTTCAGCTATTATCGTTGCGAGCGTCGTCTTTCCCGTTCCAGGCGGTCCGTAAAACAAAACGTGGTCAAGCGGTTCTCCTCTCCTTTTAGCAGACTCTATAGCAACTTTTAAAACTTTCTTTACCCTCTCCTGTCCTAAAAACTCATCAAGATTTTTGGGTCTTTCTATCAACTAAACCTCCTGTTATCTTCTCCCTCCCAACAACTCTAACATTATTAAACCCGTAAGACTCGAAAAGCTTCTCCAAATACCTTACCGCTAACTTTCCCTCAAAACCTGTGCAGCAGGGAAAAACTTTTCTCTCATCACCGCAAACATCTACCAAGCTATCCATAAATATTAACTTCTTACCCCTTTTATTCCTCGCCGTCAACGGGTCTCGCCACTGCCTTATCATGTTTGATTTACATTCGTGAAGTTCCATAAAGTTCCTTGAAACAAAAGCAACATCTATCTCTTTATCAGAAATTTTTTTCCTACCCTTAAAAAGCCTGCACTGATTTAACCTTCTACTCCGCTCATTAAAGAAGAAAGGACCTGTTTCCGACACCAGAACCTCCAAAAAATCCCCCCTCCTCTTGTCACTCCCTTTAACAAAAAACCTTTCAAGCAAATCCAGCAACCTTTCTATCTCAATTAAAGGTAGCTCTGAAAAGGAAACCATATCCTTAATCGCCAGAAAAACCCTCTTCCACCTCTTATCTTCACTCTCAGTAGGTCTGAAACTGTTAACAAGCTCAAGAACCAAATTCGCAACTTCTGGAAACCTCTTCAAGAAAGCAACCAACTCCTTAACTTCATCCTTTCTCAAGGAAGATATCTTCTCCGCCTTCCTGCAGCTACACTTCAACTTCCATACCCTCTATAAAAATACCGCTCTTAACTAAATACATCGGTAGAAACGAAAGCAATTCCTTTACCTTATCATTAACTACTCTCTTCAACAAAACTGCCTTCTTACCCTTAAACTCAAACTTTGAAACGTTCACAAACCTAACGTTGGCTATCTGCCTTCCATCCTCAAAAATTCCCCCCACTACTTCAACAACCACCTTCTTTAAATCTTCTTCCTTCTTAAAATCAGAAAACACCTCAACATTCAAAACGCCAGACACTTTTCCATTCCCCACATCAGGATGGACGAAAACTTCCTGCAAAATCCATCTGCCTTCAACCTCAACCATGCTCTCTCCCAAAAACTTCTAACAACAAATCAAGAGAAGAAAGAACCCAGCCTCTCAGCTCTATTTCCCTTTCACTGCCCGCTTCCTCAGCCCATCTAAGCCTTTGAAAAATCCTGTAAAAGACATCACAAACCTTTTTTCTCTGAAAAAGGGGATTTTTATCCATACGACTAAAAACCCTATCAAGTTCCTCTATTACACTTTTTTCTTCTCTTAAAAATTCAGAAAGAACTCTATTACTTTTCCTTGACCTATCAAGAGAAGAAACAACTCTATCAACTTCCCGAACAAACCTTTTAAACAGGACGTCAGGTGATTCCGTATATATCGGTTTCCCCTTTCGTCTTTCCACCTTCACAGAAACCTTCAATCTCACCATGATAGAATTCTACCACTATGAATTACGAAATCTTTATAAGCGAAAAACCGAAAAACGGCAGAGAAATAACGGAAATAAACGGCATTCCTGTCATAAAACCCTTTCAGATTCACAGCGCACGTATAGCTTTTGTTGGAAAACACACCGAACACGTTCCTCAGGCAGACGCCCTGGTCACAGATAATAAAAACCTATGGATAGGCATTCTTACAGCAGACTGTTTACCCGTATTCTTGATTGGAGAAAACGTTGTTGGTATCGTTCATGCAGGCTGGCGCGGAACTCTCAAAGGAATAACCTACTCAACGGTAAAATACATCAACGAATTTTCACCCATCAAAAAAGCCATATTAGGCGTCTCCATCTGCGGCAAGTGCTACGAAGTAGGTGAAGACGTTTACGAACAGTTTTACCCTCGTTACGCAGATTGCTTCACTCCTGTAGGCAACAATAAATACCTGTTTGACCTGAAAAAAGCTAACCTGAAACAATTGAAAGCTGCAGGCGTCCCTTCAATAGAATCCATTAACCTGTGCACCGTCTGCAACAACGACCGCTTCTTCTCATATCGTCTTGAAAAAACTGATAAGAGAAATCTTTCTGCAATAAGGTTGAAATGAACGAAGAAACCCTGACAGCAGTAGCGCTATCCCTGAAGAAAGGAATCGGTGGAGCAACCTGCTTGAAATTACTAAAAACCTACGGTAGTTTAACCGAAGCAGTAAAAGGGGAAAAACTAAACGTATCCAATGAAATTGAAGAAGCCGAAAAACTGCTAAAGTCCTGTGAAGAGAAGGAAATTAACGCAATACCATTATCATCCCTCGAATACCCTTCACAGCTAAAAGAAATCGCACAACCACCTATCGTTCTTTACGTTAAAGGAACTTTACCTTCAAGACCTTCAGTAGCCGTTATAGGGTCACGCAAATGTTCATCTTACGGTAGAAGAACAGCCTACAAGTTAGGAAGATTCTTGGCAGAAGCAGAAATCCCCGTAATCAGTGGACTCGCATTAGGTATAGACGCCCAAAGCCACAAAGGCGTCGTTGATGCCAAAGGCACAGCAGTCGCTGTTTTAGGTAGCGGCGTTGACCTTATCTATCCTTTTTCAAATAGAAACCTTGCGGAAAAGATTCTTCAGGAAGGTGGCGCTATTGTCAGCGAATTTCCTCCAGGAACAAAACCTGCGAAAGAACACTTCCCCCGCAGAAACAGGATAATAAGCGGACTCTCAGAAGCTGTTATCGTTGTTGAAGCTAAAGAAAAAAGCGGAACGAATATTACGGTGAACTACGCCCTTGAACAGGGCAAAACCGTTTTCGCCGTGCCGGGCAACATAGATTCACCCTACAGCGCAGGAACGAACAAACTCATAAAAGACGGTGCCGTTCCGCTAATCTCTTTTGAGACGATATTTGAAGAATTGCCGTATCTAAAACCAAAAGAAAACCAAAGAAAAATCCCCGAAAAGTTCACTCCTATCTACAACCTTCTGAAAAACGGCGGAAAAACAATAGACCAAATTGCAGACTCTTTAAACTTAGAAATAACTCAACTTTCTCTACTGCTGATTGAAATGGAAATCAACGGACTGATAAAACGCGACGGTTCTGTCTACTTTGCCATTTAATTCTCAAAAATCAAATCCGTAGTCATCAGCATCTTCAAAGTTAAAGTCCTCAATTCCCTCATCTATAACAGGTTCCTCTTCCTGAACGAAAGCCTGCGTTTCCTCTGCCTCCCTTTTCATCTCTTCCTGAACGAAACCTTTCCCCTCAACGTTTTCAAACCTTGCAAATTCCTTTATAAATGCAAGCGGAATCGTCCCTGTAGGACCGTTCCTCTGCTTTGCAACTATTATTTCAGCCATTCCCTGCTCTTCCGGGTCGGGATTTTTCTTATAAACTTCCGGTCTATGGATAAACATAACAACGTCCGCATCTTGCTCAATGCTGTTATGAACAATCACATCGTTAGCAACAAAGTTATGAACTTCAGGAACTGTCATATCGTAAACCTCTTCTACTCCAAGCTCTTTTATCTCTACAACTTCATCCCACAAAATACCTGCATCAATGGAAGAACTACAAGGAACAGCTATCTTATCCCCCACTTTGAGTTCATCTAACCTTACCCATCCAGAAACTTTCAAAAACGGATGGTTGGCACTCGCCTTTATCTCTCTACCTGAACGAGTTTTAAGCAAAAACACCTTCTTCCTGCCAGATGGAAAAACTCTCGTAACCCTGAACTTTTTAAGCTTTAAATCTGCATCTAAAGCAATAGTATTAAAGCTCTTTCCCACAAGTTCTTTTATGGGAATTCTTTTTCCCGTATCAGCATCTATGATTAAAGTATCTCCTGTCAAACAACCGCTCTCTCTTAAATCAGAAAGCTGTGGTCTCTTATCAGCTCTGTGTTCAACCTGTCTTGAAAGCTGAGAAAGAGCTATAACCGGAACATTCAACTCCTTTGCAAGCGCCTTCAAAGACCTTGATATTTCGGAAACTTCCTGCTGTCTGCTTTCCGTTCTCTTTATTCCCCTCATAAGTTGCAGGTAGTCAACAACAACAAGGTCAAGTCCTTTTTCCGCTTTAAGCCTCCTTGCCTTTGCTCTCATTTCCAAAATGGAAATACCCGGCGTATCGTCTATGTAAAGCGGCGCTTCCTTTATCCTGTCGGCAGATTCAAGGAAAGCATCAATCTCGTGAGGTCTCAAGTATCCCGTTCTTATGTTGTGCAGAGGAATTTTGGAATCCTGAGAGATTAACCTTGTAACTATCTGCTCCTTTGACATCTCCAGAGAGAAAAACGCAACGCTCCTTCCTTCTTTAACAGCAACGTTATAGGCAATAGAAAGAGCAAACGCCGTTTTACCCATTGAAGGTCTTGCAGCTATGATAACTAAGTCGGACTCGTGAAGTCCCGAAGTCATTCTATCAAGCTCGTAAAACCCGGTAGGAATACCGGTTACCATTTCCCTTCTGGCAGCAAGTTCTTCAACCTTTTTAACTATTTCAGGAATAATTTCACCAACGTGAACAAGAGTATTGGTTATCTTTTCTTCAGAAAGAGAAAACACTTTCTTCTCAAGCTGGTCTATCAAAAGGTCAGGGTCGGGCATTTCCTCTATTTTCTCGTTAACGAACTTTGCAACGTCAAGAATTTTTCTTAAAAGAGCTTTATCCTTTACAACGCTACAGGCAGACTCAAACTTCTCAAAACTATCAAGGGCAAATTCAATAAGCAAAGAAAGATGCTCCTCCCCTCCTACCTTATCAAGCAGATTTCTCTTAACAAGCTCATCCTTAAACGATATCTCGTTAAACTTCGCTTCCGTATACCCTTCAGCAACCAAATCTCTTATAAATTTAAAGAAAACCCTGTGTTCCTGACGGAAAAAGTCATCAGGTTTTAAAAGCTCTATACCCTTAAAAACGAAGGAAGGCTGAACAATCATTGAACCCAAAACAGAATACTCAGCTTCTAAGTCATAAAGCTTCATCTTTACCCCTTCAGATTATCAATCCTTTCTCAGCAAGCTCAACAGCTTTAAAGAGCGCCTTTGCCTTATTGACAGTTTCCTTTGCTTCAAGCTCAGGAACGGAATCAGCAACTATTCCAGCACCTGCTTGAACATAAACTTTATTTCTCCTCACAATTGCCGTTCTTATTGCTATGGCTGTATCCATGTTGCCGTCAAAAGAGAAATACCCAACGGCGCCGGCGTAAACGCCTCTTTCCGAAGGCTCCATCTCATCAATTATCTGCATCGCCCTCACCTTTGGCGCACCCGAAACCGTCCCAGCAGGAAAGCAACTCCTCAGAACATCAAAAACCGATTTATCGCTTCTCAACTTACCAACCACGTTGGATACTATATGCATGACGTGAGAATACCTCTCTATAACCATTAAGTCGGTTACTTTCACCGTTCCTGTTTCAGCCACTCTTCCCACATCGTTCCTTGCAAGGTCAACAAGCATAATATGTTCTGCCCTTTCTTTCTCATCGTTCAAGAGTTCTTCTTCCAGAGCTTTATCTTCCTCAATAGTTCTTCCTCTCCTCCTCGTTCCGGCAATCGGTCTCGTTTCAATTTTTCCATCTTCAACCCTTACCAAAACTTCGGGGGAAGCACCTACAACCTGAAAATCCTCGTAATCCAGAAAATACATATAAGGTGAAGGGTTTATATGCCTGAGAGCCCTGTAAAGTGCAAGTGGCTCGCCGTAAAAGAACTTTTCAAACCTTCTTGAAAGAACCACCTGTATTATGTCTCCTGCCCTTATATACTCTTTAGCCCTCTCCACCGCCTCCATAAACTCTTCATTGCTAAAGTTAACGTTCCAGTCAGAAGAACCCTCCGTTTCAAACTTCCTACCTGGTTCTTCTGCACTTCCGCACTTCAGACAATCTTCTATAGCTTCCATCAAGCTTAAAGCCCTCTTATACTCGCTTGCTATCTCCCTTTTATGAGTCAAAACGTAAGTTATAAGCGTTATCCTGTGCGTAACGTTGTCAAATACGACAAGCGCCTCAGGTATTGAAAAGACCATATCGTAAAGGTAAGAATCTTCTTTATCTTCTCTTACCCTGACTTTCGGCTCAAAAAATTTCACAACATCGTAAGATAGATAACCAAAAAATCCCCCCCACACCTTCGGCAAACCATCAATCTTATACGGCTTGAACTCCCCAAAAACCTCTTCAAGCACCTCCAAAGGGTCTTCGTCAAACTCTCTCACCTCTATTCTGCCCAAATTGTTAACCTCAACCGTCCTCTCTTTACTTTTAACCGTTACAACCCTGCCAAGACCTATTATTGAAAATCTACCCCACTTCTCTCCGCCCTCAACGCTCTCAAGCAGCATGTTTGCTTTCAGTTTTCTTAACTTCAAAAACGCAGAAAGTGGCGTATCAAGGTCAGCCAAAAAACTCTTTGTAAGCGGAAACAGGTTGTAGCCCTTTTCAGACAGCTTTTTAATATCTTCAAGCTGAAGCATTTTTTCCTCGTCCAATGTTTGTTTTCAGTGGATTTTACCTTAAATTTTCTATCAAAATCAGACAGAGGAGACGGCTTTGAAAGTTAGCGATTTTGACTACCACCTGCCCGAAGAACTCATAGCAAAATTCCCAGCAGAACCAAGAGACTCATCCCGACTTTTAGTGCTGCACAGAGATACTGGCAAGATAGAACACAGAATATTCCGCGACATAGTTGAATACCTGACACCTGGCGACGTATTGGTCATTAACGATACAAAAGTAATCCCTGCAAGGCTGTTCGGCAGACTTGAAACAGGCGGCAAAGTAGAAACGCTCTTAGTCCGTCAGGTAAAACCCGGCGAGTGGGAAGTCATGGCACGCCCGTCAAGAAAGCTAAAGCCCGGCAAAAAAATAATCTACGACGAAGAGTTAGAAGGAACAGTTACAGGTTACAGCGAAGAAGGTAAACGCTTCATCAAATTCACCCTAAAATCAAACAAAGACTTCATGGAAAAGCTCTCAGAAATCGGGCACATCCCCCTGCCCCCTTACATAGAAAGGGAAGAAACCCCCGAAGACAGAGAAAAGTATCAAACCGTTTTTGCCTCAAAAGAGGGCGCAGTGGCAGCCCCAACTGCAGGATTGCATTTCACAGAAGAACTACTCAAAAAAATCTCAGACATGGGCGTTATAATAAAGAACGTAACACTTCACGTCGGTCCCGGAACGTTTAAACCCGTTAAAGTGGAAAATGTAGAAGAACACAAAATGGACTACGAAACCTACAACGTCCCTGAAGATACGGCAGAAGAAATTAACAGGGCAAAAGAGGAAGACAGAAGAGTAATAGCAGTAGGAACAACTGTAGTAAGAACATTGGAAAGCGCAGCAGACGAAACAGGTAAAGTAAAGGCAGGAGAAGGCAGCACAAATCTTTTCATATATCCGGGCTACAAATTTAAGGTAATAGACGCTTTAATAACGAACTTTCACCTGCCACGCTCAACGCTAATAATGTTAGTAAGCGCTTTCGCAGGAAGAGAGAGGATACTAAATGCTTACAAAGAAGCTGTTGAAAAAGGTTATAGGTTTTACAGTTACGGCGACGCTATGTTTATCGTTTAGCGCTTACGCCGCATATAAGCCAGAACTGAAAATTTCTAAAAACCCATCAAACTACGACTTTGACGGCGAGGTTCTCAAATACCGCCTATACTGGACAATCTTCCACGTAGCAGACTCAGAATCAAGGGCAGAGAAGCTACCAGATGGACTATACAAATTCTACGGTAGCGTATCCACTGCCGGCGTTGCAGCGTGGTTTAAAAAGATTGAAGACTCTGGTTACTCTGTCTGGAACCCTAAAACGTTATGTCCGGTAAAGACAGTTATCGTTCAGAAAGAAGGACACTACATAAGGAAAAAAGTTTACATCTACGACCTTGATAACGGAACAGTCACCTACGAGAAAATCCACCCCACCACCGGCAAAATCCAGAAAAAGCTCATAAAAATCCCCGTCAAACCCTTTGAAGACCTTGTAACCGCCACATTCTTCTTCCGCAAATACGGCATATTCAAAGTCGGCGAAGAAACCATCTTTCCGCTCTTTGCCGGCGGAAAGTTCCAGAACGTAAGCTTCAAAGTCGTCGCCAAGCAGAAAATTGACACGCTAATGGGAAAGTTAGAAGCCTACAAGGTAATCCCCTCAAACAATCTCTCGCCAGAAGGCGCTTTTAAAAGAACCGGTAAAGTCGTTTTTTGGTTTACCGCAGATAAACGCCACATCCCCATAAAAATAGAAGCCCAGGTAGCCATAGGAAGCGTCAGCGCCGTTTTAGTAGATGCAAAAGGCAAAAACTTTGACCTCAGAAAGGAAGCAGAAAAACAGCAGGAAAAAAACCTTATGGAAAGAATGCTTCAAGGAATCTTCGGAGGAGACTAAAATGTTTAACCCCGAAACGCCCCTTTTAACGGTTGACGGAATAATCAACGTTCAGGACGAAAACGGAAACTGGAAAGGCATCGTCCTCATAAAGAGAAAGTATCCGCCGGTAGGTCTTGCCCTTCCCGGCGGTTTCGTTGACGTTGGAGAAACAGTAGAACACGCCGTAATAAGAGAGATGAAAGAAGAAACAGGTCTTGACGTCGTAATAATCCGCCAGTTTAGAGTCTATTCAGACCCAAAAAGAGACCCCCGCAGACATACTGTCTCAGTAGTTTTTGAATGCGTGGCAAGAGGAGAACCCAAAGGCTCAGACGACGCAAAAACAGCTAAAATATTCTCCTACAGCGAAATACCCTTTGAAAAAATCGTATTTGACCACGCAGAGATAATAAAAGACTATCTATCGTTTACCCAGGCTGTATTCAAAAAAGTAAAGTAGGAGAAGCGATGGGATTTAAAGTAATCATTTTAGCAGCAGGAAAGGGAACGCGCTTTAAATCAGAACTACCAAAAGTTCTTCACAAAATATTAGGAAAGCCAATACTCTGGTTCGTCATAAAGGCAGCTTTAAGGAGCGGTGCAGAAGAAATCGTCACAGTAGTAGGACACAAAAAAGAGTTGGTAGAAGAGTTCTTAAAAGAAAACTTCCCCGGAGTTAAAACGGTCTATCAAAAAGAGCAACTCGGTACCGGCCACGCCGTAATGTGCGCAGAGGAACTTCTCAAAAACTACAAAGGAAAAGTTGTAGTCATAAACGGCGACACGCCCCTCATAAACGCCGAAGACATAAAAGCGTTAGCCGAAACAGAAGGGGACATGGCAGTCCTCACTTCAAGAACGGAAAACCCAACAGGATACGGTAGGGTAATCAGAGACGGCGGAGAAATCCTCAAAATCGTTGAAGAAAAAGACGCAACGCCAGAAGAAAAAGAAATTAAAGAGATAAACACCGGCATTTACGCTTTTGACGCACAAAAACTCTTTTCAGCCCTCAAAGAAATAGATAACAACAACGCCCAGAAGGAATACTACTTGCCCGATGTCCTTAAAGTGTTCAAAAAGAAAGGCTATTCCATCGTTCCCGTCTTTACAGAAGATTTTGAATCAGTTATGGGAGTAAACAACCGCCACGAGCTTTCAAAAGCCGAAGAGATAATGAAAGAAAGAATCGTAAAAGAGTTACAGCTCAAAGGCGTAACAATTCACAACCCCCACTCTGCCTACATAGAACCGGAAGTTGAAATAGGAAAGGATACAGAAATCTTTGCACCCGTTTACATAAAAGGAAAAACGAAAATAGGCGAAAACTGCCGCATTGGAGCATTCACAGAAATAGAAGACTCTGTCCTGGAGAACAACGTTGAAGTTGAATCACACTGCTGGATAAAAGGAAGCATCTTAAAAGAAGGCTCTTGTGCAGGACCTTTCGCAAAACTCCGCCCAGGAACAGTTCTCGAAGAAGGCGCAAAAGTAGGAACGTTCGTTGAAACGAAAAACGCCCACCTTGAAAAAGGCGTAAAAGCAAACCACCTTTCTTATTTAGGAGACTGCCACGTAGGAGAAAATACAAACGTCGGCGCAGGAACAATCACCTGCAACTACGACGGCTTCAACAAGTGGCGAACAGAAATCGGCAGAAACGTATTTGTGGGAAGCAACACTTTGTTTGTAGCACCTGTAAAAGTAGGAGACAACTCAATAACAGCCGCCGGTTCTGTGATAACAAAAGACGTTCCAGAAAACACCCTCGCAATAGCAAGGGCGAAACAGCTCAACCTTGAAGGAAAGGCAGAACAAATAAGAAACAGAAAGAGGAAGAAAAAATGAACATACTGGAAAGAATCGTTGAATACAAAAAAATAGAAATAGAAGAACAGAAAAAGAAGTTTAACCTCAACGTTTTGCGCGAAGAAGCAGAAAAAATGAACGTTCCCTTTGATTTTAAAAAGGCAATTTCCGGAGAAGGAATAAACATCATAGCTGAAGTCAAAAAAGCTTCTCCCTCAAAAGGGATAATAAAAGAAAACTTTGATCCGGTAGAGATAGCCAAGAGTTACGAAAAAGGAGGGGCAAAAGCTATTTCTGTCTTAACTGATAAAAAGTTTTTTCAGGGTTCCCCCTTTTACCTGCGCCAGGTAGCAGAAGCTGTAAATCTTCCCGTTTTAAGAAAGGACTTCATAATAGATGAATTTCAGATATACGGCGCAAAGGCTTTAGGCGCATCTTCTTTTCTACTAATTGCCGCAATATTAGACGAAAGCCAGCTAAAGGACTTTATAGACTTAGGAAGAGAATTAGGAATGGAACCTTTAGTAGAAACCCACTCAGAAGAAGAAGTAGAGAAAGCTCTAAAGTGCGGAGCTGAAATAATCGGCGTAAACAACAGAGACCTGAAAACCTTTAACGTTTCACTTGAAACAACGCTAAAACTCTTACCCCTCATAAAATCTGAAAACAAAATTTTGGTAAGCGAAAGCGGAATTAAAGGTAAAGAAGATATAATCAAATTGAAAAACACAGGCGTTGATGCCTTTCTAATAGGAGAAACGCTAATGAGAAGCGAAAAGCCGGAGGAGGTTCTTAAATCTTGGGTATCTTAAGGCTATCCCTTTTGATTATACTCATTTGTTTCTCAACAGCACAGGCAGACTGGTATATCCTCATTCCCAAACACCTGCCCAAAAGAAGAGAAATGCCAAAAAACGTTCCCGTCCCTAAAATAGCGCCGAAAAAGAAGAATATGAAACCTTACAAAGTAGAAGTCCGAAAGCTGTTAGCCCCCGATTTCACGGTAAGAACGGCAGATTTAAAGAAGATTTCCCTTGCCGACCTGAACGGTAAAAAAGTAGTAATTGCCTTTGTCAACAACGTTTATTCACCAGTATCGGAATCTCTTATATATCAGCTGAAACAGGTTGCCCAGAAAGAGAAAGACACAACGGTGATTGTCATTGACGTTAACGACGCCGACTTCGCCGTTCTCAAAAGGTTCAAGAGAGAGATGGGGTTGAACAAAATACACCTAACAGCAGACAGCTACGTTTACAAACAGTTTAAGAGCAAACTTGATAAATTAGAAATTCCTTCCCTGGTAATAATAGACAAATATGGATTTATAAGGTATTTAGCAAAAGGAATTAACAGCTCAAGCGTAAATTTAGTTGGAAAAGAAGTTTCAGATATACTTAACTCATTAGCGTGACTTCCTCCCCTCACTAAAGTAAGGAGCTTCCTGCTTCATCGTAGGCTTAACGCCCACTCCACAGGCTTAACTTCCCCGCAGTCCACGGGTAGGGCAGACTTTAACGGGTCTGCCAACCGTTCTAACACTGTTTTGAGTATGTTCCTTGCAGAGTTCACGTCCCTGTCTATTTCTCTACCACAGTTTTGACACTTGAAAGTCCTCTCTGATAGAGAGATTTTCTGCTTATGCCCGCAGAAAGAACAGGTTTGAGTGGTAGGTTCATATCTATCCACAAAGAACACGGGAATAAGAGTCGCAAGGGTTCTCAGCCTTGCAATTATTCCTCCTATCCCTGTGTTCTGTATTTGCTTTCCAAAATACCCCTCTTTCCAGCTTTTGATTGAATCGTCCTGAATTGCTATAAATGAGAATCTTTTAAGGTGGCTTACTGCTTTGTTCTGAACGTCTTTCCTCTTGTTGTTGATGTATTCCCATTCTCTTCTGATTAGCTGTTTTGTTTTCCAGTAGTTCCTGCTTCCTTTCTTCTTTCGGGATAAGGATTTTTGAAGTCTTATGAGCCTCTTTGTTTCGGGTATATACCAGCTTATTTTCTCTCCGTTTGATAGGGTTAGCTGGTGTTTAACGCCTAAATCTATTCCGATGGGTTGGTTTACCTGCTTTTCTTTGATTTCTCTCATAACCTTTTCTTTCGGCAGGTAGCAAACTATGTGTAGGTAGTATCCAGAGGGTTTCTTTATAAGGTGTGCTTCTGCAAGTTCTGCATCTTCAGGTATCTGGTGAAGTCCCAATACTCTGAACTTCTTTCCTATTCCCTGTATTTTTACTCTGTTTTTGTCTTTTGAGATTTTATAGGTTATTCCATACTGTTTTAATGGTATGCTTCTTACTTCGCTTTTGAATGAGAGCTTTCCTACCTTAATTCCTTTCTCTTTTGCTTTTTTGAGGGAAGTGAGGTTTCTTCTTATTCTTTCTACTATTCCCTGTCTCATTTGTGAGGATAGCTGTTTTATTTCCCGCTTCTCAAATCCTTCTGGCGTTTTTACTTCTACTTCTTTGAGCTTCCAGACATCTGGCGTTAGTCTGTTTTCTATGTCCGCAATTACATAGTTGTATAACCATTTCGCTTCAAGGAATAAACTGTCTAACGTTTCTCTGTCTCTTGCAGACAGGTTTTGAAGTTTGACCTGATAGACACGGGGAACTTGGTGTTTTCTCTTTTCTCTCGTTTGCTTTAAGGTGTTTCTTATCTTTTCGGCTTTTACCTGTTCCACAGCTTATAATCTATTCTGTAGGTTTTTCTTTTCAACGGCTTACGCCGTGCGCCGTATCTCCTTCAAAAAGGAGAGAGTTGATACAAAGGTTTTTCGTAAAGGGGAGAAGGAAATCCCCCCTTATATAGCCTTTTGAACCTTTCCGGCTTTAAGACACTTGGTGCAAACCCAGATTCTCTTTTTCTCTCCGTTAACGATAGCTCTCACTTTTTGAAGGTTTGCCTTCTGTCTTTTGCTCGTTACTCTGTGGGAGTGGCTCACCTTGTTAATAAAAATCGTAGTCTTTCCGCATATTTCACACCTTGCCATTTCTACCTCCTGTAAATAGAGAAACTGCGAGAGGCAAATTTATCACTTACTACCAGATTTTGCAAACCTCTATAGTTTCGTTTCTCTGAGGACCTGTAGAAATCATAGGTATCTCAACTTCAAGGTAGTCGGCTATAAACTCTATAAACCTTCTCGCGTTTTCAGGCAAATCCTCATATCTATTTATGTGCGTGGTCTTCTCCTTCCAGCCCGGCAGCGTCTCATAAATCGGCTTAACTTTTGAAAGCTCTTTAGCCGTTGAAGGGAATGAATCCATCACCTCACCATCAATCTCATAACCAACACAAACCTTTATCTCTGAAAATTCATCCAAGACGTCAAGCTTTGTAACAATAAGCCCGTCAAGGTCGTTAACCATCTTTGAAAACTTTAAGGCGAAAAGGTCAAGCCATCCGCACCTTCGAGGTCTTCCTGTTGTAGCGCCGTATTCGTGCCCTCTCGCCCTCAAAAGCTCACCCATACTATCCTTTAGCTCTGTGGGAAAAGGACCACCACCAACCCTTGTGGTGTAAGCCTTCGCAATTCCGTAAATTTTATCTACCTTCTTTGGACTTATACCTGCCCCGGATGAAATTCCAAGAGAGGACGAATTAGACGAAGTAACAAAAGGATAAGTTCCAACGTCTATATCAAGTAACGTCGCCTGTGCCCCTTCAAAGAGAACGTTATCCCCTCTATCTATAGCCTTATTAAGAAGGGTAACAGTATCACAAACGAAAGATTCCACTTTCTCATAAGTTCTCATTACGTGAGAGTAAATCTCATCAAAATTGAAAGAAACATCATAACCGTAAACGTGCTTGAGCGTAAGTTCCTTCTCTCTCAAATTCCATTTCAACTTCTCTTTAAAATTTTCCTCATCTCGCAGGTCAGCTATCCTTATACCAACCCTTCCCGCCTTATCTCTGTAAGCAGGTCCTATTCCCTTCAAGGTAGTTCCTATAGAACTGTTCCCCTTAAGCCTTTCAGATGCAGCATCAAGCTCTTTATGGTAAGGCATAATTAAATGCGCACGCTCACTAACAAAAATCCTCCCATCCACCTCCTTCCCAACTCTCTTCACAAACTCAATTTCATTCAAAAGCCCCTCAAGGTCTATAACCATCCCGTTCCCTAAAACGCACTTCTTACCCTCGTGCAGAATTCCCGAAGGAAGAAGGTGAAGAACGTATTTAACACCATCTATAACAACCGTATGTCCTGCGTTGTTTCCGCCCTGAAAACGAACGATGTAATCTGCCTTTTCAGACAGAATATCAACTATCTTTCCCTTTCCTTCATCGCCCCATTGAGTTCCTATAATCGCAAGTGTAGACATCTAACCGCCTCCCAAAAAATTGCGCACTAAATTTTAGAACAGATTTACCCAAAAATCCTCTCTCTTACTTTCTCAAGTTTCATCCGTAGTTCTTCAGGCAAAGACTTCAAGTGCTCTTCGTTCTGACAAATCCAGAAAATAGCATCAAGTTTAATCTGCAGAATCCCCGTCTTTTCCGAAAGTTTTCTCCAGAAGTCTCTATCTTTAGAAATCCTTCCTATACGAGAATCCAGAGGTATAGCGATTTCCTCCAATCCTTCAAGCTCGTCACCTTCCGCCACTTTTACAGCGTAATTCAACATCTTAACAGCAAACACTATTGTTTTACTATCCTTCCTCTGTCCCATACACTTTGCGAGCTCTTCAACCAACTGTCCAGCGTCTCTAACCTGCTCCACCTTTATCTGCGAAACACAATCAATTGCCTTTTTCAATCTCTTCAGCTTCGCAGACAAAAACCTTCTGTTAAAACGCTTCAAAAACTCCTCAAAATCCTCCATACCTTTACTGTTAGAGAAGAATTCAGCAAACTTCTCCCAATACTCTTCCCCTTTCATCTGCAACTGATAAGACATAAGAGCGTTAATCAGAACTAACCTGTAAAACTCCTCTTCCCTTTCCTTAAAACGCTCATACAACCTTTCAAGAGCTTTAAACTGTCTGTCGTTCCTCTCTATTTCGTTTATCTCCTCAGGAGAAAACTCCCTCAAAATCTCAACCAGCCTCTCCATATAAACCCCTCTATGATAAAATGGAACAACCTTATCAGGGAATAGAATGGTTCTACACCCTACATTAGTGCTTGACCTCAGATACCTTCCGGTAGCCGTATTTTCCCATAAAAAAGCCTTCCTCCTTGAACTGCTGAACAGGTGCGAAGTTTTAGAACATTACACTACAATCTACCTTCATTCCCCTTCAAAATCCTATCCAGCTCCCTTAGTAATCCGCATACCTGTTCTCTCAAAACACTGGCAAACCATTTCACCAACCCGAAGAGCAGTATTCACAAGAGACAACTTTAGGTGCGCATACTGCGGCAGAGTTCTAAAAGACAACGAAATTACAATAGACCACGTAATCCCAAAAAGCAGAGGAGGACAGTGGCGCTGGGAAAACTTAGTAACCTGCTGCATATCCTGCAACCAGAAGAAAGGTGGCAGAACGCCTCAAGAAGCGGGGATGAAACTTCTGTTTAAACCAAAGAAACCCTCAGGATTTGAAATCTCTCTAAACCGCTGGAAGAAAAGAATAAATAGGGAATTTTCTGAAATTTTAAAACTCTACCTACCTTCTTTTAACAGGGTTAGATTAATAGAAGAAAATTTCTGGTAGAATCCTTTCAAGGTTGCATACTTGAGAGGAGTCAACTATCAGAAATTAAACACGGAGCCTGAGCAGGATGCTGAAAGCACTGACCCTTAGAAAGCATAGCGAACAGGACACGAATAAGCTT